>NZ_JBKQOI010000363.1:0-26825 GCF_052145595.1 Mycobacterium sp. | reverse complement strand
ACCGCTTCTCGATCTGCGGGCGGACCTGAGTGCCAAGACCGAGGAAGAATCGCCCGCCGCTCAGCAGCTGGTGATCATTGGCCTGGTGCGCCAGGTGGATCGGATTGCGCGGAAACGCGATCGCCACATTCGTCATCAGGTCCAGATCGCCCACCGTGGCCGCCAGCGTCAGCGGCGCGAACACGTCGTGCTGACCCTCGAAGGTGGCAACACCGCTGGCTCCGGCATCGCGCAGGGCTCGTGCGCGATCCGCGGCATCGGTGAGCCCGTACAACGCGGTGAAGACTTTCAAAGCACTTGCCTAACCGGGCGTGCAACCGCCCTCGAGAGACGGGCAATGGAAATTTATCCTACGAAACCGTCAAAATGCGGTTCACTAGTGGACGTGACAAAGCCGCCGCGGATTGTCGACGTTGTCGTGGTCGGTGCCGGTTTTGCCGGGCTGTCCGCGGCGCGCGAGCTGACGCGACAGGGCCATGACGTGCTGGTCTTCGAGGGCCGTGACCGCGTCGGCGGCCGCTCGTTTACCGGCAGCGTCGCGGGGTTGCCCGCCGATCTGGGCGGCACTTTCGTCGGCCCGACCCAAGACGCCGTTCTCGCGCTGGCCGCCGAGCTTGAGGTCCCGACCACTCCGACCCACCACGACGGAAAGAACGTGATCCACTGGCGCGGCTGGGCGCGTTCCTACCGCGGCACCATCCCCAAGCTTTCGCCCACCGGACTGGTTGATATCGGCCGCCTGCGTTGGCAATTCGAAAGGATTGCCCGCAGCATCCCGATTGCCGCCCCCTGGGAAGCGCGCCGCGCCCGCGAGCTGGACTGCATGTCGCTCGGCGAGTGGTTGCGCTCGGTGCGCGCCACCGCCTCGTCGCGCGACCTGCTGGCAATCATGGCCCGGGTGACCTGGGGGTGCGAACCCGACGACGTGTCGATGCTGCACGCCGCCCGCTACGCACACGCCGCCGGCGGCCTGGACCGGCTGCTCGACGTAGAGAACGGTGCCCAGCAGGACCGTTTCCCGGGTGGCACCCAGCAGATCGCCGAGGCGGCGGCCGCCGAACTGGGCGCGCGCGTCGTGCTCAACGCACCGGTCCGCCGCATCGACCGGCATGGTGCGGGAGTGACGGTCACGACCGACGTTGGCTCGGCCGACGCGGGGTTCGTCATCGTCGCGATCCCGCCGGCCCATCGCGCGTCGATCGACTTCGCTCCCCCGCTGCCCGCCGCGTACGGGCAACTCGCCAGGCATTGGCCGCAGGGCAGGCTCAGCAAGGCCTACGCGGCCTAAGAGACGCCGTTCTGGAGGGCCGCCGGGTTCTCCGGCCAGTCGCTGTCCGACAAAGGCCCGGTGTTCATCACCTTCGACGTCAGCCCGCACGCCGATGGTCCAGGCGTCCTGATGGGTTTCGTCGATGCCCGTGCGTTCGACTCGCTTCCCACCGAGCAGCGCCGCCGCGACACGCTGCAATGCTTCGCCAGGTTGTTCGGCGATGAGGCGCTCAAACCCCTCGACTACGTCGATCATCGATGGGGCACAGAAGATTTCGCCCCGGGCGGTCCGACCGCGGCGGTACCACCGGGATCGTGGACACGATTCGGGCCGTGGTTACGCGAGCCGGTCGGGCCGATTCACTGGGCCGGCACCGAGACCGCAGACGAATGGACCGGATATCTCGACGGCGCAGTCAGGTCCGGCCAGCGGGCGGCCGCCGACGTCGCCGCGTTGCTATGAGCTGATCCGGCGGACCCGCACGCCGCGGGCCACCGATTCGGCGAGCGTTCGCAGGTGGCGACTCACCTCACGGGGCTGTTCCAGCATCGAGCAGTGGCCGCCGGGCAGCTCGACCAGGCCGAAGACGTTGGGCGCGGTGCGGGCGATCCTGCGGGACTGGCCGATCGGCGTCAGCCGATCGCGTTCACTGCCGATCACCAAGGTCGGCACGGTCAAACCGGCCAAGTCGAGGTACCGCGAGCCCAAGGCATCGACGAGCATCTTCGCGCAGCCCCCGCGCCCCGCGGGCGATGTCCGTGCGAACAGTTCGTAGACGATTCGCGCCGCGCTCGGGTCGGCGTCCTTTCCGACCGCCAGCATCGCGACCAAATAGCGGCCCGGGATCCGCGCGGCACTCGGAAGCGGGAACCCGCCGAACGCGGTTATCAGGACGCGCGCGGCCATGACGCGCGCGGCCGACAATTCGCGCGGCACCGACAGCAGTTTCACCTTGCGCACCAAATCCCCGGTGGTGGTGTTGATCAGCGCGACGGCGTCAGCGCGCCGGTGAACCTTGTGGGGGTAGTGCGCCGACCAGGCAGCGATGGTGATGCCGCCCATCGAGTGCCCGGCCAGCACCGCGCGCTCGTGCGGCGCCAGGGTCGCCTCGAGCACCGAATCCAGTTCGGAGGCAAGGTGTTTGAGGCTGTAGCCGCCACGTCGCGGAATGCCGCTTCGCCCGTGGCCGCGATGGTCGAACGCGATCACCCGGTAGTCGGCGGCGAGGTCGGCGATCTGGTGCGCCCACGCCCGGATCGCGCAGGTGATGCCGTGCGTCAGCACAATCGGATAGCCGTCGGGTGGCCCGAAAACCTCCGCGTGTAAAGCAATGCCGTCGGTCGCGTGAACGGTTAGGGTGCGGCTTGGCGGGAATGCGTCGGGCAGCCGCTCGATCACGCGGGTCGATCGCCGAGCACCCACCGCCGCCCCCCTTCGAACACGGCCACACTGCCGCACCCTGCTTGCCGCGACTGTAACCCGCATCCAGAGAGGAACAGCCGCGAATCGGCCAAATACACACGCGAATTTCAGGACGATCGTCCAATAAATTGGGCGCGAACCGCGCACCGCACCTACCTCTCCAGCGCCTCCGCGCAGGCATCAAAGAGCGCAAGAAAGCTCGAGCGCAGCAGCGGATAGCTGATTGCCTGTAACAGCTTGCCTCCGGCCCAAGCCGGATGGGTGTAGTTGCTCAGCCAGTCCACATGCGTCCCGTCGCCCGACGCGGTGAATGTCAGCGTGCCGCCCTCGTGATCGAACGGCGGGAATGATCGGACAATCAGATAGGAGTAGCTGCGCGGCCGATCATAGGCCGTGATCTCTTCGCGGAACCACGTGCCGACCGCGGTCACCTCACGCACCGCACCCGCGCCGGGGCCCGAAAAATCCTTGGCATAACGGGCCTTGCGAACCAGCGGAGCGGCCGCCAGGTTCACCGGGTCAGCCAGCCAGTCGAAGACCTGTTCCGCGGGTGCGGCGATGGTTCGCTCCACGTGAATTTCGACCATGCGATGTCCCCCTTGGCGATAACGGCATCGTCCACGCACATGCTAGACACCACCCGCCGCGCAGCGATTACCGGTTGGTGAGTTTCCACCAGCGTCAAGCGGGGCATTCTGCCAAGAGCGTTCCGTCGAAAGGAGGGTGACGACAATGCCGAATCCGTCGATCAAGAACGAGAAGCTGTACGAGGACCTGCGCAAGCAGGGCGACTCCAAGGAAAAGGCGGCGCGGATCTCCAATGCGGTTGCCGTGCGGGGTAAGTCGTCGGTCGGCCGCAAGGGCGGCAAGTCCGGGTCTTACCAGGACTGGACGGTGCCGCAACTGAAGAAGCGCGCCAAAGAGCTTGGTATGTCAGGATATTCGGGCCTGACCAAAGACAAACTGGTCGCCAAACTGCGTAACCACTAATAGCGTCGGTGAGCCCCAGCCGGTCAGCCAGCGCCAGGAACGAGACCGCGCAATCATTGTCGGCGGTCTCAGACCTGACGCGGTTCCAGTCCAGCCGTTCGCGGACCGCCTGCACGGCCGGAAGTAGCTGCGCGAAGTCGCAATGATGCTCGCCGAGGAAGCGCAGCTTCTGGATGAGCACCTTGGTGGGCGGCAGCACCGGCATCGTGATTGCCAGCACATCGTGCTGGTCGGCGCAGTCTAGGTGGGCAACCTGGCCGACATTGTGCGGCATCGTTTGTCGTCTGTTTAACTATGGCAAGATGGGGTAAGTCTTCAGTTATGTCGGCCCGCGTGCTCCGAGCTTACGATGGCGCTGCCGTCGTGATCCCCGCCCACAACGAAGGGGCCAAGCTCCCGGGCTGCCTGCGCACGGTGCTGACCGCGGCCCTGTGCGCGCCGATCCCGGTCGCGATAGTGGTGGTCCTGGATGCCACCGACGACGACAGCACAAAGTTAGCTGGACAGTATGGGCCCGACGTGCACTTCGTCCGTGTCGACGCGCACAACGTCGGCGCCGCGCGGGCGGTCGGCCTCGGTTACGCGCGCTCGGTGTTCGGGGACGACGACGAGTGCTGGTACGCCACCACCGATGCCGACAGCCGGGTAGACCCCGGCTGGCTGGTGCATCAGCTGGGGCTTGGCGCGGACATGGTTTTGGGCGTCGTACGGGTGACCGACTGGCACCACCATTCCGGGGTCGTCGCTGACCGCTATTTGCAGGCCTACCGAGAAGCGGGCCCGCCAGAGCGCGGCGGATATCACGAACACGTTCACGGGGCCAATATGGGTTTCAGCGCCCGGGCTTACTGGCGGGTTGGCGGTTTTCGCGCGCTGTCCTCCGGCGAGGATGTCGACCTGGTGGAGCGGTTCGAAGCCGCCGGCTACAGCATTCACCGGGACACCGAACTGTCGGTCATCACGTCGGCGCGAACCGAGGCCCGGGCCCCACACGGATTCGCCCATTACCTCAGGGAACTGGGCAGATCGGCGCCGGGTGGTTGCGCGTGACGGCGGGAGTGGTAACGCACTGGCTGGAGTCGGGACGACTGGAGCTGCCACTACCCGCGTCGGGACGTACCGCCGAACGCTGGCAACGTCTGGCACTGCTGGCCGAGGACGACATCGTCGCGGCCCGGATCGCCGAGGCCCATGTTGACGCCGTCGCAATACTCCACGAGCTGGGCGGCAAGCCCCCCGAGCCCGGTCAACTGTGGGGCGTGTGGGCAGCCGAGTCGCCCGACGCGGTGGTGACCGCCACCAACGTCGACGGTGGCGCGGTCATTCTCGACGGCACCAAGGTGTGGTGCTCCGGGGCCGGGTTTTGCACCCATGCGCTGGTGACCGCGCGGCTCGCCGACGGGAGACGGGGCCTGTTCGCGGTGACGATCACCGACCCGGCCGTCAAAGCGCTGCCCACCACGTGGTGGAACGTCGGGATGGCGGGAAGCGACACCCGGACGGTGCAGTTCACCAACGCCCCCGCCGTCGCCGTGGGTGACCCCGGTGACTACCTCAACCGGCCCGGGTTCTGGCACGGCGCGATCGGCGTGGCCGCTTGCTGGCTCGGCGGTGCGCGTAGGGTTGCCGAGCCGCTATACCGTTGCGCCGGAAGCAAATCAGCCGACGCGTATTCACTGGCGCACCTGGGTGCCGTGGACGCCGCGCTCGCCGCCGGCGACGCGATCCTGGGCGCAGCCGCGATCCAGATCGATTCCGATCCGTTCGACCGGACCGAGACCGCTCAGCTGCTGGCCCGTCGTGCCCGCGCGGTCGTGGAAAACGCGGCCGATGAGGCCATCACGCGCACCGGCCGAGCGCTGGGGCCGGGCCCGCTGTGTCAGGACGGTCGGCACGCCCAGCGGGTGGCCGACTTGACCATCTACATACGACAAAGCCATGCCGAGCGGGATCTGGCCGAGCTCGGAAAGCTAACCGGGCGGCTGCGTTGAGGACCGCGCCGGCAGGTAATTGCGCCAAGTTTGCGGCCAAGCCGCTGACCCGCGGCGGCACCCCCGTGCCGGTATGGCTGGCCGCACTCGACGGGCATCCGCTGCCGCCGCTGGATTTGAGCGGGTGTCCCGGCCTGGTCGTCGTCACGCCCCACCCCGACGACGAGACCCTCGGACTGGGCGCGACGACCGCACAACTGGTCGCGTCGGGCGTCGATGTGCAGGTGGTGTCGGTCAGTGACGGCGGCGCCGCCCAACCCGGTGCGACGCTATGGGACCGGGCTCGTTTGGAGACCATACGAAAGTACGAATTGCGCAGAGCAACAAGTATTTTAGGGGTTCCTCCACCGGTGTCGCTGAGTCTGCCCGACGGTGAGCTGGCCGACCACGAGGATAGGCTCACTGAGTTGCTCGTGGAGACCCTCGAGGGCGCTGCGCCCGGAACCTGGTGTGCCGCCACCTGGCGCGGCGACGGGCACCCGGATCACGAAGCCGTCGGACGCGCGGCGGCGGCCGCCTGCGCGCACACCGGCGCCGCGCTGCTGGAATATCCGGTTTGGATGTGGCATTGGGCCAGCCCGGGCGACCCCGCGGTGCCTTGGGACCGCGCGCACCGCGTGCGCGTGTCCGGCTGGGCGCTTGATCGCAAACGCCATGCTGCGCAGTGTTTTCGCAGTCAGCTCGAGCCGAGCGCCGCCGAATCGGCACCAGTGTTGCCGGCGTTCGTACTGCAGCGACTGCTCGCGGTGGGAGAGGTGGTATTCCGTTGACCACGCGGCTACCCGACGCCTACTTCGACCGGATGTACGCCGGTACCGACGATCCGTGGCAGTTGTCGACGCGGTGGTACGAGCAGCGCAAGTACGCCATCACTCTGGCACTGCTCCCCGACCGCCGGTATCGGCATGCCTTCGAGCCGGGCTGTTCGATCGGAATGCTGACCGCGCAGCTGGCACAGCGCTGCGACCACGTTACTGCGGCGGATGTGGCCGATGCGGCGGTGCGAAGCGCGGATGCGCGGCTGCGCGAGGCCCGCTGCCGGGACCGGGTGACGCTCGCCCGATGGTCCCTGGATTCGGCGTGGCCGCCCGGCCCCTTCGACCTGCTGGTGCTCAGCGAGGTCGCCTACTATCTGGACGCCGATATGCTGGCCACAATACTGCGCCGCGAATGCCCGCGGCTGCAGCCAGGCGCGAAAGTCGTTGCCGCACACTGGCGCCACGCCGTGGCCGACTATCCCCTCACCGGCGATGCGGTCCACGCCGTCATCGCGCGAACGCCCGGGCTGACATCGCTGGGCAGTTACCGGGACCGCGACGTCGCCATCGAGGTGTTCGACACCGGTGACGGCCGCTCTGTGGCGGCTCGCGAAGAGGTGCCAGGAGCCCGCTAGCTGCGACTGCCATCGAAAGTGGTGACTGCACAACCGGATCACCGGCCGCTGGTGGTCGACCTGGAACGCGCGTGAGCGCTCAGCGGGCCGATCCCATTACATCGAGTCGATGCTGGACGCGCTCGATGTCGTCCAGTGAGGGCAGCTCGTGAGTGATCCGGGTGATCTCCACCCCGACGTCGGCGCTATCGATCGACCGACTGTCAGGTCCACTGAGTGTGCCCGCGATCACCGCGACCTCGTCGTCAGACACTCGTCGCGGCAAGAGCGCCAGCAGCGGCACGTAGCCGGTCGCGGGCGCGCCGCTCGGGTAACCGGCACGCAGAAACGCTATGACGCACGACACCCGGTCCCGCAAACTCATGCTCCACCCCGCTTAACCCGCCACCCACCGGGCGGTTCTTATCAGGTATATCCGCGAATGGCGGGATGAAACGACGAGCAGGCGGTTATTTACGAATTCTTGGCACACCACCGTCGTGGCGATCAGCCAAGAGCGCTGCCGCACGCTCGTACCACATTGTCAGCAAAGGCCTTTGCCGCACGCGCGAAGGGGGCCCGGCCCCGTGACAGGACCGGCCCCCCTTAGTTACTTACTGGTTTGCCTTCTGGCGCTCTTCGGCGGCTTTTGCGCCGGCCCGCGCCGCGTCAGCTTCCGCTTCCTTCTTGCCGGCGTCACGCTGCTGTTTCACTTCGGCTACTTTGGTTTGGGGGAATCGGGAGCCTCGAAGAACAAATTCGGAACAATTTTTAAGGACGACCCTGATTATGAAAATCAGCAGTATTGTCGCGCGTCGGCGAGCGGCCGGCATCGGCGTCGGGTGTCTGCTCGGGGGAATGGTCGTGGGTACCGTCGGTGCGCCGGCGGCAGGCGCAGCACCCGACTGCAGTCCCGGCGGCGTGAACTCGACCGTTTCGTCGGTGGAAGGCTCGGCCCAGCAGTACCTGGCCGCGCATCCGGATGCCAACCAAGTTGTCACGGCCGCCTATGGCCAGCCGCGTCCGGAGGCCGAGTCGAATCTGCGCAACTACTTCACGGCCCATCCCCAGCAGTACCAGGACCTGCGCGGCATTCTGGCGCCGATCGGCGACACCGAACGGCAGTGCAATGTCACGGCTCTGCCGCCGAATCTGGAGTCGGCCTACCAGCAGTTCATGGCCGGTTGATTCTGCCGGACACGACCCACCACAACGTTGTGGCGGGTCGTGCTGCGTTTGGTGTTAGAACGTGTGAACGGCTTACTCATCGGGCGCCTTAGTTGCGGTCATGGTTTCTTTCGGGCGACCGGCGCGGTTGGGGTGCCCCCGCCCCGCAAACGAGGGCACCCCATGGGCGTTGCTAGCCCTTGCCGACAATGGCGTCGCGGGCTCGATCGAGCATCGCCGCGAACGGGCCTGCGACGAGGTTGGCCACCTGGGATTCGACGCCGGCATGCGGCCGAGTGGGCGCGACCGCTTCGGCGAGCTTGGCGGCGCGGCCCATCCTTTCGAGCTCGTCGCCGCTCAATTCCTCGCCCATCTTGGCGAACTCGTCCTGCTCCTCATGCTCGGCGTGATCGACAACCGCATCGCGGAGTTCTGTCAACTGGCGGGTGAACTCCTCGCTGTCGACGTCGAGCTTCTCCAACTTCTGCAGGACCGTCTTTGCCTCGTGCTCTTCGTGCAGTCGCTTGTCGACCACCGCGGCGCCGTTGGAGATCTTCCGCTTGACCCGCGGGTGAACGATCTCCTCTTCGGCCGTTTCGTGGACTGCAAGCAGTCGTCGGAGTTCGACGAAAGCCCTCTCTCGTGCCTTTCCGGACGCCGAGAGCGTTTCGGCGAACAAAGACTTGACCTGCTTGTGTTGACTGACAAGAAAGTCGACCACGTCGGTGGGCGACTTGATGGCGTTCTGAGCCATGTTGTCCTTTCCATCTGCTCCTGGGTTCGGCGCGCGGGCTGTTGCGCGCTGTGTAGCGGCTACCCGACGAACCGGGGCACCAAACGGTGCGCGCGGCCACGCCGGGCCATGGCATCGGCGAGTACATTTCGGGCAGGGTCCCAGGCTAAGGAGGCACTGGCGTGACCAACCCTCAGGATCCCTATTGGCAAAACCCGTTGAGCTACGATCCGCTGGGCCGGGTCCCATACCCCGATCCGCCGGTGGAACCGCCGGTCTATACACCTCCACCGGCGCCGCCGTACCGCCCGCCAGCCAACACATGCGCGACGCTGTCGCTGGTGTTCGCGTTCGTGTTCGCGCCCGCGGGCGCGATCCTGGGACACCTTGGGCTGGCGCAAATCCGCCGCACCGGTGAGCTCGGCCGGGACCGCGCACTGGCGGGCCTGGCGCTGTCGTACGCGTTCATCACCCTCACGGTCGTCGCTCTGGTCGCATGGGCCACGCTGGCCGCGTTCACTTCCACTTCCCGCCGGACCGCGGCACCCGCTATCACCACCGCCGCGCCCCCGCTGCCCACGGTCGCGCCGGACACCGTGGGCGCGCTGTTACCCGGCCTCGACGCCCTGAAAAACATCACAGCGGATCAAAATTTCGAGGCGGGCCCGACACGGGACCACCCCAGCAGGCCCGACGAAGAAGAAACCATTGACCGTCCGGACTGCTGGGGAAGCATCGCCCCCGGGGTCCCGGACGCCTACACCGTCGACGCCATCGCCGGGTATCGCGCGGAGAAGTTTTCCGACGCGCGCAGCTTCCTCAAGTCGATCGAAATCATGCAAGCCGTCCTGGCATTTCGCGATCCAGCCACGGCCCAATCACAACTGGCGGCGCTGCTATCCGGGTGGCGCGAGTGCGGCGGCTCAACCGTGGGAGTGGCTATCCAAGGAGTGGGACCGATCCCCTATTCGCTGAGCGCCCCCGGGGATGGCGGCAACGGCATCAGCACGATGGACCTCGCACCCAAGGGCCTCCAGGTGCGTTCGGTCCGCGCGGTCGCGGCCAAAGCCAACGTCGTCGTCGACCTGTGTGTCACCTACGGCGGCACGACCGACAGCGACCGCCCCCGGCAATCCGCCGTCAGCATCGCCAACTACATACTCGACAAGATCCCCGGCTGAGGCGATCGGCCAACTCGGTAGGGTGGGCGTCATGAAGTATCTGGATGTCGACGGAGTCGGGCGGGTCAGCCGAATCGGCCTGGGCACCTGGCAGTTCGGGTCACGCGAGTGGGGTTACGGCGACAGCTATGCCTCCGGTGCCGCGCGTGACATCGTGCACCGCGCCCGGGCCCTTGGAGTGACGCTGTTCGATACCGCCGAGGTGTACGGGCTGGGCAAAAGCGAGCGGATCCTCGGCGAGGCACTCGGCGACGAACGCGCCGAGGTTGCGGTGGCCAGCAAGATCATGCCGGTCGCGCCGTTTCCCCTTGTGATCAAGCAGCGCGAGGCCGCCAGTGCGCGGCGGCTGGGCCTGGATCGCATCCCCCTCTACCAGATCCACCAGCCCAATCCGCTGGTTCCGGACTCGGTGATCATGCCGGGAATGCGCGACCTACTCGACAGCGGAAAGATCGGGGCGGCCGGCGTATCGAACTACTCGCTGGCGCGATGGCGAAAGGCCGATGCCGCCCTCGGGCGGCCCGTCATCAGCAACCAGGTGCATTTTTCACTCGCCCACGCCGGAGCGCTGGAGGATTTGGTGCCCTTCGCCGAGCGCGAGAACCGCATCGTGATCGCCTACAGCCCGCTGGCGCAAGGGCTGCTGGGCGGCAAGTACGGCCTGGACAATCGTCCCGGCGGCGTCCGCGCGGTGAACCCGCTGTTCGGCACGGAGAACCTGCGCCGTGTCGAGCCGCTGCTGCAGACGTTGCGCGACGTCGCGACGGAGGTCGACGCCAAGCCCGCTCAGGTGGCGCTGGCCTGGCTGATCAGCCTGCCGGGCGTCGTCGCCATCCCCGGCGCGTCCAGCGTCGAGCAACTCGAGTTCAACGTCGCCGCCGCCGACATCGAGCTTCCGTCCGAGTCACGTGACGCGCTCACCGAAGCGGCGCGGGCATTCCGTCCCACCTCGAACCGGCGCTTCCTCACCGACCTGGTCAGCGAGAGGCTGGGCCGGCACTGATTCGGCGCGGCGCCGCCGCCGTTACGACTGAGCAGACTCCGCAAATGCCGCAGGGCTGGCGGGCGCGCCTCGGGCAACCACGAGCGGCATCGACGTCGCCGCATCGGTGCGCAGGACCGTGTGCACGACTTCGATGAGGTCCTCGACGGGCATCAACTTGCCGGGCATGCAGCCGCGCGAAGCCCACAGCGGGACGGCCTTCATCGCCAACTCCATATCCCAGCCGACGTTCATTCCGGTCTGCCCGTCCCCCTCGCCGCCGGCGCACTCCCCGACGATGAGGCAGGTGAAGCCGACGTCCGGGTGTTCGGCGCGCCACGCTTCAACGAGCCTCTCGAGCGCCGCCTTGCTGACCCCGTACGCTCCGAGGCCCGGCCAGGGCGGCCCGAAGGTGCCCGCGTCGGATGAGAGGTAGACCGCCTTGCCCGCGGAAGCCGTCAGGTGTGGCACCGCAGCCGCCGTCACCAGCGCCGCGCCGATGACGTTGGTGTCGAAGATGCGCCGCCACGTTTCGGCGTCGGTATCGACCATGCGGACCAGTGGCCCCACGGCCGGCGTGTAGACCAGGTTGTCGATCCCGCCAAGCGCGTCGGCAGCGGCGCTGATCGCCGATCGGCACGATGCCTCGTCAGTGACATCGCATTCGACGGCGATCGCGCCCGGGCCGGCGTCCTTGGCCGCGGCCTCGATACGCTGAAGACGCCGGGCGAGAAGCGCGACCTGATCGCCACGCTGCGCGAGGCCGACACCTATGCAGCGCCCAAGCCCGCTTGAGGCGCCAACCACCACTGTCCTTGACATATCCGCCCTCTCCTGTAACGAGCCCGCTGCAGGCACAGCGTATCGGCCAGGGGTCGGCCACGTAACGTTCGGGCGGATTTGTGTCAACCCGTAGTGGTTTCTTTTGTGGCTTGCAGCACCACGGCGGTGTGGGCGTCCACGGTGAAGTCGGCCGCCGCGGGCAGATCCTCCGGAGGTGTCGTCCCCTCGGGCCCGGTATACACCATCACGCGCCAAGCGGTGCCGAATTCCTTTGGTGGAAGGGTGAATTCGATCGGCTCGTGATGAGCGTTGAAGCACAGCACGAACGAGTCATCGAGCACTCGCTGACCCCGCGCATCGCGGTCGGGAATGCCGTGGCCGTTGAGGAACACCGCGACCGATTTCGCGAAACTGGCGCCCCAGTCCTCATCGGTCATCTCGGCGCCCTCGGGGGTGAACCAGGCGATATCGGGAAGTCCGTCCTGGCCACGGCGGCCGACCGGCTTGCCGGAAAAGAACCGGCGCCTGCGGAACACCGAGTGGTTGGCGCGCACTGCCGACACCACGCGGGTGAACTCCAGCAGGGCGGCATCGGCATTAGCCCACTCGATCCAGGTCAGCTCGTTGTCCTGGCAATAACCGTTGTTGTTGCCATCCTGCGTGCGACCGAGCTCGTCGCCGTGGCAGATCATCGGCACACCCTGAGACAGCAGCAACGTGGTGAGGAAGTTGCGCTGCTGGCGGGCGCGCAGCTCATTAACGCCAGGGTCTTGCGCGTCGTCGGTGGGTCCCTCGGCGCCGCAGTTCCATGACCGGTTGTGGCTCTCGCCGTCGTTGTTGTCCTCACCGTTGGCGTCGTTGTGCTTTTCGTTGTAGGACACCAGGTCGCGCAGCGTGAACCCATCGTGGGCGGTGACAAAGTTGATCGAGGCCACCGGCCTGCGCGCGGTGTGCTCGTAGAGATCGGCCGATCCGGACAACCGGTAGGCGAACTCATCGAGGGTGGCGGGCTCACCGCGCCAGAAGTCCCGGACGGTGTCGCGGTACTTTCCGTTCCACTCCGTCCACTGCGGCGGGAAATTGCCCACCTGGTAGCCGCCGGGCCCGACGTCCCACGGTTCGGCGATCAGCTTGACCTGACTGACCGTCGGATCCTGTTGCACGAGTTCGAAAAACGTGGCCAGCCGGTCCACGTCGTAGAACTCGCGGGCCAGCGTCGCGGCCAGGTCGAACCGGAAGCCGTCCACGTGCATCTCGGTCACCCAGTAGCGCAGCGAGTCCATGATCAGCTGCAGTGCATGCGGATGCCCGACGTTGAGGCTGTTGCCCGTGCCGGTGTAGTCCATGTAATAACGCTTGTCGTCGTCGACCAGCTGGTAGTACGCGGCGTTGTCGATGCCGCGCATCGACAGCGTCGGGCCCATGTGGTTGCCCTCCGCCGTATGGTTGTAGACGACATCGAGGATGACTTCGATGTCAGCCTCGTGCAGGGCGCGCACCATCGCCTTGAACTCTTGCACCTGCCCCCCTGCCGAAGCGGCGCTGGAGTATTTCGGGTCGGGCGCAAAAAACGCAATCGTGTTGTAGCCCCAGTAATTCGAGAGACCCTTCTCGATCAGGGTGGAGTCGTTGGCGAAGTGGTGCACCGGCATCAGTTCGATCGCGGTGATGCCGATGCTCTTGAGGTGCTCGATGATCACCGGATGCGCAACGCCGGCGTAGGTGCCACGAAGCTGTTCGGGAATGTCCGGATGGGTCTGCGTCAGACCCTTCACGTGCGCCTCGTAGATGACCGTGTCGGCATACTGCTGGTCCGGCGGGCGGTCGTTGCCCCAGTCGAAATACGGGTTGATCACCACCGACTTGGGCATGCTGGCCGCGGAGTCGTCGTCGTTGCGGCTCTCGGGGTCGCCGAAGTTGTAGCCGAACAGCGACTGGTTCCACTCGAATGTGCCGTCGATGGCCTTCGAATACGGGTCCAGCAGCAGCTTGTTCGGATTGCACCGCGACCCGGCCTCGGGCTGGTACGGGCCGTGAACGCGGTAGCCGTAGCGCTGGCCTGGTTCGATGTTCGGCACGTAGGCGTGCCAGACGAAGCCGTCGACCTCGGGCAGGGTGATCCGGCTCTCGCTGTCGTCAGCGTCGAACAGGCACAACTCGACGCGCTCGGCCACCTCGCTGAACACCGCGAAGTTGGTGCCCGCACCGTCATACGTCGCGCCCAACGGGTAGGCCCTGCCCGGCCACACTTCACCGGTGGGCGTGGGAGCAAGGGCTTCTGCGGTGGTCATGGCGCATTTGATACCCGACCAACACGGCGGTCAAACCGCGATCCATCGCGTGGCGACCGACGTCCGGTTGGCGGCGACACGGCAACGTGTCCACGCACAAAACGACACAACACGAATTGTACTGGCATGCGATTGCCGATATCGGCAAAAGCATTCGCAGGCGACGGCTTTCATGGTGCTCTGCCGCCCGCCGTGTGGTCGCCGGTGCCTGACACGGGTCAGCTTGCGCCCTCATCCCCCCGGTCATTCTTGGATTTCGTAGTCTTCGCCGCGTTCCGCAACGTGCGGTTGGTGGACCGCAGATCGGTATTGGCCGCCGACAGTTCGGCGTTGTCGTCTTCCAGGTTGAGGATGCGTGCGATGCCGGTCAGGTTGATTCCGGCGTCAACCAGTGCGCTGATGCGCTGTAGCCGGGCCAAGTCGTCGGCGCTGTAGCGCCGGGTTCCGCCGTCGCTTCGAGTCGGGGTCAGCAGTCCGTACCGTTCGTAGAGGCGCAGCGACTGCACCGGGATGCCAGAGAGTTCGGCGGCCACAGAGATTCCGTACACCCCCCGATCGGGCGCTGGCGCACCGGCGTCGCCCGCGTTGTCGGTCATCGACATCTCCCTTGACTGATGAGCACAGAAAACCTGTTTATCATACTTGCGTCGAACTGTCGACAGTGCTATATGAAACCTATGTCTTTGAACATAGACAATAGCCATTGCACCGCAGAGGAGTGGAGTGAGAGATGACTGCCGTGCTGATGCGTACCGACCCGTCCCGTGAGCTGAACCGCTTCGCCCGGCAAGTACCGGGCACGGCCGCCCGCTCGCACTAGGGGCGTCGCGCCCGGTGAACTGACCCGAAGAAAGACAAGGTCCACGATGAAGACAAGGTCCACGATGAATTGGTATCTCGACGGCCAAGCGGCCGAAGTCGAACAGGCCTTGGCCGGCGGCGCACCGCAACGGGTGGGCTGGTTCCGGTTCTACTTCGCCGACCAACGTTGGGAGTGGTCGGAAGACGTGCAGCGGATGCACGGGTACGAACCCGGCAGCGTTACCCCGGACACCGACCTGGTGCTCGCACACAAGCACCCTGACGACCGTGGGCAGGTTGCCGCCACCATCGATCAAATTCTGAACACCCACAAGGCGTTCAGCACCCGGCACCGGATCATCGACACCCGCGGAAACGTGCGCTACATGATCGTCGTCGGCGATCAGCTCTTCGACGACCACGGCGAGGTGATCGGAACCCACGGGTTTTACATCGACGTCTCGCCGCCGCCTGAACAGGCGCAGGAGGACCTGGTCACGGCAAAGCTGGCCCAGATCAGCGAAAACCGCGCCGGCATCGAGCAAACCAAGGGCATGCTGATGCTGATCTACGGCATCGACGAGAACGCCGCGTTCAACCTGCTCAAATGGTTGTCCCAGGAAGCCAACGTCAAGCTACGGCTGCTGGCCGAACAGATCTCCGAAGACTTCCGCAACGGCGGCCCGGCAGTCAACTCGCAGTCGGAGTTCGACCACCTACTACTCACCGCGCATCGGCGCATCCGCCGCTTCGACGGCCGACCGCTGCACAACAGGCACGAGGGCGCCGTCGAGGGAACGCATTGATTGACGGCTCTGCACGGTTTTCAGGAACTCGCGGCCTTGGCCCGGGTCCCTTGCTTGCCTCGCCGGGCGCGGCTGGCCTTGACCAGCTGCGCGACGCCGTTCTCGATTCCCGCGGCGAGCGCCTCGATGTCGGGAGAGTTGTCGTAGTCGGCGGTGATGCCGAAGATGAACTTGTCGGCGTAGCTGATCATCGCGATGCCGGTGCGCAGGTGCAGGGCGATGGGAGGGATCGGCAAGATTTCCAGCACCTGCCGACCGAGCAGTCTTTGCTGACTTCGTGGACCGGGAACGTTCGTCGCCAAGGCGACCACCGCCCGTTGGGGCAGGCGCGTCAGCAAGCGAATCGCCCACGCCGAGAACGCGAATGGGACGCCTTTCGCCGCCGACACCAGCGCGCTGCCCCCTTCGCGTTGACCGCTGGCCTTGGCACGGATGAGCCGATTGTGCACCAGCTGCAGCTGTTGTACCGGGTCGGCCTCGTCGACCGGCAATAACGGAAGCATCGCCGAGACCTCGTTGTCGGTCATGTGGAAGTGATTCGTCGCGCGAACCGAAACCGGAACCAGCGTGCGGAGCGAGTTGCGGGAGGGCTGTTCGCCACGGTCAAGCAAAACCTTGCGGTAACTGTCGGTGATCGCCGCCAGCGCGACGTCGTTGAGCGTCACGCCGAAAGCCTGACTGACCTGCTGCAGGTCACGCAGCCGGACCCGGGCCGCACTGAAGCGTCGCATCGTCGTGACCGGTCCGCTCAGCGATGATTCCGGTCCCGGGCTGAACAGACTGGCGGTCAGCTCGGCCGCACCCACCGCCGCATATTCGGCTCTCGCCGCCGCGGCCAGCGCGCTTCGCCCGATCCCGCTAAGCCAGCTCAACGGGTTCAGGCCCATCTTGGGCGGTCCCGGCTCAGGCCGGGCCGGCTCTTTGGCAGCGCGAATGTCCCTGGCGAAGGTGTCGCCGCCGCCGTCGTTGTCACTGAACTTCGCGAACATCTGTGCCGTCGCGATGCCGTCGGCGATGCAGTGGTGAACCTTGGTCAACACCGCCCACCGGTCGTCGCTGAGACCCTCGATGAGGTACGACTCCCATAACGGGCGTTCGCGGTCGAGTCGCCGCTCCATCACGGTCGCGATCGCCTGGAACAGTTCGGCGTCATCGCCGGGGTGCGGCAGCGCGATGCGGTGCAAGTGCCGCGAGACGTCAAAGTGTTTGTCATCGACCCACTCGGGCGGGCCGAGGTCGAGCGGATGGGTCCGCAAAACCTGGCCGCAGCGCGGAATCGTCTGCACCCTTCCGGTAAAGGCGGAGACGAACTCGTCGTAGCTTGGAGCCGGTCCCTCCACGATCGACACACCGCCGACCGCCAGACTCACGTGCGGATCGGAGTCTTCAACTTCGAGGAAAGTGGCATCGAGCGCGGTCAAATGCTCCATCCCGCTAATGTCCACCCCTTCGCGCCCCGCAGTGAGGGTCGGAAGTCCCCATGTTCGGGGCCAAACGAAAGCTGTAACTTCGCGGAACCAGTCATATTGTGAGCAACATGGCCGAGCGGTTTCGCGACGAGGACAAGTTCGCGGTTGCGCCCCGCGGCGACGTGGCGGCCCTGCCCGACTTACTGCACGGACAGCCACGCGCGGGCCCGGTCCGCGACCGCCGCCCGGTTTACGTCGACCTGATGCCGCCGTGCAACGCCGGATGTCCGGCCGGGGAGAACATCCAGGCCTGGCTTGCCCATGCCCGTGCCGGACGCCATGAGCAGGCTTGGCGTCAGCTCATCGCCGACAATCCCTTCGCCGCCATCCATGGCCGGGTCTGCTATCACCCTTGCGAATCGGTATGCAACAGAGCACATCTCGATGCAGCCGTTTCGATCCATGCGGTGGAGCGGCTCCTAGGTGACACCGCCCGCGACCAAGGGTGGCGGTTCGAGCCCGCACCGCAGCCGACAGGCAAGCGCGTTCTCGTGGTCGGCGCCGGGCCCAGCGGCCTATCGGCCGCCTATCACCTGACCCGACTGGGCCACCGCGTCGAGGTCCGCGACGCCGGCGCGGAACCAGGCGGAATGATGCGCTACGGCATCCCGAACTACCGGCTGCCCCGCGACGTGCTGGACGCTGAGATTGAACGGATTGCCGCGCTCGGCGTGCAGTTGACATGCGGGCACCGGGTCGACGACCTCGCCGCTGAACGTGACGCCGGACGCTTTGACGCGGTGTTCGTCGCGGTCGGCGCCCATCTCGCCAAACGCGTCGACATCCCCTCCGCCGACGCCGGGTCGCTGCTGGACGCGGTGGCGTTCCTGCGCGGCGTCGCCTCCGGCGAACGACCCAACCTCGGCCGCCGCGTCGCCGTCTACGGGGGCGGCGACACCGCGGTGGACGCCGCCCGTGTCGCTCGCCGCCTGGGCGCCGAGGACACCGTCATCATCTACCGCCGCACGGCAGCCCAAATGCCCGCACACGTTCATGAGGTCGACGAGGCCGAGCGCGAGGGTGTTCGGATCAACTGGTTGCGCACGATCACCGCCTTCGAAGGCCCGGAGCTGCAGGTGGAGCTGATGCGGCTCGACGAATCCGGACGCCCGTTGCCGACCGGACAATTCGAGACGCTGGCCGCCGACACCGTGATCATGGCGTTGGGACAAGAGACCGAATCGGCGTTCATGCGGAGCCTGCCCGGAGTGGAGTTCGACGACGACGGTTCGGTGCGGGTGTCGTCATCGCTGATGACCGGCTGTCCCGGTGTGTTCGCCGGCGGTGACATGGTGCCCTGCGAACGCACCGTGACGGTCGGCGTCGGACACGGCAAAAAGGCGGCCCACTATATCGACGCGTGGCTGCGCGGCGGCTCCGGCGAGCGACCGCCGAAGCATCCGGTCGCAGATTTCGACGGGCTACACCTGTGGTATTTCGGTAATGCGTCTCGGCGGGCCGAGCCCGAACTTCCTCCCGGACAACGAGTCACCGGATTCGACGAGGTCGTCGGCGGCTTATCAGCCGAGGCCGCGACATTCGAGGCCGGCCGGTGCTTGTCGTGCGGTAACTGCTTCGAGTGCGACGGCTGTCTGGGCGCCTGCCCGGAGGACGCGGTGATCAAGCTCGGACCCGGTCACCGCTACCGCTTCGACTACGACAAATGCACAGGTTGCGCAACCTGCTACGAGCAGTGTCCGGTGCACGCCATCGAGATGATCCCGGAGTCGCGATGACGCGCACCACGGTAGACGGCAACGAGGCAGTTGCATCGGTGGCTTACCGGCTCAACGAAGTGTGCTGCATCTACCCCATCACCCCGTCCTCGCCCATGGCCGAGCTGGCCGATGACTGGTCGAGCCGGCATCGGGCCAACGTGTGGGGCACGGTGCCGACGGTGGTGGAGATGCAAAGCGAGGGTGGGGCGGCAGGCGCCCTGCACGGCGCCCTGCAGGGCGGGGCGTTGGCGACGACATTCACCTCGTCACAGGGCCTGCTGTTGATGATCCCGAACATGTACAAGATCGCCGGCGAGTTGACCGCGGCGGTGATCCAAGTCGCGGCGCGATCACTTGCTGCGCAGGGGCTTTCGATATTCGGTGACCACCAGGATGTAATGGCGGTGCGCCAGACCGGCTTTGCGCTGCTGTCGTCGGCCTCGGTGCAGGAGGCCCACGACCTGGCCCTGGTCGCCCAAGCGGCCACGCTGCGCACCCGGGTGCCGTTTGTGCATTTCTTCGACGGCTTTCGCACCTCTCACGAGCTCAACACCATCGAGTTGCTCACCGACGACGACTTGCGAGCCCTGGTCCCTGAGGAGTTGATCCTGGCCCACCGCGACCGTGCACTGTCGCCGGATCGGCCGTTCATCCGCGGCACCGCGCAGAATCCCGACACCTACTTTCAGGCCCGCGAGACCGTCAACCCGTTCTACGCGCGGGTGCCCGGGGTGGTCGAGGAACTGATGAACGAGCTTGGCCAGCGCACCGGACGCCCGATGCACATCGTCGACTACACGGGACACCCCCAGGCCGACCGGGTCTTGGTGCTGATGGGATCCGGCGGCGAGACTGCGGCCGAAACCGTGGCGGCCCTGACCGCACGTGGCGAGCGGGTCGGTGTGGTGCAGATGCGGCTGTATCGGCCATTTCCGGCGCGGGCGCTACTTGCCGCGCTACCCCCAACCGTCCGCGCAATCGGCGTGCTGGACCGCACCAAAGAGCCCGGGTCGCTCGGCGAGCCGCTGTATCTCGACGTCGTTGCCGCGCTGGCCGAGGCGTACCACAGCGGCGAACGGTCGCAGCTGCCGGTGGTGTGCGGTGGACGCTACGGGCTGTCCTCGAAAGAATTCACCCCCGCCATGGTCGCCGGTGTGTTCGCCGAACTGGCCGGCGAGCGGCCGCGAGCTCGCTTCACCGTCGGCATCGACGACGACGTCAGCGGCACCAGCATCAGCTACGACACGGCGTTCGACATCGAGTCCGCCGACACGGTGCGCGCGGTGTTCTTCGGTATCGGCTCGGACGGCACAGTCGGCGCCAACAAGAACACCATCAAGATCCTCGGCGGCGAGCCGGACCTGTACGCGCAAGGCTACTTCGTCTACGACTCCAAAAAGTCGGGCTCGCAGACCGTTTCGCATTTGCGGTTCGGGCCTGATCGGATCCGCGCACCCTACCTGGTGCAGCGCGCCGACTTCGTCGGCTGCCACCACGAACGGTTCCTGCAGCAGGTCGACGTGCTGGGCCGTGCCGCCCAGGACGCCGCGCTGTTGCTCAACAGCAGACGTCCGCCCGATGGCGTGTGGGACAGCCTGCCGCGCAGCGTGCAACGGCAGATCATCGACAAGCGCATCAGGCTGTATGTCATCGACGCGAGCGCGATAGCCCGCGAGGTCGGGCTGGCCGGTCGGATCAACATCGTGCTGCAGACATGCTTTTTCGCCATCTCCGGTGTACTGCCCCAAGACCAGGCGCTTGCCCGGATCAAGGAAAGCGTGACCAAGACCTATGCCGGGCAGGGCGCTGAAGTGGTGGCCCGCGAAGTCGACGCTGTCGAGCGTGCCCTGCAACGACTGCACCGGGTCGACGTCCCCGACCGGATCACCTCTACCTACGAGCCCGAGCCTCTTATTCCCGCCGGCGCACCGGATTTCGTGCGGACAGTGACCGCGGAGATGATCGCCGGCCGCGGGGACGCGCTGCCGGTCAGCGCGCTGCCGGTGGATGGCACCTATCCCAGCGGCACCGCGGCCTACGAAAAACGCAACATCTCCGACCTCGTCGCGGTGTGGGATCCGGACACGTGCATTCAGTGCGGAAACTGCGCATTCGTCTGCCCGCACAGCGTCATTCGCACCACGTTCTACGAGCAAGAGCGACTCACTGATGCGCCGGCGGCGTTCCCCTCGGCACCCCTCGACGCGGTCGGCCTGCCCGACACGCGTTACACGCTTCAGGTCTATGTCGAGGACTGCACCGGATGCAATTTGTGCGTGGAAGCCTGCCCGGCTGTTGTCCCCGGCACGCCCATCACCAAGGCGATCAACCTGGCGCCGCGGGAACCGCTCATCGACGCCGGACGCGAGAACATCGCCTTCTTCGAAACGCTGCCGGTGGCGAACCGCTCGATGGTCGACTTCGGGACCGTGCGCGGTGCGCAGTTCCTGCAGCCGCTGTTTGAATTCCCCGGCGCGTGCGCGGGTTGCGGGGAAACCCCCTACCTGAAACTGCTCTCGCAGCTATTCGGCGACCGGTTGATGATCGCCAATGCCACCGGCTGCTCGTCGATCTACGGCGGCAACTTGCCGACCACGCCCTGGACGACCAATGCCGAGGGGCGCGGCCCCGCCTGGTCCAATTCGCTGTTCGAAGACAACGCGGAGTTCGGCCTCGGCCTTCGGCTTGCCGCTGACGCTCACCTCTGCCAAGTCCGTCAGCGGCTGACCGAACTGCGCGACGTACTGGGCGCCGATCTCGTCGAGGCCATCCTGACCGCCCCGCAACAGCGAGAATCAGAGCTGCACGCCCAGCGCCAGAGGGTAGCCGAACTGGTCAGCCGGCTCGATAGGCTTCCGCCGGCAGTCGGCGACGCGTTGCGCAGCGTCATCGATCACCTGATTCGCCGCAGCGTGTGGATCGTCGGCGGAGACGGCTGGGCCTACGACATCGGCGCCGGTGGACTCGATCATGTGCTCGCCAGCGGGCGCAACGTCAACGTGCTGGTGCTCGACACCGAGGTGTATTCCAACACCGGCGGGCAGATGTCAAAGAGCACACCGTTGGGTGCGGTGGCCAAGTTCGCCGCCGGGGGCAAGACGGTGCCGCGAAAAGATTTGGCGCTACAGGCGATTTCGTACGGCAACGTCTACGTCGCGCAAGTCGCCATGGGCGCCGATCCGCAACAGACGCTGCTGGCCTTCCGGGAGGCCGAAGCCTACGACGGGCCGTCGATCGTGATCGCCTACAGCCATTGCATCGCACACGGCTTCGAGATGCGTTATGGCCTTGACCAGCAATACCGTGCAACGGCCAGCGGCCACTGGCCGTTGATGCGATACGACCCGGTGCTGCGCGCCACGGGCGAGCCACCATTCTTGCTGGATTCCCACCGCCCCCGCCTTCCGCTCGCCGACTATCGCTACCGCGAGTTGCGCTACCGGAGCCTGGTCAACTCTGATCCGGACGAGGCCGAGCGGCTTCTCGCGCTGGCGCAGGAGTCGATCGACCAGCGCTGGAAGGTCTACGAAGACATGGCTTCTCGCGCTTCGCAGCACTTTCCGTCCGACACTCGGAGGGAGGGCTGATGGACCTGTCTACCCGCTACCTCGGACTGAACCTGCGCAACCCGCTGCTGGCCTCGGCGTCCCCGCTCAGCCGCACGGTCGATGGCGTGCGCCGCCTTGCCGACGCCGGTGTCGGCGCTGTGGTGATCCACTCGCTGTTCGAGGAACAACTGCGCCGCGAAGCCGAATACAACGAGCGAATGGCCGCCCAGGGCAGTGAAAGCTACGCCGAGTCGCTTACCTACTTCCCTGCCACCGTCGACGACGGTCAGGGCCCTGCGCAGTATCTCCGTCTTGTCGAACGCGCGGCGACTGCGGTCGACATTCCCGTAATCGGCAGCCTCAACGCGTCCACGCCCGGGAGCTGGGCGCGGTACGCCCGCTCCATCCAGGACGCCGGCGCGGCGGCGATCGAGGTGAACATCTACTACCTTCCCGGCGACATCGGCGTCGACGGCGCAGGGGTGGAGCAGCGCCATCTCGACGTGCTGGCAGCGGTCAAAAGCGCGGCGACCGTGCCGGTTGCGGTCAAGCTCAGCCCATATTTCAGCGCGACCGCCGACATGGCGCACCGACTGGACGCCGCAGGTGCGGACGGACTGGTGCTGTTCAACCGGTTTCTGCAGCCTGACATCGACCCGGAAAATCTCACCACCGTGCGCGCCGTCACGCTGTCAACATCGGCGGAGACTCGATTGCCGCTGACTTGGATCGCATTGCTGCGCGGGCGGGTACGCGCCTCGCTGGCCGCTAGCACCGGGGTCGAGCACGCTGCCGACGTGGCCAAGTATCTGCTCGCCGGGGCAGATGTTGTGCAGTCCGCCTCGGCCCTGCTGCGCCACGGTCCCGAGTATGCGGGTGCGCTGCTGCAGGGATTGCAGGATTGGATGAGCCGCAAGGGATTTCAGGCCCTCGATGAGGTGCGCGGGCTGCTGGCGGCGCCCGACGCCGAGGGCTGGGCGGCGCGAGAGCGGGCGGACTACGTCTGGGCGGTCCGCGAAGCCAACAGTGGTGCCTACCGCACCTACTGACGCAGCAAGTACACGGAGGATCAGGTCATGAACAGGTTAAACTACATTCGCTTCTTCGAAGAGATAGGCATCGACGACGTGCCGCTGGTCGGCGGCAAGAACGCCTCGCTCGGCGAGATGTTCCAGAAGCTGTCCGGGCAGGGCGTCCGCGTCCCGCACGGATTCGCCACCACAGCAGAGGCTTACCGATATATGTTGGACAGGGCCGGTGCCTGGGACGCGCTGCACGCCGAGCTCGACGATCTCGACCCAGACGACGTCACCGCGTTGGCGCGCAAAGGCAAGCGCGCCCGTGAGATCGTCTACGGCGCGGGGCTTCCCGATGACTTGGCCGCCGAGATCTCGGCTGCCTACCGCATGCTTCAGGAAGAGTATGGCGAAGAGGTCAGCCTCGCCGTGCGCAGCTCGGCGACCGCCGAAGACCTACCGACGGCGAGCTTCGCCGGCCAGCAGGAAACCTATCTCAACATCAAGGGTCGCGAGAGCCTGCTCGACGCGTGCCGCCGTTGTTTCGCCAGCCTGTTCACCGACCGGGCCATCCACTACCGCATCGACCAGGGCTTCGACCATTTCAAGGTCTCGCTGTCGATCGGCGTGATGAAGATGGTGCGCTCCGACCTCGCCTCGTCGGGCGTGATGTTCTCCATCGACACCGAGTCGGGCTTCAACGACGTCGTGTTCGTGACGGGCGCCTACGGCCTCGGCGAGAACGTGGTGCAAGGCGCCGTCGACCCCGACGAGTTCTATGTTCACAAGCCGACTTACCAGGCCGGCCACCGCGCCGTGCTGCGCCGCCTGCTCGGCGACAAGGCGGTGAAGATGGTGTTCGTCGAGGGCGAGACGAAGCACACGGTCCGCAACATCCCCACGCCGAAGGCCGACCGCGCCCGCTTCTGCCTCACCGATGAGGACGTCGTCGAGCTGGCGGGCTACGCGTGCACCATCGAGCGGCACTACGGGCGGCCGATGGACATGGAGTGGGCCAAAGACGGCCTCGACGGAAAGCTCTACATCGTCCAGGCCCGCCCCGAAACGGTGGCCTCCCAACGCAACCCGAGCGTCGTCGAGACCTACGTGCTCGAGGGCAAAGGCGAGGTACTCACCGAGGGCCGGTCGGTCGGCGAGAAGGTCGCCTCGGGCGTCGCGAAGCGAATGGACAACCTCGAACACCTCGCGGACTTCCGGGCCGGCGACGTACTGGTCGCCGACACCACCACGCCGGACTGGGAGCCGATCATGAAGATGGCCGCCGCAATCGTCACCAACCGCGGCGGACGCACCTGCCACGCGTCGATCATCGCGCGCGAACTCGGCATCCCCGCCGTCGTCGGCGCGGGCGATGCGACTACGCGCGTGCCCAATGGTGCGGTCGTCACGGTGTCCTGCGTCGAGGGCGATACAGGGCGTGTGTACGCCGGCGAAGTCGGCTTCCACGTGGATCGCACGGAGGTGGCCGGCCTGGCGCGGCCGCGGACCCAGATCATGGTCAACCTCGGCAATCCCGATCTGGCCTTCAAGACATCGTTCTTGCCGAATGACGGTGTGGGACTGGCCCGGATGGAATTCATCGTCAGCGAATACATCAGGGTTCACCCGCTGGCCCTGCTGCACCCCGAAAAGGTCGACGACCCCGAGGCTCGCCGCACGATCGATCGGCTCACCTACGGCTACCCCGACGGCGGCGCCTTCTTCGTGGAGCGCCTCTCCGAGGGAATCGGCACGATCGCGGCCGCCTTCTGGCCGAAGCCCGTGGTGGTGCGGATGTCGGACTTCAAGACGAACGAATACGCCAGCCTGATCGGCGGACGTGGCTTCGAGCCAACCGAGAGCAACCCGATGATCGGCTTCCGCGGTGCCTCGCGCTACGCGCATCCGGCTTACGCCGAGGGATTCGCGCTGGAGTGCCGCGCGATGAAACGGGTCCGCGAGGAGATGGGCCTGACAAACGTCGTCATCATGCTGCCGTTCGTGCGCCGGGTCACCGAGGCGGACCTGGTGCTGAAGACCATGGCCGAGCTCGGCCTGCAGCGCGGCCAGAACGGGCTTGAGGTCTACGCAATGTGCGAGATTCCGAACAACGTGATCCTCCTCGATCAGTTCGCCAAACGCTTCGACGGCTTCTCCATCGGCTCCAACGACCTGACTCAGCTCACCCTCGGTGTCGACCGCGACAGCGAGATCGTGGCCTTCGACTACGACGAACGCGACGAGGGCGTCAAGGAGATGATCCGCCTGGCCGTGGAAGGCTGCCGCCGCAACGGGATCCACTCGGGGCTGTGTGGACAAGCGCCTTCGGATTACCCGGACATGGCCGAGTTCTTGGTGCGCCTCGGCATCGACTCGATAAGCCTGAACCCCGATGTCGTGGTGAAGACCACGCGCCAAATCCTCGAACTCGAGCAGCAGGTCGTGCCGGTGCAATGAACGCGATGTATTCCATTACGGCGCTGCGGCGCATCGATGCGGATAAGGAACTGTGACGTGGATCCCCCAGTTGTCATCGATCCGCGTTACCACGACGCGGTGATCTTCGACCTTTATGGTGTGCTCACCGACGCCGCCTCCGTCCAACGCGCGGCGTGGGCGTCGCTGTTCAACGAGTACTTGGTGCGGCGGCCTGCGCACGAAGACGAGGATCACTCTGCCTTCACCGACGACGACTATTGGCAGCTGGTCAACGGTAAGCCGCGCCCTGACGGGGTCGCCGACTTCCTGGCGTCGCAGGGGATTTCGCTACCCCGCGGCGTACCGTCGGACGCCGGCGAAGACACGATGTGCGGGCTGGCCAATCGCCAGCAGCAGCTATACGCGGATCTGTTGGACCGGGAGGTGCCGCTTTTCGGGGCCATGGTCGCCCTGGCGCGAAAGTTGCGGGACATCGATGTCGCCACTGCCGCCAACTCGTCGAGCCCCGGCTGCCCACAAGTGTCGGAGGTTGCCGGGGTTGACGGCCTGCTCGATGTTTACATCGACGGGACCGCCGCCGACGGGCTCAGCATCGCCGGGAACCCACTCCTCGTTGTCCGTCTGGACGCCGCGCACGTTCTGGACGCCGCCCGCAGAATCGGTGTGAATCCCCAACGCACGGTCATCGTCGGGGACACCGAAGCAGGGCTCTCCGTGGTTCGCGACGGCGGATTCGCCTTCGTCATCGGTGTCGACAGAACCGGATGCGCCGACAGACTATTCCAGCGCGGCGCCGACGTCGTGGTCGCCGACCTCGCCGATATCGCTGTGCGCACAGGTGATAAG
>NZ_JBKQOI010000362.1:0-8872 GCF_052145595.1 Mycobacterium sp. | reverse complement strand
TCGACCTGCTCGACACCCCGATACCGCTCACCGCCGCCGCGTAGCCAGAACAACCACCCCACGAAACCAGCCAATCCCCAGGTCACCCCGGGATTCACCTATTTCAGCTGCCGTAACTTCGGTCTAGGCGGCATCGTCGCCACCCCCGTCGATTCCGCCGTACCGCGCCCACCCGCCGGTGTTCAGCGGGTTGATCACCCGGGCGACGCCGTCCTCATCGAGCAGGTGCAAGTCCCCATCGGTCACGGTCAAGATCGCTGGCCTGCTGTGCGCGTCCCAGCAGGCACGGCGCTCCTCGATGTGCTCAGTGGGGACCGGCCATTCGCCTGCCGATGACAGCCCCCAGCCGATACCCGCCTCGGCCATGCATTGTTCGTTGACCTCGTCGCTGCCGCATCTGCCGCAGATCGGTATGGAGCGGCATTTGGTGATCCTCGACCCCGCTGGGAACTCGGGCATGGTCGGCAACGGACCTCCGCACCTTGGGCAGATGCCGTGCTCGATGTCCGAGATGATGTCATCGGAATTGCCCTCAATGTCGGCGTCGGTGTCGCTGAGCACGGTCGGATGGAAGGGGTGGGTACCGGAGAAGGTGCGGATAGTCACGCCGGACCGCCGGCCTCGAGGTGGTTGATGAAGTCGACGATCGCGGCCTCACTTACCAGCCGTCTGCGGCCTACTTTGATCGAGCGAAGTCGGCCGCTACCCAGCTCCTCGTAAACCTTGGACCGGCCTAGTTTCAGGCGCTCCATGACGTCCTCGACGCTGTTCAGACGCGCGACAGCCGGCGTCGTCGCCGCTAGTGCCGGCGTGCATTGGGTCGTCGCTGCCGCCGCAGCTTCCGCTAGTTCTGGCATGAAATCCTCCGATGCTCTGGAATGCGACACACTTATACGCTAGTGTGCTGGTATGAAACTTATACGGCCGTGCTGGAATGCGCCAGAACATACGTGGACGTGTCGCGTTGCCAAACATTGATCCAGACGCCAAAAAGTGGGAGAAGGGTCTGTCCAAACGCGCCGGATTGGCCATACGGGCACGGCGCAAGGCCCTGGGATTGACCGCACAGCAGCTCGCGGAGCGCACCAAAGGATTGGGTCATCACGTTACGCGCGTGGCGATTTCGAAAATTGAAGGCAACCTTCGGGCTGGCAAGTTAGACGTTGCCGAGCTCCTGGTGCTGGCTGCAGCGCTGGATATTCCACCGGCACTCTTGGTCTTTCCAGGGTTCCCGCTGGGGAACGTCGAATTGCTGCCTGACGACCGGCAGGCGAGCAACTATGACGCGGTCAAGTGGCTCGCCGGGGAAAGGCCGCTACCGCTGCGTCGTGCCGACTTGAAGCGTCTAAGCGCCCCTGAGCCGAACCTTGGCACCCAACTAGTAGCGGCCGTTCGGGAGCGCGATCAGCATGACCTGGAACGCCTACTCGCCACCGCCAAGGCGGCCAGCCCAGAAGACCGCAGGGTGGTTGCCGAGCTTGAAACGCAGGGGGCGATGATCCGCCTTCGGATCGCCGATCTCTGTGAGCGATTGGGCGTAGCTTCAGTCAGCAGCGAGGGGGAAAACGATGAGTAGGCAGCAGCTACCTCCGCAGATCAAGAAAATCGAGATTCTTGACCGTAAGACCGGGAAAACCGTTGCGCGGTACCAACTTCGGATCGACGGCGGCGTGAATCCGGAGACCGGGCAACGCCAGCAGGTGGGCCGCCGGTACGCCACTGAGAAGCAAGCCCGCGACGCGCTGGCCGAGATTGGGCAGCAGGCGGCCACTGATCAGTTCGTGCCGCGCAAGGCGCTCACAGTGGAAGAGCTGTGCGCGGACTGGCTAGCATCGCTACACAATGCGCGCGCGACGACGCTGAATGCTTACGGGTATGCGCTGGCGCCGCTTCGGGAGCGTCACGGCGGCATGCCGGTGCAGAGGCTCACCCGGCCGGATCTTGACCGGCTGCTGACCGATCTTCGGGACGGCGGCTCGACGACCGCCAAAGGTCACGAGCGGCGCGCATGGTCGCCGCGGTCGCTCAACAAAGCCGTCGACGCGTGGCGCGCCGTGCTGGACTACGGCATTGAGCGCCGGGAGCTGTCGCGCAACATGGCCGCCGCGATGAAGAAAGTTCCGCGCGTGCATCAGGAGATGAGTACCTACACACCCGATGAGATCCGCCGCGTGCTGCGTGCCGCGGACAAGGACCGTAACGGTCACCTTTGGTATTTAGCCCTGTCTGGCCTGCGCAGAGGAGAGATCGCCGGGTTGCGGTGGTCGGATGTCGATCTGGGCGCCGGAACGATCACCGTCTTGCGCAACCGGGTACAAGCCGGCGCGGGCAATGTAGTCGAGGGTGACCCCAAGACGCTGTCGTCGCGGCGCACGCTGCCGCTCGACGACGGCTTGGTGAGCGTCCTACGCCGGGCATCGGCCCGGTACGCCGAGGAACGGCTGGCGCTGGGTGCCCCGCACGCTGACAGTGGCTACGTGGCGGTCAATGAGATAGGCCAGCCCTACACGCCTGACACGCTGACACGTAGGTGGCACAAGCTGACTAAGGCGGCCGGCGTGCGCCCGATTCGGCTGCACGATGCCCGCCACTCGTGCGGTACTGCATTGCATTTACGTGGGGTGCCGTTGGCGGTGATCGCGAAGTGGCTCGGCCACGCCGATGCGTCGATTACAGCGCGGATCTACGCGCATTCCCAGGATGAGGCGCTGCGCGATGCTGGGAAGAGCTTGGGCGCGGTTGTGACCAGCGGAATTAGCTGATGAACGGTCCAGGGGAGGAGTTTCGCATGACTTGTGTCACCCTCGTGTCACTGACGCCGCTTTCGGGGCTCACGGCGACCAGCGATAGCTTGAAAATGCTGGTCAGATGGGTGCCCCCGGCAGGATTCGAACCTGCGGCCTTCTGCTCCGGAGGCAGACGCTCTATCCCCTGAGCTACGGGGGCGCACCGACATAGATGTTGCGCCATTGGGCTTCGAACAAGCAGGGACAGACTAGCGTATCGCGGTGACTGCTCGGCCACCGCGATGGATTCGGGGCGCGAGCACCCCAGCCCATAGGATGAACGTTCGTGACCCCCGCCGACCTGGCTGACCTGCTCAAAGCCACCGCTGCCGCGGTGCTGGCCGAGCGCGGGCTGGACGCTGCGGCGGTGCCGCCGACGGTCACCGTGGAGCGGCCGCGCAACCCCGGGCACGGCGATTACGCGAGCAACCTGGCGCTGCAGCTCGGCAAAAAGGTCGGCGCGAACCCGCGTGAACTGGCCGGATGGCTGGCCGAGGCGCTGTCGCGGGCCGACGGCATCGCCTCGGCAGAGGTGGCCGGGCCCGGCTTCATCAACATGCGCCTCGAGGCGTCGGCGCAGGCCGTGGTCGTCAACAACGTGATCGACGCCGGCGACCAGTTTGGCTACTCCGACGCGCTCGCCGGGCACAAGATCAACCTGGAATTCGTCTCGGCCAACCCGACCGGACCCATCCACATCGGGGGCACCCGGTGGGCCGCCGTCGGCGACGCGTTGGGCCGGTTGCTGTCGACGCAGGGCGCCGACGTACTGCGCGAATACTATTTCAACGACCACGGCGCCCAGATCGACCGCTTCGTCAGCTCGTTGATCGCCGCGGCCAAGGGCGAACCCATCCCTAACGACGGCTACGCGGGGACCTACATCACCGACATCGCCGCGCAGGTTTTGCAGAAGGCGCCCGACGCGCTCAGCCTGCCAGAGCCCGAGCTACGCGAGACCTTCCGCGAAATCGGTGTCGACCTGATGTTCACCCACATCAAAGAGTCGCTGCACGAGTTCGGCACCGACTTCGACGTCTACACCCACGAAGACTCGATGCACACCAGCGGCCGTGTCGACCAGGCCATCGCCAGGCTGCGCGGTACTGGCAACATCTACGAGAAGGACGGCGCAACCTGGTTGCGCACCAGCGCTTTTGGTGACGACAAGGACCGGGTCGTGATCAAGAGCGACGGCAATCCCGCGTATATCGCCGGTGATATCGCCTACTACCTGGACAAAAGACAACGCGGTTTCGACCTGTGCATCTACATGCTCGGCGCCGACCACCACGGATATATCGCCCGCCTCAAGGCCGCGGCCGCGGCCTTCGGCGACGACCCGGCCCACGTCGAGGTGCTCATCGGGCAGATGGTCAACCTGGTCCGTGACGGCCAGCCGGTTCGGATGAGCAAGCGGGCCGGAACCGTGATCACGCTCGACGACCTGGTCGAGGCGATCGGCGTCGATGCTGCCCGCTACAGCCTGATCCGCTCATCGGTGGACACCGCGATCGACATCGATCTGGAACTGTGGTCCTCGGCGTCGAACGAAAACCCGGTCTATTACGTGCAATACGCCCATGCCCGGTTGTCGGCGCTGGCCCGAAACGCCGCCGAGCTGGGCCTGATCCCCGACACCGCACACCTCGACCTGCTCAGCCACGACAAAGAGGGTGCGCTGCTCCGCACCATCGGCGAGTTCCCGCGGGTCCTGGAAACGGCGGCGTCACTGCGGGAACCACACCGGGTCTGCCGCTACCTGGAAGACCTCGCCGGTGACTACCACCGGTTCTACGACTCGTGCCGGGTCTTGCCCCAGGGCGACGAGCGGCCCACCGACCTGCACACCGCGCGTCTGGCGCTGTGCCAGGCCACCCGGCAGGTCATCGCCAACGGGCTGGGAATACTTGGCGTAAACGCCCCGGAGCGAATGTGAACGCCCATCCCTCCGCTCCCCGGCACGCCGAAGGCCCGCTGCGGCCACAATCCCCCGAAGCGCTGTTGCGGTTGGCGCCGAATGTCTGGCCACTCAACACAACTCGCGACGAAACCGGAGTCGCGGTCATCGCGGGAGTCCCGGTGACCCGTCTCGCTCAGGAGTATGGGACTCCGTTGTTCGTCATCGACGAGGACGACTTTCGCTCTCGCTGCCAAGACATGGCGGCCGCCTTCGGCGGGGGCAAGAATGTGCACTATGCCGCCAAGGCATTCCTGTGCAGCGAAATAGCGCGCTGGATCAACGAAGAAGGCCTCTCGCTGGACGTCTGCACCGGCGGGGAACTGGCCGTCGCGCTGCACGCCAACTTTCCACCGGAGCGGATCACCTTCCACGGCAACAACAAATCCGTCGCAGAATTGACCGCCGCGGTGAAAGCCGGAGTGGGCCACATCGTTTTGGACTCGATGAGCGAAATCGAGCGCCTCGAAGCCATCGCGGGCGAGGCGGGCATCGTCCAGGATGTGCTGGTACGTCTCACCGTCGGTGTCGAGGCGCACACGCATGAGTTCATCGCCACCGCTCACGAGGACCAAAAGTTCGGGCTGTCGGTGGCCAGCGGCGCGGCGATGGCGGCGGTGCGCCGGGTGTTCGCCACCGATCACCTGCGGCTGGTCGGGTTGCACAGCCATATCGGTTCGCAGATCTTCGACGTCGCCGGCTTCGAACTCGCCGCCCACCGAGTCATCGGCCTGCTGCGGCAGATTGTCGGCGATTTCGGCGTCGACAAGACGGCGCAACTATCGACCGTCGATCTCGGCGGCGGCTTTGGCATCTCGTACCTGGCGCCCGACGACCCGCCGCCGGTGGCCGAACTGGCCGCCAAGCTGAGCGCCATCGTGCGCAACGAGTCGGCGGCCGTGGGGCTGCCCACCCCCAGCCTGGTGGTCGAGCCCGGACGTGCCATCGCCGGACCCGGCACCATCACGCTGTACGAAGTCGGCACCGTGAAGGATGTCGACGTGAGCACCACGGCGCACCGGCGCTACGTCAGCGTCGACGGCGGCATGAGCGACAACATCCGCACCGCGCTCTACGACGCGCAGTACGACGCCCGGCTGGTATCGCGACTCAGCGATGCACCGGCAGAGCTGGCCCGCATCGTCGGAAAGCACTGCGAAACCGGCGACATCGTCGTTCGCGACACCTGGGTGCCCGGCGACCTGCGCCCCGGCGACCTGCTTGGGGTCGCCGCCACCGGTGCCTATTGCTATTCGCTGTCGAGCCGTTACAACATGATCGGCCGCCCCGCCGTGGTAGCCGTGCGCGCTGGGCGCGCCCGGATGATCCTGCGTCGTGAGACGGTCGACGATCTGCTGAGTCTGGAAGTGAGGTGACCCGTGACCGGTGACGAAAAGCCGATAGGCGTGGCAGTGCTCGGGTTGGGCAACGTCGGCAGCGAAGTCGTCCGAATCATCGACGAAAGCGCTGACGACCTTGCGGCTCGTGTCGGCGCCCCATTGGTGTTGCGCGGCATCGGAGTTCGGCGCGTCGCCGCCGACCGCGGCGTTCCGGTCGGCCTGCTCACCGACAACGTCGAGGAGCTCGTCTCACGCGAGGACGTCGACATCGTCGTCGAAGTGATGGGCCCGGTGGAGCCGTCCCGTAAGGCGATCCTGTCCGCGCTCGAACACGGCAAGTCCGTCGTCACTGCCAACAAGGCCCTGTTGTCCACCTCCACCGGAGAACTGGCGCAGTCGGCCGAAAACGCCCATGTCGACCTTTATTTCGAGGCCGCGGTCGCGGGCGCCATCCCGGTGATTCGCCCGCTCACCCAATCGCTGGCGGGCGACACGGTGTTGCGGGTGGCCGGCATCGTGAACGGCACCACCAACTACATCCTTTCCGAGATGGACAGCACCGGCGCCGACTACGACAGCGCGCTGGCTGACGCCAGTGCACTGGGCTATGCCGAGGCCGACCCCACCGCCGACGTCGAAGGCTACGACGCCGCGGCCAAGGCCGCCATCCTGGCGTCCATCGCATTCCACACCCGGGTGACCGCCGACGACGTCTACCGCGAGGGGATCACCAAGATCACGCCTGCAGACTTCGCATCCGCGCGAGCCCTCGGCTGCACCATCAAACTGTTGTCCATCTGCGAGCGCGTCGCGGGAGACGACGGTCAGGAACGGGTTTCGGCTCGCGTCTATCCGGCGCTGGTGCCCTTGTCGCATCCGCTTGCCACGGTCAGCGGGGCGTTCAACGCGGTAGTGGTCGAGGCCGCGGCCGCGGGGCGGCTGATGTTCTACGGCCAGGGGGCCGGCGGGGCGCCGACCGCATCGGCGGTCACCGGCGACTTGGTGATGGCCGCCCGCAACCGTGTCCTGGGCAGCCGCGGGCCAAAGGAGTCGAAGTACGCCCAACTGCCCATCGCGCCAATGGGTTTGATCTCCACCCGCTATTACGTCAGCATGAACGTCGCTGACGAGCCGGGCGCATTGTCCTCAGTGGCAGCCGAATTCGCCAAGCGCGAGGTGAGCATCGCCGAGGTCCGTCAAGAAGGCGTTGTGGACGAGGATGGGCGATGGGTGGGAGCCCGGGTCGTGGTGGTCACCCATACCGCCACCGACGCCGCGCTCTCCGAAACCGTCCATGCCCTTGCCGATTTGGACGTCGTGCAATGTGTCGCAAGCGTGCTGCGATTGGAAGGAACCAGCCTATGAGCGCCCCGCGGACGGCCACCCATCAACCGTGGCCGGGAGTGATCGCGGCGTACCGCGACCGCTTACCGGTTGGCGACGACTGGACGCCGGTCACCCTGCTCGAGGGTGGAACCCCGCTGATTGCCGCCCCCCGACTCTCGAAACGGACCGGCTGCACGATCCACCTCAAGGTCGAAGGCCTCAACCCCACCGGCTCTTTCAAGGACCGGGGCATGACGATGGCGGTCACCGACGCCGTGGCCCGTGGCCGGCAGGCCGTGCTGTGCGCATCCACCGGAAATACCTCGGCTTCGGCGGCGGCATATGCCGCCCGCGCCGGCATCACCTGCGCGGTGCTGATACCGCAGGGCAAGATCGCGATGGGCAAGCTCGCGCAGGCCGTCATGCACGGCGCCAAGATCATCCAGATCGACGGCAACTTCGACGACTGCCTGGAAATGGCTCGCAAGATGGCCGCCGACTTCCCGACGATCTCGCTGGTCAACTCGGTCAACCCGGTGCGTATCGAGGGCCAGAAGACGGCGGCGTTCGAGATCGTGGACGCGCTGGGCAGCGCGCCAGACGTGCATGCCTTGCCCGTCGGCAACGCCGGCAACATCACCGCCTACTGGAAGGGCTACACCGAGTATCACCACGAAGGCGTGATCGACAAGCTGCCCCGCATGCTGGGGACCCAGGCGGCCGGGGCGGCACCCCTGGTGCTCGGCCATCCGGTCAGCCACCCGGAGACCATCGCGACCGCGATCCGCATCGGCGCACCGGCGTCGTGGACGGCTGCCGTCGAGGCGCAGCAGCAATCCAAAGGGCGCTTCCTGGCCGCGACCGACGAGGAGATCCTGGCCGCGTACCACCTGGTGGCCCGCGCCGAGGGCGTCTTCGTCGAGCCCGCATCCGCGGCCAGCATCGCTGGCCTCCTCAAGGCCGTTGACGACGGCTGGGTGGCCCGTGGGTCGACGGTGGTGTGTACGGTGACCGGCAATGGTCTCAAGGATCCCGACACCGCGCTGAAGGATATGCCGAGCGTGTCCCCACTGCCTGTCGATCCCGCGCTCGTCGTCGAAAAATTAGGACTGGCCTAATGGAAGGCCGTTGGTGACCCGGATGCTGCCCGCCGGGCTGGTGGCGAGCGCCGTTGTGTCGGCGTCTAGCGCTAACCTCGGCCCCGGTTTCGACAGCATCGGTCTGGCATTGAATCTTTGCGACGAGATCGTCGTGGAAACAACGGATTCCGGCTTGATTGTGTTGGTCGAGGGCGAAGGCGCCGACCAGGTGCCGCTGGGTCCGGAGCATCTGGTGGTGCGCGCTGTCCGACGCGGGCTGCAGGCGGTGGGGGTCGGTGCCGCAGGCTTGGTGGTGCGCTGCCGCAACGCCATCCCGCATTCCCGCGGTCTCGGCTCCTCTGCGGCGGCCGTGGTCGGGGG
>NZ_JBKQOI010000361.1:0-3459 GCF_052145595.1 Mycobacterium sp. | reverse complement strand
GCTGGGAGTCCGGAGTAAAGACTGAGCCTGGGATCGCGTTCGGCACCGCGAATTGTTTGCTTTGAGCACGTCTGACAGCGTCGTTTACTCGGGTGATCCCGCCGGGCTCCACCGCCGGATAAGGGCTAGGAGGACGGAGGTTGGCAATGGATGTGATGGTAAGCAGGTGTGCTGGTATCGATATCGGCAAGGCGGAAGTTGTTGCATGCCTGCGTATTCCAGGGTCGCGCGGCAAGCGGGTGTCGCGCGTGCAGACGTTTGCGGCGGTCGCAATGTAGGTCTGGACGATCGCAGCGGAAGTCATCCCCCGATTTACATCGCAATTTCGGCGAACCGAAGCATCCGGGTGTGGTCGAGCGGCGTCAGCTTGCAGCGCACGCCCGTCAAGCAGGCCTACCACTACCGCCCTCACCGACGACAACTGAGTGTTATAACCCTGGCTGATCCGGCGGCGACCATTCGTAGCTCAGCGGGATGAGGTCGTCATCGTTCGGGCCGAACGGGATGATGTTGAACCAGCCGGACAGTGGGTCAACCTCGTCGTTGCTGTCGAATTCGATTCCTGCCCAGATGCCCATCATGCACCGTCCGCTGTTGGCCCGGGCGTAGTCCACCTCGCTGCGCGTAACGCGAACTTTGCGGCCATCCGACCGAGTACCTTTGGCCTCCAGATAGAGAAGGTCGGCGCCTTTCTGGGCAACAGCGTCGAATGGGTTGCCGTACCGGGTGTCGGTGACCGTCCAACCCTCATCGCGGTAGTACTCCATCAGCAGGTTCTGTGCGGCGTTCTCGATCTTCTTTCGGCGTGCCGCATCCATCAGCATGGCTTGCCCAAAGCTCGCGCCGGTGTCGTTCTGGGCGATACTCGCGAGATGGTTAGACCACAGCTCCTCCAGCTCGCCGACCTGCTTTCCCCTTATGAAGGTTCCGCTCATCTGGAGACGGTCCCAGTTCGTTTCAGAAAGCTGTCGCTTCAGCAGATCTGTCGGAAGCGCGTCCTCGACGGCGACAAGGCGTTCCAACAGAACGTCTACGTAGTTGGCTAATCCTCCCGATCCGTCCCAATCCAGATCTTGGTAGATTTCACTCACGACGGTTCCGCTGGCGACGATTCCCCTTCCCTGGGTTCCCTGCCGCAGCATGAACACCCGGTCACCGCGAGATACGCCCCCAATCCTGCCGCCGGTAGACCAGTCCATGATCACACCCTCACGCTGTGCAGTCCGTTCGACGAAATCGAGGTATTCGTTTTCATTCCAACGGTATTTCTGAGGGTTCCAGGTCAGGATCATGGCGTGCCGACCCTCAGTGTCCCCAAATTTCGCAGACGTGTTATTTGGCTGCATTGTCTTACTCCATTGTCAGTGAACACTATTGACAATCAGGCACCCCGGCGAAGGTCTCGGCCACCGTCCGCCACTCCGTAGCCACCCCGCACCGGTGCCCCAGGTCCAGGGCGGCCAGGACGTCGAGCAGCATGGCGGTCTTCTCGTTATCGGGCATACGTCGACCTCAACACTTACCCCCTGTGGGGGTTAACGGGGCGCAGCAACGATGGGTCGCCGGTCGGCGTCATCGGGTTGATTGCGACCGGCTTTGTTCTCCTGCATCTGAGCCGCGCCCGACAGGTAGGGGTTGGTGGCCCTTTGCACGTTGGCAAGCAATACAACACAGCCGAATGCGACGATGCCGAGAATCAGCAGTGGCCACAGCGCACCAACCAGGACAGCAAGTGATGCGCGAATAAGCAGGCGCGGCGTGAGTTGATGGCAGAACCTTTTGCAGACAAAGGCGACGACCATGGTGATCCCCGACGCGCACAGGTATGCATTGATCAGCAACGTGATCACCCCTTCATGTCGGTGCCACACGAGTCTGTCCCTCAACGGCAGCAATTAGAGGTCAGCAGCGCGGGAGGTCTCTCAAACGAGATCAACTCGTAAACCGGCCTATACCCGTACCCAGCCTGCGTCATCACGCGCCGACATGCAGGCGCGTAGTTATCTGGGGCGGCATTGCCGCGATGTGCGAGCTGGGAGGGGGTTGGGTGTGACATTCTGCGGGGGTGTCCGCTGATCTGGCGGTGCCGCGGTTCGGGGGCGACTACCGTCGCAGCTGACGAGCACGTCATCTGTGGACAGGAGGTCGCCATGTCGCCGGACGACACCGCGCCGCCCTCGGCAGTCCGTTGGGCCAGGAGGTTCGCGCTGCGCTACTGGATGGCGCTCATCCTCGTCGCATTGGCGGCAGTCTAAGTCAGTCACTCCTGACGGACATCTGGCCATCGGGACCGAAGTCGGCATAGGCCGCGTGGTAGACGGCATCCTCGTAGTTGGCCGTCACGAAAGTGCCATGGCGCTTATAACCGTAGGTGGCCTGGGTGGCCGGTCGTCCCATGGGCATCGGCCCTCGGGTGAGCGCCCGGGTCAAGCAGGGTGCCCACGGCGAACGCATGCACGTTACGCTGGCCAGTTTCTAGCGCCCGCTGTCGCTGGGCCTCGCTGACACGGAACTCGACGTCGGCCAGTCGCAGCTCGTCGGCGTGGGCCACGACCCGGTCCCGCATCTTGCCCTTCGCGGCCATGATCGACCAGCCGCCAGTGCGCAGATTCCGGTGAATCTTCACCAAATCGCCGGGCCGGACTTCCCGGCCCTTGTATGGAGTGATCACTCCAATACCTCCTGCTTGGGCTCGACGCCGTCGGCAGCTAAGACGTCGTAGGGATGCAGTGAGCCCGTCGGGGTGGTACTCAACAGCCAGTCTGGCGCACCCAGTCGGGGGCATAGTAGTCGTTGTCGGGCTCGATCGTATCGTGCAGTTCGTGGTCAATGCCACTGGTTAGGCATGCTAGCGGTTTTGTTGAAAACGCAAAGACTTGCACGCCGGACAAGCCCCGAAATGTGACGGCACGCGCCTGATGCGGGCGTGGCTCGGCATCCCAGGACCACGATCGGGCTGGTCACGAAATCGGCCCCCGCCGGAGGACGGTCCCCGTAGCCGACGGGTCGATGCTCGTCACCAAATCCGCAAGCTGAATCGAGGCCACGATGACTGACGAACCACGGGGACTCGGATGGTGGCAAGCGTCGGACCTCAAGTGATACCCACCGGAGAAGCGCTCCAGGGGCTCGGTGCCACACGTCCGGCACGCTGCTACGGCCGTCATCCGACCCTCCGCCGATCCGGGCCCCCAGCGTTTCCAGGGTGCTCTAAGAATAGGCGGTTGGGACCATTCCGCGACTAGCCCTCGGCGTTCACAGTGATTTCGACACAGAGTTTTGAGAGCCTCGTATCTCGTCGTTTTCGAGACAGGTGGATAGAGGGATTTCTACCCGCTGAGGGTGCCCCCATCAGCTTCCAGAGCTGGTTGCGACAGAGCTACGGCGAAGCGGTACACCTTCCGTCGACCAGCTGTACTGCTGCAAGCAGCCGCAGCTCGGCGTCGGACAGTCAACCGA
>NZ_JBKQOI010000360.1:0-10196 GCF_052145595.1 Mycobacterium sp. | reverse complement strand
GACCCGGCACACGCGTGATGCTGGTCGCAATCCCGCTGTTTCCCCGGTTCACCGCACTCGACGCTGTGGGTCCCTACGAAGTGCTGCAACGCATTCCGTCATTCGACGTGGTGTTCGTCGGGCACCGCCGTGGTGAGGTGCGCACGGAAAACGGGATGCTCGGCGTCAGCTGCGACGCCGCATTCGACGAAATCGATGCACCCGATGTGGTGGTGTTCCCCGGCGGTATCGGCACCCGCCAGCTGATCCGCGACGACGGCATCCGCGCTTGGTTGCAATCGGTACACCCCAATACCAAGTTCACCACCTCGGTGTGTACCGGCGCGCTGTTACTGGCCGCTGCGGGCCTGCTCGATGGACTCGCCGCGACGACCCATTGGAGGGCCGCGGACCTGCTCAACGAGTTGGGTGCGCGCTATGTGTCGGCGCGAGTCGTCGAGCACCTACCTCAGCGGATCATCACCGCCGCGGGTGTGTCCAGCGGCATTGACATGGCATTGCGGCTGGTTGAGCTTCTCGTCGACAGACAGGCCGCGCAGGCCGCTCAGTTGCTCATCGAATACGACCCGCAGCCTCCGTTCGACTCCGGTGCGCTGGCCAAGGCCGACCACGCGACGGTGGCCAGGGCCAACGAATACCTGCAGGCTCGCCAGTAACCGGCCGCCGTGCCGGATTTCTCGGGTCGCCCCCACGTCCGGTACCCTGGGGCGGTTGCCGACGCAGGCGACCCTCCTGCCACGGACCGACCGTGGCCGCACAGACCAGAGGAGGTGGTGAGGTTTCCATGCGTCCATACGAAATCATGGTCATTCTTGACCCCACGCTCGACGAACGCACCGTTGCCCCGTCCTTGGAGGCGTTCCTCAATGTCGTCCGCAAGGACGGTGGAACCGTGGACAAGGTCGACATCTGGGGTAAGCGCCGGTTGGCCTACGAGATCGCCAAGCACGCCGAGGGCATCTACGTCGTCGTCGACCTGAAGGCCGAGCCGGCGACGGTATCCGAGCTCGACCGTCAGCTCAGCCTCAACGAGTCGGTGTTGCGCACCAAAGTGATGCGCACCGACAAGCACTAGCCCAGCGACGATGCGGCCGCGCGGCGGGCGAGGAGGAGCCGGGCAATCGAACCCAGCGTTGAATGCCCGGTGTCGGTGCTTTTGCGTAGGCTCAGCGAGAACACATCACCCTGCAAAGGCGGACACAGGAGGAAATTGTGGCTGGTGACACCACTATCACCGTCGTCGGAAACCTGACCGCCGACCCGGAACTGCGGTTCACTCCGTCGGGTGCTGCCGTGGCGAACTTCACCGTGGCATCGACGCCCCGGATCTATGACCGGCAGAGCGGGGAATGGAAAGACGGCGAGGCGCTGTTCCTGCGCTGCAACATCTGGCGGGAGGCCGCCGAGAACGTCGCGGAAAGCCTGACCCGTGGTGCCAGGGTGATCGTCACCGGGCGGCTCAAGCAGCGGTCCTTCGAGACCCGCGAAGGCGAGAAGCGCACTGTCGTCGAGGTCGAGGTCGACGAGATCGGGCCCTCGCTTCGCTACGCCACCGCGAAGGTCAACAAGGCCAGCCGCAGTGGCAGTGGAGGCGGCGGCTTCGGCGGTGGATCTCGCCAGGCGCCGGCGGCGGCGGCGGCGCCGGCGAGCGGTGGACCCGCTGACGACCCGTGGGGCAGCGCCCCGGCGTCGGGCTCCTTCGGCGGCGGCGACGACGAACCGCCGTTCTGACCAACAAATTCAGACCTAGAAACGGAAAGAAACACAGACATGGCCAAGTCCAACAAGCGGCGCCCGGCTCCGGAAAAGCCGATCAAGGCGCGCAAGTGCGTCTTCTGCGCGAAGAAGGGGCAAGCGATCGATTACAAGGACACAACGCTGCTGCGCACGTACATCAGTGAGCGCGGCAAGATCCGGGCGCGTCGCGTCACCGGCAACTGCGTGCAGCATCAACGCGACATCGCGCTCGCGGTGAAGAATGCCCGCGAGGTGGCACTGCTGCCCTTCACCTCCTCGGCGCGATAACCGCCGCAAAGCCCGACCGAAAGTACGTTAACGATGAAGCTCATTCTGACGGCCGATGTCGACCACCTCGGCACCGTCGGCGACACCGTCGAGGTCAAGGACGGGTACGGCCGCAACTTTCTGCTCCGGCGCGGCCTGGCGATCGTCGCCTCGCGCGGCGCGCAGAAGCAGGCCGACGAGATTCGCCGGGCCCGCGAAACCAAGACGGTGCGCGACCTCGAGCACGCCCTCGAGATCAAGACGGCGATCGAGGCCCTGGGCCCGGTCTCGCTGCCGGTGAAGACCGCGGCCGACTCCGGAAAGTTGTTCGGTTCGGTCACCGCCGGCGACGTTATCGCGGCCATCAAGAAGGCCGGAGGGCCAAACCTCGACAGGCGGATCGTCCGGCTCCCCAAGACACATATCAAGGCGGTCGGCACGCATCGGGTGTCGGTGCACCTGCACTCAGAGATCGATGTCGACGTTGCGGTCGATGTCGTCGCGGAGAGCTAACTCCGCAGCGTTTGCTCTCATCCGGCGGTGGCCCGTGGTCGGCGGCCGCCGGATCCAGTCGCGCTATGAGCGCGCCCAGCGGCTCCTTTGACGCCGCCAAGGGCGGTCGGGCTGGCGAACTATTTCGGCAGCCTTGCCATGTGATCGCCTTAACCGCCTCGTAACGCGGCGAAAATGTGGGCGAAAGCCAACACGCCCGGGGCAGTAACCTGGCCCGACACGCCGTAGAGATTCTTGTCCACACCAAAGGTGACGCGATGTACTGCTCTTAACAGCAGCGATGTTGCAGTGTCTCGGATTAATCCACAGGTTCTCCACACCCCGCTCAACACAGGTGTCGAAGGATATGCACACACGATGCACAGCGTTATGAACAACGGCCCCTTTATGTACTCGCCAGCAACGTCTACCGTCGTCCCCGCGCCATGTGAAATATGCGTGCCACGAGTCGTGGGTGTCGGTGCCGTGACTTACGCTCTGGATATCGCGTATCGAATGTATGTTCGGGTACTCGTGTCCGGGTCGCGTTAGGGGTGTCCGGGTCGTGTTAGGGGAGGTGAGAGTTCATGGCGGTCGTCGATGACCTGGCGTCTGGCACGGATTCCTCGCAGCCCAACGAAGAGTTCGGCCGTCAGCCACCGCAAGATATGGCCGCGGAGCAATCGGTGCTGGGCGGCATGCTGTTGAGCAAGGACGCCATCGCCGATGTACTGGAACGGCTACGGCCCGGTGACTTCTATCGCCCGGCCCACCAGAACGTCTACGACGCGATCCTGGATCTCTACGGGCGCGGGGAGCCGGCCGACGCGGTCACGGTTGCCGCGGAGCTGGACCGCCGCGGGCTGCTGCGCCGCATTGGCGGCGCACCGTATTTGCACACCCTGATCTCGACGGTGCCGACGGCCGCCAATGCGGGCTACTACGCGGGCATCGTTGCCGAGAAGGCGCTGCTGCGCCGCCTGGTGGAGGCCGGGACGCGGGTAGTGCAATACGGCTACGCAGGCGCCGAGGGCGCCGACGTGGCCGAAGTGGTCGATCGCGCGCAAGCGGAGATCTACGACGTCGCGGACCGCCGGCTTTCCGAGGACTTCGTTCCGCTCGAGGATCTGCTGCAGCCGACGATGGATGAGATCGACGCCATCGCCTCAAGCGGCGGCCTGTCGCGCGGGGTCCCGACCGGTTTCAACGAGCTTGACGACGTGACCAATGGTCTGCATCCGGGACAGATGATCATCCTGGCGGCGCGCCCGGGTGTGGGTAAGGCGCTCGCGCTCGACACGCCGCTGCCCACGCCGTCCGGCTGGACGACGATGGGTGACGTCGCGGTCGGGGATGAGTTGCTTGGCGCCGACGGGTTGCCGACGCGGGTGGTGGCCGCTACCGACGTGATGCTGGGACGGCCGTGCTACGAGGTGGAGTTCTCTGACGGGACAGTGATCGTCGCCGACGCGGCGCATCAGTGGCTGACCGAAACGCGCGCATCTCGAAAGTCAGCGCAAGCTGCGGCGGTGGGCTACCACCGCTACAAAAATCAGCGCACCTTTGCGGCGGTGCGAACGACGGCTGAGATCGCCGGAAGTCTGCGCTGCGACACTCGAGATCGGCGACTGAACCACAGCGTGGTCAATGCGTGTGCACTTGACCTACCCGATCGCGAGCTCTTGGTCTCGCCGTACACTCTCGGCGCCTGGCTTGGAGATGGCACTGGTGCCGCAGCCCAGATCACCGCTGCCGATCCTGAAATCATCATGCGGATCGAAGCGGACGGCTTCGTAGCAGTTCCATCGGAATCCGCTCAGTACCGTTACCAGCTGCGTCTGCCGGCTAACGCCGAGCAGGTTCCTAGCCAGTGCGTGGTATGTGACGAGGAGTTCATTCCCAAAAACAGTCAGGTACGGACCTGTGGACGCTCATGCGGTGGCCGGGCACGGTTTGTCTCTGCTCCGGTGCCGAGTCCGACCTGCCTTCGCTGCGCGGGACCTTTAACAGGGCTGCGGTTGTGTCGGAAGTGCCGCGCCGCTGCGGGGACATTGCAGGCGCGACTGCGAACACTCGGCGTGCTCGTTAACAAGCACATTCCGACGGAATACCTGCGGGGGTCCAAGACGCAGCGGCGCGCCCTGCTCGCCGGCTTGCTCGACACCGACGGAACCGTGACGGCGGGCGGCAGCGTCCAAATTTCAGTCACTAACCATCGGCTGGCGTTTGATGTCGCCGAGCTAATTGTCAGCCTTGGCTATCGCTGCCAAACCTCAACCAAGCGCGTCCGCGGCCGTCACGATTCGTCCAGCATCGCTTACACCCTGACATTTTCCACAGATGACAAGGTCTTCGCATTGCGGCGAAAGGCCATGGTGCACAAGGAGCGCCGGGCTATCACCGGCACCGAGCGTTCTGGATCACGCTTCATTGTGGACGTCCGCCAGGTCGAGACAGTTCCCGTGCGTTGTGTCGAAGTGGACAACGCCAGCCACATGTATCTCGCGGGCAATGCCATGATTCCCACTCACAACTCCACCCTGGGACTCGACTTTCTGCGGTCCTGTTCGATCAAGCACCGCATGGCCAGCGTCATCTTCTCGCTGGAGATGAGCAAGTCCGAGATCGTGATGCGGCTGCTGTCGGCGGAGGCGAAAATCAAGCTCGCCGACATGCGTTCGGGGCGGATGAACGACGACGACTGGACGCGGCTGGCTCGGCGGATGAGCGAAATCAGCGAGGCGCCACTGTATATCGACGACTCACCCAACCTGACCATGATGGAGATCCGGGCCAAGGCGCGCCGGCTGCGGCAGAAGGCCGACCTGAGGCTGATCGTGGTCGACTACATGCAGCTGATGACGTCGGGCAAGAAGCACGAGTCCCGTCAGGTGGAAGTGTCCGAATTTTCCCGTCATCTCAAGCTTTTGGCCAAGGAGCTCGAGGTTCCGGTGGTTGCGATCAGCCAGCTCAACCGCGGTCCCGAGCAGCGCACCGACAAGAAGCCGATGCTGGCCGACCTTCGCGAGTCGGGATGCCTGACCGCGTCGACGCGAATCTTGCGCGCCGACACCGGCGCCGAGGTCACGTTTGGTGAGCTCCTGCGCAGCGGCGAGCAACCCCTGGTGTGGTCGCTGGACGAGCGGCTGCGCATGGTCGGCCGCCCGATGACCAATGTGTTCCCGAGCGGCCGCAAGGATGTGTTTCGGCTCGGGCTGGCCTCAGGACGTCAAGTCGAGGCTACCGGCAACCATCCCTTCATGAAGCTCGATGGCTGGACTCCATTGGAGCAGCTGAAGATTGGTGACCGCATTGCGGCCCCGCGGCGGGTTCCAGAGCCGGTCGACACGCAGCGGATGGACGAATCCGAGATCATCCTGCTTGCCCACATGATCGGCGACGGGTCATGCGTGAAGAGGCAACCGATCCGCTACGCGTCCGTCGACGAGGCAAATCTCGTCGCAGTGACGCTATCGGCCGCGCATTTCGGCGTGACCGCCATTCGAGACGACTATCCGGCCGCGCGAGTGACGACGCTGCGGTTGCCATCGCCGGATCGGCTGCCGCGTGGTCGACGCAACCCCATCGCTGCCTGGCTCGATGGGCTGGGGCTGTTTGGATGCCGGAGCTACGAGAAGTTCGTACCGGAAGCCGTATTTCGTGCTCCCAACGACCAGGTGGCGTTGTTCCTGCGCCACCTGTGGGCCACGGACGGGTCGGTACGGTGGGATACCAAGGTCGGCCAGGGCCGGATCTATTATGCGTCAACCAGTCGGCGCCTCATCGATGATGTAGCACGGCTGCTGCTACGGATGGGCGTTTTCGCGAGGATCAAGCGCGCACGAAAGCTTGGTTATCGAGACTCGTGGCACCTATACATATACGGTGCCGAGAACCAGGCGAGGTTCCTGCGTCACGTTGGTGTCCATGGTGTGAAAGCGGTAGCAGCGCAAGAAGTGCTAACTCATCTCGAAGGCTTAGTGCGCAATACGAATCTGGACACCATACCGAAAGAGGTGTGGACGCGAGTCCGGGACATGTTGTCCGCCAGCCAGATCACACACCGGCAGTTCGCGTCGGCCATGGGTACACAATTCTGCGGATCGACGATGTGGAAACATTCGCCGAGTCGGTCGCGACTGCACCGCGCAGCAGTTGTGCTCGATGATCCTGACATTCATGCATTGGCGACCAATGATGTCTATTGGGACTCGGTTGTGGAGATCACGAGCCTCGGTGAGCAAGATGTCTACGACGGAACCGTTAGCGGCACACATAATTTCGTGGCCGACGGCATTAGCGTGCATAATTCTTTGGAACAAGATGCCGACGTCGTGATCTTGCTGCACCGGCCGGATGCGTTTGAACGCGACGATCCGCGCGGGGGAGAAGCGGATTTCATTCTCGCCAAACACCGCAACGGCCCCACCAAGACCGTCACGGTCGCGCATCAACTGCACTTGTCGCGCTTCGCCAACATGGCAAGGTGAGTGGTCGCTGCATGTAGGTTCAGCTTTTCGATGGCGGAATTCCGTTTTTCATGGCGAACCGATGGCGAATTCGCCGCCGCTGCTTACTTTCGGCGTGGGCGGGATCGGTGCTGAAATCCCGAACGGGCTAAGACCATCCGTTGGGGATGGTGCGAGCCAGCACGTCGGCGGCGACCTGCTCGGGTATCTCCAGGTGTGGGCAGTGCCCGGCGTCGGGATAGGTGACGAGGTCGGCATTGGGAAATCGTTTGCGCAGTTCGTCGGCGATCGCCGCGCCCGACACGGGATCCTGCATCCCCCAGAGAAACGACGACCGACCGATGTTGGCCTTCAGAGCGGTTTCGAGTCTATCGGCGGCGGCGGCGCGTTCGGGAATGTAGGCCAGCAGTCTGCTTTGCAGCGTGCGGGGGGCATCCCTGGCGCGGGCGGCTCGGAAGTGCTGTGCCGCGACCTGCGGCCGCAGTGGGTGTTCACGGCTGAACACCGCACCCCAGGTGCGGGTGAAGGTGCGAGTGTTGGCGGCCGCGACGCTCAACAGCGGACCTAGCACCGGAGCGATCGCCAACTTCTGGATCCGCCGGGGGCGGTACAGATGCGGGAAAATCCCTGCATTGCTGAACACGACGCGCCCAAGGGGGAAGTCACGCGCGAGTAGCTCCTGGGTGACGATCGCACCGTAGTCGTAGCACAGGACATCCGGGGTTGACACCGCGAGTTGGGCGAGCAGTGTTTCGATCAGATCGGCCTGCTCGGTGACCCGGTAGCGATGCCCACGGGGTTTGTCCGAAGCCCCGAAACCGAGGAAGTCAGGCGCGATGACGCGGTGGCGGGCGGTCAGCATCGGCCACAACTGCGCCCATTCGTACGATGACGCCGGAAACCCGTGCAACAACAGCAGGGCAGGCCCGGCACCGCCCTCGCGAACGAACAACTCGTGCTGGCGATCGCCCAGCGGTAGAGCCACCCGCCGTCCTGCCGACCACCATGTATCCAGATCCATCATCGCCCAATGTGACCGCAGCGCCACCCCAAAGGAAGTGCACGCCGGTGCACTTGCCCGGCACACCCAAGCAGAAGCGTAGACGCTTGCAGTACTGGTGGTGCCCAAAGACCCTATTGACCGCCGGGATCCGGCCATATCGTCTGGCATCGGTGACCTTCGAATCCGGCAGAGGAGAGCCATGAACGGTTATCGGGAGCTATACGAGTCCAGCCTCGATGATCCGACGGCGTTTTGGGCGGAGGCCGCGTCAGCGGTGACGTGGACGCGGTCGCCACGGCGGATCCTCGACGACAGCCGGCCGCCGTTCTACCGCTGGTTTCCCGACGGAGAACTGAATACGTGCGCCAACGCGCTTGATCGGCACGTCGATGCGGGCCGCGGCGGCGCGGCGGCGCTGATCTACGACTCGCCTGTAACAGCGACGAAGCGCACGTTCTCGTATTCCGAATTGCTGGACCTCACAGCGCGTTTCGCCGGGGTCCTGCACGACTTGGGGGTGCGCGAAGGCGACCGTGTGGTCATCTACATGCCGATGATTCCCGAAGCGGTTATCGCGATGCTGGCGTGCGCCCGAATCGGCGCGGTGCATTCCGTGGTCTTCGGCGGATTCGCCGCTCACGAACTCGCCGCTCGCATCGACGACGCCCGTCCCGCGGTCATCGTTTCGGCGTCGTGCGGCATCGAGCCGACCCGGCTGGTCGAGTACAAGCCGATGCTCGACGCGGCGATCGACTCCAGCGCGCATCCGCCGCGGCACTGCGTCATCGTTCAGCGAGACCGGCTGCGGTGCAGCATGGTCGACGGTCGCGACCAAGACTGGGAGACGCTGATCAGCCACGCGGAACCTGCGCCGGCCGTCGCCGTCGCCGCGACCGATCCCCTGTACATCCTCTACACCTCGGGCACGACCGGCAAACCTAAAGGCGTGGTGCGGGACAACGGTGGCCACGCGGTGGCACTGCTATGGAGCATGCGCCACATCTACGACGTCGGCCCCGGCGACGTGTTCTGGGCAGCTTCGGACGTCGGCTGGGTCGTCGGGCACTCTTACATCGTCTACGGGCCACTCCTCGCAGGCGCCACCACCGTGCTCTACGAGGGCAAGCCAGTGGGAACTCCCGATCCCGGTGCCTTCTGGCGAGTGATCACCGAGCACGACGTGAAGGTGCTCTTCACCGCGCCGACCGCCATCCGCGCGATCCGCAAGGACGACCCCGATGGCACGTGGCTTCAGCCGTACGACCGTGCCCACTTACGGTCGCTGTTCTTCGCCGGGGAGCGGCTCGACCCCGACACGTACCTATGGGCGTCCGGCAAGCTCGGCGTTCGCGTCATCGATCACTGGTGGCAGACCGAGACGGGTTGGGCCATCGCGGCCAATCCGGTGGGTGCCGAGGAGCTTGCGATCAAACCTGGTTCGCCGGGCGTGCCCATGCCGGGCTACGAGGTCGCGATCCTGCACCCGGACGGCACCGGCTGTTCGGCCGGCGAGGAGGGCGCGATCTGCCTGAGTTTGCCTCTCCCGCCCGGTGCCTTCCCGACGCTTTGGCAGGACGACGCACGATACGAATCGTCCTACCTTTGTGAGCATCCCGGCTACTACCTGACCGGCGACGGCGGATATGTCGACGAGGACGGCTACCTGTTCGTCATGGGCCGGATCGACGATGTCATCAACGTGGCCGGCCACCGGCTGTCCACGGGTGCACTGGAAGCGGTGCTGGCATCGCACCCTGCCGTCGCCGAAGCCGCGGTCATCGGCGTCGCCGACGACATCAAAGGCCAGATTCCGCGCGGATTCGTCGTCCTGCAGGCTGGATCGTCCGGGGACGGGCTCGCCGACGAGTTGGTGGCGCTGGTCCGTGACGAGATCGGCGCAGTGGCGTGCCTGAAGCGGGTCGACATCGTCTCAGCATTGCCTAAGACGCGCTCCGGCAAGATCCTGCGTAAGGCGATGCGCAGGATTGCGCACGGTCACCACGATGAGGTGCCCTCCACCATTGAGGATCCCAGCGTGCTGCACGCTCTGCGCCCCGTCTTGAAGCGGGAGGCCGATGCGGGGGAGGCGCAGGCAGTAGCCGCGATCAACGGAACCGCGCAGCATTGATGGCGCCAGCCTGACGTTTGCCCGGGCGGGCGCCCTGCAGGCATCCCAGGAGCTGTGCAGCCCAGCGCCGAGAGCGCTGTGCCGGCGGCGAGGCAGAGAC
>NZ_JBKQOI010000359.1:0-13071 GCF_052145595.1 Mycobacterium sp. | reverse complement strand
TCGCGACCTTCGCCTACCCCGGCGCGACGATGGGCGCCATGAGCGCGGCGGCGTTAAGCCGTGCGTCGCACGCCGACGAGGACCTGTCCTCCAAGCTGCGCAACGCCGAGTTGCAGGCGTCGTATCGCTCGGCCGAGCATATGGGATTCGACGAACTCATCGATCCCCGCGATACGCGTGACGCGCTGCTCGCTGCCCTGCGGCGGGGCCTGTCCAGTCGGCAAGCCGCTGCCGAACCAGTGACCCGGACCGTCATCCTGCCGTGAGCCCTTGGCGAGCGCGCGTGTTTGTACACGACACGCCGTTGCAAGTTGTCATTCTGCGAACGCTCGCGGCGCTAGCCGCTCGTTCGATAGGCCGCGACGACGGGCTCGAGCTCGTCGGGCGTCGCGCCATGCATGATCACCGCGTCGGCCCCGTAGTCGAATTCCTTGCGGATGCGGTCAACACACTGCAGGGCCGACCCGGTGGCGGACGGTTCGAGCCATTCCTCGGGCAGCAATGTCGCGATGTGCTCGATCTGCTCGGGTGTGGCCTTGTGATCGATGCCGCCGGCTATCGACGTGACTACCGAGTCTTCCCGAAAGCGTTGGAGCACTGCGGGATCCCAGTTGTTGGTCTGTACCATCAGGTCGCCATACCCCTGCAGATAGGTGGCCAGACGCGCGACGGTCTTCTTCAGCCGCAACTGTTCGGGAAGATGGTCGCCGACCGTGGCAAAGCACGACCACACCCGCACGCCGTCGGGGTCGCGGCCAGCCTTTTCCGCGGCGGACTTGACGGTTTTGACGCAGCGCCGCAACGTCTCCGGGGTGAAGTAGGTGTGCAGTATGACGTCGTCGAACACCCGGCCTCCGAGCGCGAGGGTGTTGGGCCCGAAAGCCACCAACGCCAATCGAATGTCTTCGTTGAAGTCCGGGTCGAGAAACAGGATGGGGTACTTCCCCATCGGGCCGTCGTGGTTGAAGATCACCTCGCCGTGCCACAGGCGGCGCATGACCTGGGCCCAATCCTCCATCTGTGCAGTCGTGACCGCCGGTATGCCGAACGCCCCATAGATCGCGGCGATGCCGCGACCGATGCCGAGCGTGAACCGCCCGCCGGAGAGCCGGTGCATGGTGGTCGCCCACGATCCGGTGATCAGCGGATGGCGAGTGTTGTGATTGGTTGCGGCGGTGGCGATCTGCATCCGCTTGGTCACCGCGCAAGCCGCCCCGACCAGCGACGACGCCTCTTTGACGTTCCAGCGCTCGGAGATGAACGCGGTGCCGAAGCCCAGCTCCTCGCCCCGGCGAGCCTCGTCCATCAGGGTCGCCGGTCCCTCACCTCCGGCCCCGGCCAGCAGGTAGTAGCCCAGTTCGTCAAGCGTGCGATCGGTGGCGGTCACTTCCAAACCCCTTGCTTGTAGCCGCAATTCCAGACCTCGGTGATTCTGCCGGCGACGACGCGGAACACCTCGATGCTGGCGACATTGGTTTCGGTACCGTCGCCGGCGGTGATGGCCGAGTCGTAGACGATCGCGACGTGCTCACCGTCCTCGCCGGCGATGACGACATTCAAGTCGAAATGCAGCCTGTCCACCATCCCCCACGTGTCCTTGACCCGGCTGACAGCCTGTTCGCGGGTCAGGGTGTGTGCCTCACCGACCTCGTGCCGGATGACGGTGTCAGCGAACAACTCCCGGGCCAATTCGATGTTGCGCTCGTTCCAGACGACGAGGTTGTAGATTTCGACCACTTCGCGCGCCGTCCGGGTGGCTGCCATCACCCGGTAACCTCGCGCAGGAAGCGCTCGGAGACTCCCTGCACTCGCCGGGAGAACACGTGGCCGACGTGACCGCCGTCGTACCAGTACAGCTGGCCACCCCAGCGCTCCTGCAAGGCAACCGTGGGCTCGCGCATCGCCATCCGGTCGTGCCACGCCCCGACGATGAGGCGGCGATCCGGCGGTGGCGCCGGGTCGACCGTCAACGGATCGATCACCGACGTCAGCTTCGAGACCTCCGGCGATTTCAATAGCTCCCGGAACCCGGCGCGGGATGGCCCCCAGCGCGCCAGGTGTCGCGCGATCATCGCGTTGAGCCCGAGGATCGGGGTGTACAGCGCCACCGCGTCGATCCGCCTCTCGAGGTGGGAAACCAGCGCGGCCACCGGTGTGCCCATCGAAATCCCGGACACCACAACGGCGGTGGCCTGGGGCTGTACCCATCGCACAACGGCGCGGACCTCCGACACCGCGCGCATCATGCCCGCGACGTTGCCCAGTGGATCCATGTCCGGATAGGCCGGCCATTCGCGGCGTCGGCAGCCGTGGCCGGGCTGCACCGGCATCGCGACGTTGAACCCCAGTTGGTGATGTATCCGGCCGATTCGGGACAACAACAAGTCTTCGGTGCCGCCCTGACCGGCGCCGTGGACCCAGACCAGCCAGGGCCTCGGGCCGTCGGGGTGCCGGCACAGGTGCACGACCGCCCGCGCCGGGCCACCCAAGCCGTCGGCTTCCAGCGTCGGCGGCAGTCCCGGGTCGTGTTCGAAGGTCATCCGCTCATATGCCAATCCGGCGATGCGACGGCTGCGTATCGACGTCGCCCGCAACGGTTTTGGTTCGGCATGTGCACGGTCGATGCCCAGCGCCGACAATTCCTCGGCCGCCGCGGTGCACTCATTCAGCGGCCGCACCGCCGGTGGGCCGCCGCCCAGCAGCGAAAAGCCGCTCAGCGCAAGCTCGTCCAACATGACCTCGCCGAACTGACGCACCCCGCGCGGGGAAGCCGGCACCCAGCCGGTCGATTCCTTCAGACCGGTCACCGTACGCGGCAGCAGCATGCCCAGCTCGCGGGCCAGATCCCTGGTGAGGCCCAGCCCGCGCGTTGCCCATGACATGGCGTTCACCTCTACCCGGCTAAGCCAACTTGAAACCGGTGTATCCGCCGGCCGCAACTTCGTCGCAGCGGCGCCGGTATTCGGGAATTCCGCCGGTGTAGCCCATGTACATCCGTTTCTTGCCGGGCACATTGCCACCGTTGTACCAGGAGTTGCAGGACGGGTGCACCAGCACAGTCGGCGCAACCAGCGCGGTGGTGTGGTCGATCCACTCCTGCTGCGCGGTGGCCAGCGCTTCGATGGTGCGGATTCCATTGGCGCGCAGGTATGCGATGCAGTCGCCGATCCACTCGACATGCTGCTCGAGCGCGGTGACGAAGTTGGTGGTCGCGCTCGGGCTGCCCGGACCCTGGACCATGAACAGGTTCGGGAAGCCGGCGACCGCCAGCCCGAGGTACGAGAGCGGGCCCTCGGTGGCCCAGAATTGGGGAAGCGACATCGCGTCGCGGCCACGGATGTCGATTCGGCTGAGCGCACCGGTCATGGCATCAAACCCGGTGGCGTAGACGATCACATCGAGTTCATACACATCGCGTTCGGTGCGGATGCCGGTCGGGATCACCTCGCGGATCGGCTCCTTGCGTAGGTCGACGAGTGTGACGTTATCCCGGTTGAATGTCTCGTAGTAGCCGTAGTCGATGATCGGGCGCTTGCACGCGAAGGGATGCTCGGGCACCAATGCGGCCGCCGTCTGCGGGTCCTTGACGACCCGGGCCACCGCTTCTCCATACAACTTGGCGGCCATCCGGTTCGCTTCGATGTCGAAGAAGATGTCACCCCAATTCAGCGCGCCCATCACACCGTTTTCCTCGACGGCGTGCACCTGGTCTTCACGCGAGGCCGCCTTCAACGGCGGTCTGCCGAGCATCTCGAACAAGACCGAGAAAGCGCTCAGCCGCGCCGCGCCGATCGGGTGCGCCCGCTGGGCCGCTCGGATCTCGTCATAGTTGGCTTTCATCTCGTCCAGCTCGCCGGGTTCGAATGCCCGCACCTGCCACGGCAGGGTGTATGCCGCCGAACGCTGGAACACGTAGAGCTGTAAGGCTTCCCGGGCGACGACGGGGATTAGCTGAACTCCGGTCGAGCCGGTGCCGATCACGCCGACCCGCTGTCCGGTGAGATCAAAACCCTCCTTCGGCCAGCGGCTCGTGAACAGCGACGTTCCGGTGAAGGTGTCCATGCCGGCGATATCGGGTTCCAGCGGCACCGAGAGGATGCCCGAGGCGGCGATGACAAACGTCGCGCGGAAGGTCTCGCCGCCTTCAGTTTGCACCACCCAGTCGCAGGCCTCCTCGTCGAAGGTCATCGCCACGACCTCGGTGTCGAACTGGATGTCGCGGCGAAGATCCAACCGGTCGGCGACGAAGTTCAGGTAGGCCTCGATCTCGGGCTGGGCCGGCATCGACTCCGTCCAAACCCACTCCTGCTGAATCTCTTCGGAGAAGCTGTACGAGTACTCGATGCTTTCTATGTCACATCGAGCGCCCGGGTATCGATTGAACAGCCACGTGCCGCCGACGTTTTCGGCCCTCTCCAGCACCCGCGTCCGTATACCGAGCTGCCGCAGCCAATGCAGCATGAACAACCCGGAGAATCCGGCGCCGATCACCAGAGTGTCGAAGCGTGCGGCTTCGTTTGCGTCAGTCACCATCGCTACCGCTCATCTTCAAGATCGTTCGAGTCAAGTGCAGGCTCTTGATCCGCCAGCTACCGTCGCGCTTCTCGTAGGTCTCGTGGTAGTGACCGGCGCCGTGCAGCTCGCGGCCGTCACCGAAGACAAGGAGGTCTTCCATCGCCCAAATCCCGGTGGCGGTGGTGGCCGAGGTCAGGGTGATCTCCGGGGTGTGGCAGTGATGCATCGTCGCGACGTTCTCGAGGCCACCCATCACCATCGGAACGAAGCTCTCGACGCCTTCCAAAGGTGGCGCGGTCTGCGGGTCGGCGCCTCCGGTGGATACCGCCATATCCAGCGTGACCACGACGTCGGTGGTGAACACGTCACGCCAGGACGTGACATCTTTGGTGTCCAGGAACCGGCAGTAGCGCGCCTTGAGCTGCCGGATCGTTTCCAGCTCGTCAGCCGCTCCCGTCATTTCACTCCTTGCCGCGCACTGACCGAACTGCTGAAATCTATACTGTAACGGACTTAGTATCAACGATCGCGGGAGGCGCCGGCGTGAAAATCCCTTTCACCTGGAAGGTCACCGGCTGGTTCATGGTCGGCTGGTCACCGGAATTTCCGATCGGGGAGGTCCGGCCGCTCCATTACTTCGGCGAGGAGCTGGTGGCCTACCGGGATGAGCGCGGTGAGTTGCACGTCCTGGAAGCGCACTGCAAACACCTCGGCGCCCACATCGGGCACGGCGGCAAGGTGGTCGGCGACTGCGTCGAGTGCCCCTTCCACGGGTGGCGCTGGGGCCCGGACGGCACCAATCGATACATTCCCTATCAGCCCGACCGGCCCAACCGGGCGCTACGGCTGCGGGTGTTTCCCGTCCGCGAGCAGTACGACTGCGTGTTCGTCTGGCATCAGCCGGACGGCAAGGAGCCGCAATGGGAAATGCCCGACATCTTCAGAAAGTTTCCGCAATTCGAGACCGATCCGGCGGCCTACTACCGGGCCTACCCAGAGTTCTCCCGGCGCGCGGAGCGCGAACCGGTGCATCCGCAGACCGTGGCGGAGAACGCGCCCGACAGTGCCCATTTCGAGTACGTGCACCACGCCACGGTGACGCCCAGGGTGCTGGACTACAAGATCGTCGACCACGAATGGCAATTCATCGCGGGCTGGCCGGACGCGCGTAGTGACAATCCCGAGGATCTCGCGTTGCGGTTCCACAGCCACTTGTTCGGCCTCGGCGGAGCGATCAGCGTCTTCGAGGGCGCGCAGAACCATCGGCTGATCTTCACCTGCACGCCGGTCGATGATGAGTGTTCGGACCTGTTCTACTCGATCTGGTGGCCACGAATCCCCGGCGACGCCTCCGACGTGCCGCACGGCAAGCTGCGCGAGCTCATCGAAAAGCAGTTCCTGTCCACGGTCTTTGACGATCTGGAAATCTGGCGCTACCAGAAGTACGTGGAGCATCCGCCGCTCTCCAAGGTTGACGCGAAAGGGTTTATGGCACTGCGTAAGTGGGCGACACAATTCTACGATGTATCGCCCGAAGTCCCTCCGGGCATATCCGCGTCGGCATGACCCCAAAGCTTGCCTCCCTCGCGGCGCCCGAGCACACCGCGATCGTCACCCAGGAGTGCCAAGGCGCGGTAATCGGCCCGCACGCCGGGCTGGCACTGCTCGCCGAGGAGGCGCGCCGCGTCGCACTGCCTAACATCGTGCGGCTGCTGCCGGCGGCGCGAGCCGCCGGGGTGCGCGTCGTGCACTGCTTGGTGCAGCGCCGACCCGACGGGCTCGGCTCCAACCACAACGCGAAGATCTTTGCCGTCGGACGCGGTGACGTCGACATCGCTCCCGGCAGTCCCGGAGCGGCCCTGCTGCCCGAATTGGGTCCTGAGCCAACCGATCTGGTTCTGCGCCGCTGGCACGGCGTCGGACCGATGGGGGGCACCGACCTCGACGCGGTGCTCCGCAACCTCGGAGTGACCACGATTGTCGTGGTCGGTGTTTCGCTGAATATCGCGATTCCCAACGTCGTCATGGACGCGGTCAATGCCGCCTATCGCGTCATCGTCCCCAGGGACGCCGTTGCCGGCATACCCACCGACTACGGCGCTGCGGTCATCGCCAACACGCTGTCGCTCCTCGCGACCATCACCACCACCGACGAACTGCTCGAGGTGTGGCGGCACCCATGACCGACACCGCACCCGAAATTCGTGGCGGATTTCCCGAAGTCAAACCGGCCGAAGACGCGCCCCCCGAGCTGGGCAGGTTGGTTGCCGCCATGCGCCGCCTGCAAGACCTCACGGTCTCCACCCACCCGGACTCCTCGAGCTGGGCCACCGCGGCCGAGCACGTCGAAAACGCCTGCGCGTTGCTCGAAGACCACCAGGTGCCGGAAGGCCTGGCACCGGCCGGCCGGGTCATCGAACTGCCCGGGCTGGGCCATCCCCTGCTGCCACCATGGATCGTCAGCGAATCCGGACCGGACGGCGTCGCCATGGAGGGACACTTCACCCGATCCCACGTGGGCGGGAACAACGCCGTGCACGGCGGCATGATCCCCCTCTTGTATGACTGGCTATTCGGCATGGTGGTCTCCACTGCGGGGATTCGCCCGACCCGCACGGCGTACCTGCACGTGGACTACCGCAACATCACCCCAATCGACGAGCCGTTGACCGCCCACGGCCGCATCACCGACGTCGACGGCAGGAAATTCTTCGTTGCCGCTAGCATGACGGCTGCCGACGGAACGCTGCTCAGCGAAGCCAACGGCCTGATGATCCGCTTGCTACCCCACCAGCCGTGAGAGGCGCGATGTCCGACACCACAACACAATTCACGGTACCTGCCGTCGCGACGGCCGTCGCCGCCGCGATCCCCGACCGCGATCTGGTGATCCGGGGTGAACGGCGTTACAGTTACGCGCAGATCATCGATCGGTCGAACCGGCTCGCCGCTTACCTGCACTCGCGGGGACTGGGGTGTCACACCGAGCGCTCCGAACTTGCCGGCCACGAGGTGGGTCAGGACCTACTTGGCCTTTACGCCTACAACGGAAACGAATTCGTCGAGGCGTTGCTCGGCGCATTCCAGGCACGAGTCGCCCCGTTCAACGTCAACTTCCGGTATGTCAACAGCGAGTTGCAATATCTGCTGGGCGATTCGGGGGCGACCGCCCTGATCTACCATGCGGCGTTCGCACCACGAGTGGCCGAAATCCTGCCGGATCTGCCGCGGCTGCGCGTCTTGATTCAGATCGCCGACGACTCAGGCAATGACTTGATACACGGCGCGGTCGATTACGAGAGCATCGTCGCGGCCAGCTCGCCGACGCCACCGCCGGTGCAGCATTCGCCCGATGACCTGTACGTCCTGTACACGGGCGGCACGACCGGGATGCCGAAGGGCGTGCTGTGGCGCCAGCATGACATCTTCATGACGTCCTTTGGCGGGCGAAATATCATGACCGGCGAGCCCTTCGGCTCCGTCGACGAGATCGTTGCGGCAGCGGCTGCGGGTCCCGGCGCAAAGTTGATGATTCTGCCACCGCTGATCCACGGCGCGGCCCAGTGGAGTGTGATGTCGGCAATCACAACCGGGCAGTCAGTAATCTTCGGATCGGTCGTCGACCATTTGGACGCCGAAGACGTCGTCCGCACCATCGAGCGTGAGCGGGCGATGGTGGTGACCGTCGTCGGTGATGCGATGGCGCGGCCGTTGGTGGCCGCCATCGAGAAGGGCATCGCGGACGTGTCGTCGTTGGCCGTGGTCGCCAGCGGGGGCGCCTTGCTCACCCCGTTCGTCAAGCAACGCTTGATCGAAGCCCTGCCGAACGCCGTCGTCGTCGACGGCGTCGGATCGTCGGAGACCGGTGCGCAGATGCACCACATGTCCACCTCGGGAGCGGTGTCGACCGGTATATTCAACGCCGGCCCGGACACCTACGTGGCGGCCGAAGATCTGGGCGCGATCCTGCAGCCCGGTCACGACGGCATCGGCTGGCTGGCACAGCGAGGCTACGTTCCCCTGGGCTACAAGGGCGATGCGGCCAAGACGGCCAAGACATTCCCGATGATCGACGGTGTGCGGTACGCGGTCCCCGGCGACCGCGCGCGCCACCGCGCCGACGGCAGTGTCGAATTGCTGGGCCGCGAGTCGGTGACCATCAATTCCGGCGGCGAGAAGATCTTCGTCGAGGAGGTCGAGACCGCGATCGCGTCGCACCCGGCGGTGGCCGACGTGGTGGTCACCGGGCGGCCGAGCGAGCGGTGGGGTCAGGAGGCCGTCGCCGTCGTCGCGCTCGCCGAAGGCGCTGGTGCCGGTGCCGACGAGTTGGTCGCACACGCCGCAAAGTCGTTGGCCCGCTACAAGCTTCCCAAGGCGGTCGTGTTCCGGACGGCGATAGAGCGCAACCCGTCGGGCAAGGCCGACTACCGGTGGGCACGCGAGCAGGCGGTGAATGGCTGATCATGCCGTGGCTCCAAAAGGACGAGACGTTAACGGCATCAACCGAGGTGCGCGCGTCTGCGGAGCGGGTCTACGCGGTCATCTCCGACGTAACGCGAATCCCTCAGTGGAGTCCGGAAACACGGCGCGCGGAGTGGTTGGCTCCGGATCGTTTTCGGGCTTGGAACCGCAGGCGGCTTGGCCGGTGGCGCACCGTTGCGAACGTCGTCGAAGCGGAGCCAGGACGTAGGTTCTCGTTCGTCGTCCAAGTCCTGGGAGGGGACTGGACGCAATGGACGTACCTCATCGAACCCGGTTCTGGTGCCGGCGCCTCGCGTCTTACCGAAGTGTTCCGGATGTGCGTTCCGCTCCCTTTCGGCGTGGTGGTTTTCGAACATCTGTTCTTGTTCATCCGGGATCGTCGTACGGATCTCCAAGCGAACCTTGACATGTCGGTGCCCCGGATCCGCGCGATCGTCGAAGCAGAGGTGGGTGCATGAAGTACCAAGGCCGTGTCGCCGTGGTCAGTGGCGCCGGGTCCGGAATCGGCCGCGCCCTGACGTACGCGCTCACTCAAGACGGGGCGCACGTCGCAGCGTCCGACATCGACCAACGGGGTCTTGCTGAAACTCAAGCGGCTTGCGGCACCGGCCAAGTCACCACGTACCAGGTCGATGTCGCCGACCGCGATGCGGTACTCGCGCACGCCGAAGACGTACGCCGGGACCTCGGGCCCGCCTCAATGGTGTTCAACAACGCCGGGGTTGATCTCTTCGCCAGCGTGGCAGACATGTCCTGGACGGACTTCGACTGGCTGATCGGGATCAACATCGGCGGCGTTGTCAACGGCACCAAGGCCTTCCTGCCGCAGCTCATCGAGTCCGGTTCCGCCCAGCGCCCCGCGCGGTTGGTCAACCTGTCCAGCGCTTTCGGCCTCATCGCGATTCCCTACCAGGGCGCCTACAGCACTTCGAAGTTCGCGGTGCGAGGCTTCACCGAGGCGCTCCGCCAGGAGATGATCATCGAACACCATCCAGTGACCGTGCATTGCGTGCACCCGGGTGTGGTGCGTACCAACTTCGGAGCGAACATGCGCACCGCAGATTCCGAGGATCCCGAGCTCGCGGCGAAACTCTTTGGACGTTTGGCACTCACCTCTCCCGCGAAGGCCGCCCGGGTCATTCTCCGGGGAGCCGACAAGAACCGCGCCAGAATCCTCATCGGGCCCGATGGGCGCGCCATGGCAGCGATGCCTCGTCTCCTCGGTGTGCGATACGCCGGCCTCTTGGCCCGCGCCGCAAGACTGACGAACTCCGGCTCAGCCCACACCACCGGCTGACGCGGCCATAGGCAAACAGTGCGACGGCGCATGAGCGGCCGCGCCCATATTGCCTACTGTAATAATTACAGTACGATCTTACGAAAGAGCTGCCCGTTCATGCGCAAGAGGCTGGAGATCAGGTGACGACCAACGTTCACTCCGCCGCCGGCACCGGCGAAGAAACCGTCAGCCTGCGTGACCCTTACCCGTTCTTCGCCCGGAAGCGCCGGAATGGCGGCGCGTTCCGTGGGACGGTCATGGACTACTCCAAGACGCCCGAATCCCTGCTGCCCAAGCGGGAGTACTCCGCGATGTCGTTCGACGCGGTGAACAAGGTGTTTCGGGACGGCCAGGTATTTAGCTCCAAACCGTATGACAAAACGATCGGCCTGTTCATGGGGCCAACCATTCTGGCGATGGAGGGAAAGCAGCATCGCGACCATCGCAACCTGGTGTCCGCGGCGTTCAAGTCCAAAGCGCTGGCCCGGTGGGAGAACACCATCGTGCGGCCGATCTGCAACGCGCTGATCGACGAATTCATCGACGCCGGCGAAGCCGACCTGATCCGGAATTTCACATTCGAGTTCCCCACCCGCGTCATCGCCCAACTGCTGGGACTGCCGGCCGAAGACCTGCCGATGTTCCGCAAGCGCGCCGTGCAGCTGATCAGTTATCACGTCAACTACGAACGCGCCTTCGAGGCATCGGCGGCGCTCAAGGATTACTTTCTCGAGCAGATCGAACAGCGCAAGTCCAAGCCCACCGAGGACATCATCGGCGATCTGGTCGCCGCGGAGATCGATGGCGAAAAGCTCAGCGACGAGGCGATCTACTCGTTCCTGCGGCTGCTGCTGCCCGCCGGCCTGGAGACCACGTACCGGTCGTCGGGGAACCTGCTGTTTCTGCTTCTCACCCATCCGGATCAGTTCGCCGCGGTGCAAGCCGACCATGCGCTGATCGGCCAGGCAATCGAGGAAGCACTGCGCTTCGAGACGCCGCTGACCACGGTGCAGCGCTTCACGACCGAAGACACCGAGCTGGAGGGGGTCGAGATCCCGGCGCGTTCGGTGATCGGCGTGTGCATAGGCTCCGCGAACCGGGACGAGCGGCGCTGGGAGCGTTCGGAGGAATTCGACATCTTCCGCAAGCAGATCCCCCACATCTCCTTCGCCGCCGGTGAGCACACGTGTTTGGGTCTTCACCTGTCGCGGCTGGAAACCCGCGTCGCAGTCGAATGCCTGCTCACGCGGCTGACCAACGTCGACCTCCTGACCGAGGGCGACCCACACATCCACGGTCAGCCCTTCCGTTCACCGACGGCACTTCCGGTGACGTTCGACGCCAAGTAGGGTCGCGCAAATGGTCAAGGTAATGGAGGGCTTTCGGGTCCTGGAGCTTGCGCAGTTCACGTTCGTCCCGGCGGCGGGGGCCATCCTCGCCGACTGGGGCGCCGACGTCCTCAAGATCGAGCACCCGGTGCGTGGTGACACCCAACGCGGCTTCCTCAACATGGGTGGCATTCAGGTCAACCCGGACCGGCATCCGCTGATGGAGCACCCCAATCGCGGAAAGCGCAGCGTCGGGGTCGACGTCTCCACGCCGGGCGGCCAGGAAGTGATCTACGAACTGGCCAAGACCTCCGACGTGTTCCTGACCAACTACATGCCCGCGCAGCGGCAGAAGCACAAGTTCGACGTGGAGCACATTCGCGCGGTGAACCCGAACATCGTCTATGCCCGCGGTTCGGCGTACGGCGACAAGGGCGCCGAGCGCGACGTCGGCGGCTATGACGGAACGGCGTTCTGGACGCGCAGCGGCGTGGGCTACGCGTTGACGCCGGAGGAGCTGGGCGGCGCACTGGGACAGGGCATTCCCGCGTTCGGCGACTCCATCGGCGGCATGTTCATCGCCGGCGGCATCTCGGCCGCGTTGCTGCATCGCGAACGCACCGGTGAAGCCGTTGAGCTTGACGTGTCGTTGCTGAGCACGGCCTGGTGGGCGGCGGGTGCGAGCATGACACAGGGCATGGAGACGGGGGAAGTCATGCGCACGCCCATGCCGGGCTCCGCCACCGCGATGTCGGTGAACCCCTTCATGGGCAACTACCTGACGTCCGACGGCGGCACGATCAACCTGTGCATCATCAGCCCGACGGGGCTGATCCGCGACACCTTCGAGCACCTAGGCCTCCCAGAGGCTGCCGACGTTCCCCGCTTCTCCGAGGTCCTCCCGCTGATCCAAAATGCCGACGCGGCGGCCGAATTGATCACGAAGGCGGTCGCCGCAAAGCCTTTTGAGTATTGGCGTCAGCACCTGAAGACGATGAAGGGGCAATGGGCGCCGTTCCAGAGCCTGCTCGACCTCGCCAATGACGAACAGGCCATCGCCAACGACATGATCGCCGAGGTCGAGCTCGCCAGCGGCGGAGAACCGTTCAAGGTCGTGCGCGGGCCGGTGCAGTTCAATCACGAGCCGCTCGTGACCACCCGCGCCCCGCAGGCGGCGGAGCACACCGAAATCGTGCTGATGGAGATCGGCATGGACTGGGACCGCATCGAAGAACTCAAGCAAGCGGGAGCCATCGCGTGAATGACGTGGCGATTATCGGGGTGGGCCTACACCCATTCGGTCGGTTCGAGGGCAAGTCCGCGATGGAGATGGCGGCAGACGCCATCGGGCTCGCGCTCGCCGACGCAGGTGTCGAATGGAAAGACATCCAGTTCGCGGTCGGCGGCAGCTGGACGGTGGCCAATCCCGATGCGATCGTCGGCATGGTCGGACTCACCGGCATTCCG
>NZ_JBKQOI010000358.1:0-3813 GCF_052145595.1 Mycobacterium sp. | reverse complement strand
TTCGGACAGACCCGGTAGCTGGAGTCGAGGCAGCCAGCACCGATCTATCGGGCACCGTTGTGCGCCGCGTCAATGAAAAGCCGCCCTAGGTGATCGCCAAGGAGCTGGCCGATCGTGCTGGCCGCATCCGCCATGACAATGACCCACAGTTCAAGCAGTAAGGCCATGGGCAAGGGGCTGCCGCCGTTGCTGCTCCGCCCGCTGATGGAGGGCATCGGATTCGTCACCGAGAGCCTTCAGTTGGCCCTTCCCTTCCTCGGGCTCGAGGCCCGCCCGTACGGCTCCGTCCTGGTCAGCAACGTGGGGACCTACGGCCTCGACTCGGCCTCTGCCCCGGTACCGACGTTCTGCCACGTGCCCGTCACGATCCTGCTGGGTGCTGTGACCGACAAGGTGTTGGCTCGAGACGGTCAACCCGTGGTTCGTCCGGTGCTGCCCCTGACGATCAATCTGGACCACCGGTTCGTCGACGGCTACCAGGCGGCGACGATGGCCCGCATCTTCCGCAAGTACCTGGATGATCCCGCCGCGTTCGACCCGGTGCCTACTCGCATCCCGCCACGCAAGAGGCAGCACGCCTCCGTGCGGTCCAACGGGAAGAGCCCAGCGACCGCGGGGGCAGGAAGGCCGAACTCGTCGAAGGCCTAGGCGTAGAGACCAAGACGGTCCACCGTTACCGGTGGGGCGGAACGTCCTTACCGTAGAGATCGCCGAGTCCTACGCCGACTGGGCGCTTGAGTGCGCCGAGTCGACGAGTCGACCGTCCGCGAGTTGGTGGCGGCCGGCGTGCTTGATTTCGGCGAGGTCGACTTGCCCGTCGCGACGGCGTCGGTTCCGGGGTTTGCCGCCCAAAGAAGTTGACGACAATGATGGCGGAACCGCGAGCCCTGGAGGGTCACTTCACCTGTGGTTGCGGGCTTCTTCCTGGTCTTGCTGGAGTGTCCGGCACGCAGTTACCAGACAAAATGGCCGGCCCCGTGACGGCAGCACGACTGCAGGGCTAGCGTGGCTTGGTAGCAGCGGGTGGATGGAGCGCCATGTCGGTAGGCGGTAGCGAGCATTGGATGGCGCTGGAGGGCGGAGCCGACGGCTCACCGGGCGCGGGGTCATACACGAGCCGGTTCGCGGCCATCGGTGCGTCGCTTCCGGAACGGCGGTTGAGTACCGATGAGTTGATGGCAAGCACGAAGTACCGGACCGATATCGAGCTCGAGCGGCTGACGGGTGTCCGCGAGCGACGTATCGTCGGCGCGGGCGAGGATTCTTACACGCTCGCGCTCGGTGCGGCCCGCGACGCGTTGGCGCACGCGGATTGTGCGGCGGCGGACCTGGACATGCTGATCGTGTCGAGTATCAGCCGCCACGTCGGTGGCCTGCGGGTGCAGCTCGAGCCGCCGGTGAACGTGTCGCTGAAGGCTGCTCTGGGCGCCGAGCGCGCGATCAGCCTCGACATTTCCAACGCGTGTGCGGGGATGCTGACCGGCGTGTTCATTCTCAACGACCTGGTTCGGCAGGGCCGGATCCGGCGGGGAATGGTCGTCAGTGGCGAGTACATCTCAGAGCTTGGGCACAATGCCGCGCAGGAGATCCGCACGGTGATGGATGACCAGCTCGCCGGGCTGACGCTCGGGGACGCCGGCGCCGCCGCGATTGTCGAGCGAGCGCCGGAGGGCGCTGCGGGGATCGAGGTGGCGGGGTTTACCACGCTCTCGGAGCACAGTCGCTTGTGTGTGGCGTTCCCGGCCACGATTGGTCCCGGAGTAACGATGCATACCGATGCCCGCGAGATCCAGAACGTCGCGATCGAGGACGTGGGCCCGCTGCTTCGGGAGGTGCTCGATCAGGTTGGGCTCAAGTTCGATGAGATCGACTATCTGATCCCACATCAGACCTCGGCGCGGGCGATCAAGAAGGCGATGGCGGGGTTCTCTGAGCGTTTCGGTTCAATGCCGAAGCACGTGGTGATCACCGTCGATGAGTTGGGCAACACAGCATCGACGACGCATTTCGTCGCGCTGCGCAAGTATCTGTCGGAGGGCCGCTTCGCCCCGCAGGACAGGGTCTTGCTGCTCTCGCTTGCTTCGGGTCTGGAGGTGGGCATCGTGATCTTCAAGGTCGATCAGCTGGCGGGGCGGTATGGGCACGATCATTGAGGCGACCGCGACCGCGGAGGGCGGGTCGTTGGGGGCGCTGGGGCTTGCCGATGCGGCCGCCCGTTTGTGTCTGGAGCGCGCGAAGCGGACGGCGGAGGAGGTGGACCTGCTCATCAACGCCGGCATCTACAACGACAAGGGCATCAGCGAGCCGGCGGTCGCCTCGTTGATTCAAGAGGACATCGGCGCGAACCCCGAGCAGCGGCCCGGCGCGGGCCAGGGGACCTTCTCCTTTGACGTCCGCAACGGGGGGTGCGGCATGTTGTCGGGCATTCAACTCGTCGATGGCCTGCTCGCGTCGGGAACGGTCGAGCTGGGGTTGGTGGTCGGGAGCGACATTGACCCGGACCCGGGGGTTTCTGAAGGGTTCGGCTTTCCCGCGGTCGGGGGCGCGGTGCTGTTGAGCGCGGACGACTCCCGCGCGGGGTTCACGGCGTTCCGGTGCGTGACGTTCCCCCAATTCGCCGGGCTGTTTCAGAGCAGTGTGGCCTGGCAGGAGGACACCCGGCCGGGGCGCAGCGATCAGGGCCGCAACGTCCTTACCGTCGAGATCGCCGAGTCCTACGCTGACCAGGCGCTGCAGTGCGCCGAGTCGACCGTCCGCGAGATGGCGGCGGAGAGCGTGCTTGACCTCGGCGAGGTCGACTTGCTCGTCGCGACGGCGTCGGTTCCAGGGTTCGCCGCCGCACTGGCGACGCGGCTGGGGGTGTCCGCCGCGCGGGTCGCGTCGCCTTCGCAAGCCCTCGCCGGCGCGCACACGGCCGCGCTGGCGGTGGCGCTGGAGTCGATCCGACTCAAAGTGGGGCCTACGGCGCTGTTCGTCTCCGTGGGCGCGGGGATCACCGTCGTGGCCGCCCTCTACCGGGGATGATCAATTTGTGAGCCGCCGCCGCGCTCCGGGCGCGAAAGTCGCCAGGCTGTCGGCGTTGCTCGCGGCCGCCGACATCGGTGATCTGGCAAGTACCCGTATTGCAGATGGCATGGGACAAGGGATCCGCGTGATGACCGCTGCACCCATCGACCGTTCTCGGCACAAGGTGGAGTGGCCGCTCTGACTACCGTCCACCGCCGACGAACTCGCCGCATTGGCGGTCTTTGCCGATGTTCCCGCTGCCGACCTGGTCGCGCTGGCCGCTAATCTCGAGCCGGTGGGTGCGCCACGCGGCGAGGTGCCGATGAGGCAGGGAAATCAGCGGTCGTGGCCGCGGCCGACGCGCCGACGTGGGCCAGGTGGTGCGCAGTCCTCGGCGGAGCTTCGTGGCCGTGACTCGGTGGCGCAGGTGACGAATGACCCTGTCGCGGTGGCGCAGGAAAGTGCGACGATGCGTGATTAATCCTCGGCCGCCGATTGGCAGCAGGGAGTCACAAACGCCGGGAAGACCCCCATGACGATCAATGCCGACCGCACATCCACGACCACCACAGCGACGAATGTGGCGTCGATGTTTCTCGACCGCGTCCAGAAGTCGGCGGATAAGGAGGCCTTCCGCTACCTCGTTGCCGGCGACTGGGTCTCGGCGACCTGGCAGCAGACCGCGGACCGCGTCGAGACGCTGGCGGCCGGCCTGCTGGCGCTGGGCATCGAACCCGAGCAGCGAGTCGGTATCGCGTCGAGCACGCGATACGAGTGGATCCTGGCCGATCTGGCGATCATGTGTGC
>NZ_JBKQOI010000357.1:0-9302 GCF_052145595.1 Mycobacterium sp. | reverse complement strand
GGTGCTGGTGCAGCGTCCCGCCGAACGCGACGTTGAGCACCTGCGCGCCGCGGCAGATACCCAGCACCGGTAGCCCCCGCTCCAGCGCGCCCCGCAACAACGCGAACTCCCACGCGTCGCGGGCGGTGCGTGGCTCATCGGTGGTCGGGTGCGGTTGCTGACCGTAGGCGGCGGGGTCGAGGTCATAACCGCCGGTGATGACTAGGGCGTCGAGCCGGTCTAGCACCCGGGCGGCGGCCTTGGCGTCCACCGGCTGGGGCGGCAGCAGCACCGCGATGCCACCGGCCGCGATGACGCCCTGGAAATAGTCGGCGGGCAGATAGCCCGCGCCGACGTCCCAGATCCCGGCCTGCACCTGCTCCAGGTAGGTGGTCAGGCCCACCACCGGACCCGATCTAGAGGCGTTCAAAACCACGCATCCTCTCCCAATCGGTGACCGCCGCGTTGAACGCCGCCAACTCCACCCGAGCGTTGTTCAGGTAATGCGCGACCACATTGTCGCCAAACGCCTCCCGTGCCAGCACGGACTCCCCGAACACCGTGGCCGCCTCGGCCAGCGTGGTCGGCAGCCGCTCGACGCCGGTTGCCTCATACGCGTTGCCCGGGTAGGGCTCGGGTGGCTCTAGGCCCCGTTCGATACCGTGCAGCCCGCCGGCGATCAGCGCCGCGGCCGCGAGGTAGGGGTTGACATCGCCGCCGGGAACCCGGCATTCGACCCGGATGTTGCGTTCGTGGCCGACGACCCGCAGTGCGCAGGTGCGGTTGTCCAGTCCCCACGCGATTGCCGTCGGCGCGAAGCTGCCGTCGGCAAATCGCTTGTAGGAGTTGATATTCGGCGCATAGAACAAGGTCAATTCGCGCAACGTGGCCAACAGGCCCGCGACGAAACTGCGGAAAGTCGGCGACATGCCGTGGGGGCGGTTGCCGTCGGCGAATGCCGCGGTACCGTCCTTGGCACGCAGCGAGAGATGGACGTGACAGCTGTTCCCTTCGCGCTCATCGTATTTCGCCATGAACGTCAGGCTCTTGCCGTGCTGGTCGGCGATCTCCTTGGCGCCGTTCTTGTAGATGGCGTGGTTGTCGCAGGTGACCAGCGCCTCGTCGTAGCGGAAGCCGATCTCTTGCTGCCCCATGTTGCATTCGCCTTTGACGGCCTCGAACCGCAGGCCTGCACCCTGCATGCCCTGCCGGATGTCGCGCAGCAGCGGCTCCATCCGCGACGACGCCAAGATCGCGTAGTCGATGTTGTAGTCGCTGGCCGGGGTCAGGCCGCGGTACCCGCTGGCCCATGCCTGCCGATACGACTGGTCGAACACGATGAATTCCAGCTCGGTGGCGATGTCGGCGACCAGTCCGCGCTCGCCGAGCCGGCCGAGCTGGCGACGCAGAATCGCTCGCGGCGAGGCGGCGACCGTGCTGCCGTCGGCCCAACTCAGGTCGGCGATCACTAGGGCCGTGTTGGGCAGCCAGGGAATGAGCCGCAGGGTGGACAGATCCGGCAGCATCACCATGTCGCCGTAGCCGGTATCCCAGCTCGACATCGCATAGCCGCCCACGGTGTTCATCTCGACGTCGACGGCGAGCAGATAGCTGCAGCACTCGGCGCCGTGCGCGGCCATTTCCTCGGCAAAGAGCCGGGCCGCTACCCGCTTGCCGACCAGCCTGCCCTGCATGTCGGTGAACGCCACGATGACGGTGTCCACCGCGCCGACCCCCACCAGTTGTTCCAGCGCGGCCAGTGACAACATCGGAGAATCCGGACCGGTCGCAGCGCTTTCTGGGCTTTGTGGGCTTTGTGGGCTTTCCTTGCGCGCCATGACCGTTAGTCAACCAGGCGCTACCAGGTGCTGGTGCGCAACACGATCTCGGCGGCCAACTGCGCGGTCGATTCCTGCACCGCGCGCCGCCCAAGGTCCACCACGCGGTATTCGGCGTAGACGAACCGCTGGCTGTCGCGGGCCACCGCCCGCGCGGCCGCGGAGCTGACCAGCACGGTGGTACCGATCTCCACCGGGGGGCAATGTTCATCGAGAACCACGCCGTTCGTCCCGGCCACCCGTGGATGTCCACGGTCGATCGCTACCAGGCCGACAAATCGGCCCAGCCTCGTTGCCGCCAGTTCCCAGGCGAGGTCACCACCCGCGCGGTCGCCGACCACCACGGCCCAGCCGATCCCCAGCGCATCGAGGATGCCGACCACCGACTTGGGAGTCAGCCGCTGGTCAAGGCCGATGACGACGGTCCGAAGCGATGCGGTGTGCAGGCGCTCGCACACCGCGTCATAAGCGACGGGCGCACGCTTATCGTCGCCCAGTATGAGCACGACGATGCCCTTCTCCGGACCGGCCACCGCGACCGGGACGGGAAACCCGTCGAGGGTGGTCATCATCGAGGACACTCACGCACGTTACAGCCAGTGGCCTGGTTGCGCGAGGTTTCCGCCGCATCCGTGCGCCCGCCGCCGGCCCCGTCGGCGCCGCTCAGCGCACCCGTGTGTGACCGTTTGGAAGGCCTTATGGCCGCAATTCCTTATGGCCGCAATTGATGTGCGACGTGCGGTCGCCGCGGCGGTGGGCCATCGAGCAGCCCGAGGACGGCGTCGACGTCGAGATGGGACGCCAAGAGGTCAGCGATCAGATCCAGCTGGGCATCACGTCGCGCCGCGACATTGGTGTCGGCGACGACGAATCCGCTCCGGCCGGCCGCATCGGCGACACGGGCGAGCCACGCACGACGGAAGTCGTCGTTGTCGAGCAGGCCGTGCCAATGGGTGCCGAAGACCGCGCCGCGCACGATGCCCTGCGGTTCGGAGTCGACCGCGAACCAGCTCTCCTCGGCGCACCGGGTGAGCCGCCCATGATGGATTTCATATCCCGTCAGAGAGCCGCCGCGCGGCTGCGGCCAGCGGCGCAAGATCTTCGTTTCGCCAAAGGCGATGTCGCCGTCCAACAGCCCCAGCCCGGCGACTTCCCCGATCCTGGATTCCACCGTGTCCTCGATGCGCCGGCAGAGCATCTGCAACCCGCCGCAGATACCCAGCACCGGCTTGCCGGCCCGGGCGTGGTCGGCGATCGCGTCGGCCAGGCCGCGATCGCGCAGCCATGACAGGTCGGCGACGGTGGCCTTGCTGCCCGGAAGCACGATCAGGTCGGTGTCGGCCAAATCGGCGGGATCGGTGATCCAGCGCACCAGCACGCCCGGCTCGCAGGCCAGCGCCTCTACGTCGGTGGAGTTGGAAATCCGGGGCAGCCGGACCGCGGCCACCCGCAGCCACTCGTCGCCGCGCGGCGGCGCGGGCGTGCCGACAACGCGGCGGGCAACCACCGAAAGTGAGTCCTCGGCGTCCAGCCAGAGCTCGTCGACGTAGGGCAGCACCCCGTAGGTTGGACGGCCGGTCATGGCAAGCAACTGCTGTAACCCGGGTTCCAGCAGTGCAAGGTCGCCACGGAATTTGTTGACGACGAAGCCGGCGATGAGCGCCTGGTCGTCGGGGTCGAGCACCGCGACCGTCCCGAACAGGTGAGCAAGCAGGCCGCCGCGGTCGATGTCACCGACCAAGATCACCGGCAAATTCGCGGCCCTGGCCAATCCCATGTTGGCCAAATCCGTGGCACGCAAGTTCGTTTCGGCGGGCGAACCGGCTCCCTCACAGATCACTGCGTCGAATTCGTTGCGCAGCGAAGACAATTCGTCGAAGACGATGCCGGCGAGCCGGTCGCGATGCTTCACATAGCCGGCAGCAGTGACCGAGTCGGCGACCTGCCCGCGGATCACCAGCTGCGACGTTCGGTCACTGCCCGGTTTGAGCAGGATCGGGTTGAATCGCACGCTGGGCTCCAGCCCCGCGGCCCTCGCCTGGATCGCCTGGGCGCGGCCGATCTCGCCGCCTTCGACGGTGACCACGGAGTTGTTGGACATGTTCTGCGCCTTGAACGGTGCCACCCGGACCCCGCCGCGCGCCAACATCCGGCACAGACCCGCGACCACCATGGATTTCCCGGCGTCGGAGCTGGTGCCCGCAACCAGCAGGGCCCCGCTCACTGCTATTTGGCGAGCAGACGCAGAGTCACACTTTCCGGGCGGAAATCGTGCGATTCTGCGTCTGCTCACTCTCGAAGGATGCCAGCTTTAAGAAGTCGGAGCCTGCGGTGGTGGGAACAGAAAAGCCTCAATCATGCCAGCGTCAAGAAGGAGCAATGCCGGGCCCGCACCAAGGTCTTGACCAATCACATTCGCGATGGTGCCGGCGTCGGAACCGACCGTGGCAACGGCCACGCCAACGGCGTGGCTGAAGTTGCTGCTGAACGCCCCGTTGGTTGCCTGCCTGGTCACAGCGCCCGCATTGGCTAATTCGGCCTCGTTTTGACTGGCCAAAGCTGCCAGGTAGGCCTGGTCCGCGGCCGCTATCTGCTGAGCGTCTGCCTCTACCCGTTGGACGTCGCCAAGAAGACCTGAAAGAGCCCCATTGCCACCGGCCGCGGGCGCGGCGGGGTTGCCGCGTCCCAAATTGAGGCTCTGCCCCAGGCTCTGCATTGGCGTCAACTGCGCGGCTGCCGCCGAGGCCCTCCGTGATAACCCACCATCGCGGCCACATCCTGGGCCCACATCTGCTCGTAGGCGGTCTCGGCCTCGGCGATGGCCGGGGCGTTCTGCCCGAACATGTTCGTCGCCACTAGCGACATCAGCTGGCTGCGGTTGGCGGCCACCATCGCCGGATGCACCGTCGCCGCCCTGGCCGCCTCGAAGGCGGCCGCCGTCACCCGGGCCTGCCCGGCCGCCGTCGCGGCCACCAGTGACGCCGACCCACACCGGCGAACATCAACGCCGAATTAACCTCCGGCGGCAACAACGAAAAGTTCATCGTCCCGACCCCCTCCGGGTCTAGGCCGGTAGACCCGTGATCGGCTCTCGACTGCCACTCATTCTCAGAGGATGCGGATTTTGCGCTGATCCCGGATGCACGGCAGGGTTTCTCAGCAGGCGGCGGTCGCTCGCGAGCGCCGACAATGTCACGCCAACGTGAGGATCTCGACGCCGGTGTCGGTAACAAGCAAGGTGTGCTCGAACTGCGCGGTCCACTTGCGGTCCTTGGTGACCACGGTCCAGCCGTCGTCCCAGATCTCGTAGTCCAGCGCGCCCAGGTTGATCATCGGCTCGATGGTGAATGTCATTCCCGGCTGCATGATCGTCGCCACCGAGGGCTGGTCGTAGTGCAGCACGACCAGCCCGTTGTGAAACGTGGTGCCGATACCGTGACCCGTGAAGTCACGAACCACGTTGTACCCGAAGCGATTTGCGTACGCCTCGATGACGCGGCCAACGACCGACAGCGCGCGCCCGGGTTTGACTGCGTTGATCGCCCGCATGGTCGCCTCCCGGGTTCGCTCCACGAGCAGCCGATGCTCCTCCGAGACATCGCCGGCCAGGAAAGTCGCGTTGGTGTCGCCATGCACCCCGTCGATGTACGCGGTGACATCGATGTTGACGATGTCGCCGTCGGCGACCACCGTCGAGTCGGGGATTCCATGGCAGATGACCTCGTTGAGCGACGTGCAGCACGACTTCGGGAATCCCTTGTAGCCCAGGGTCGACGGATAGGCGCCGTTGTCGACCATGTACTCGTGGGCGATCCGGTCCAGTTCGTCGGTCGTCACGCCGGGCGCAACCGCTTTGCCCGCCTCAACCAGCGCGCCGGCCGCGATTCGGCCGGCGACGCGCATTTTCTCGATCACCTCCGGTGTCTGCACCCACGGCTCGCTGCCTTCCTTGGCCGTCGGCTTGCCGACATATTCCGGACGCGGGATGCGGCTGGCCACCGGCAGCGTCGGGGATATCACTCCGGGGGAAAGCGCGGTGCGAGCAGGCATGCCGCCAGCTTAATCGCGGCGTCTCAATCGCGGCGGCCCGCGCGGCGCAGAAGCGAGCGGCGCGGTCCGCGGATGATCACCGAGCCGCACACCACCCGCCCCGTCACCACGACATGGGGCCTTCCTTCGCCCGGTGCGTCTTTGCGACGGTCACTGGCGCTGCCCACGTAGACCTCGACATCGTCGATCGAGGCACTGGCACCGTCGGGCAACCGGATCTCCACCGAACCCCATCTCATGTCGAGTTCGATGACCACCACCGGCCCCGCGAACCGGGCCTTGGTGAGATCGAGTTCGACCGAGCCCAGTCGGCGTACCAACGCCAGGCGGGTGGGCACAGTCCATTCGCCGTGCCGCTTCAGCGACCCGGCCCAGCCACGCAGCTCCACCCGGTCAGCCGCGGATGTGACGATGGCGCCCGGTCCGGGCAGGTCGCCGACGAGCCCGTCCAGCTCACCGCGGGTACGCGCGTAGGACACTTGTGACGAGCGCTGCTCGAACTCGTCGATGTCGATCAGCCCGAGCGCGACGGCGTTGTGCAATCGCCGCATCGTGCCGTTGCGGTCGGCGTCGGAGACCCGCAATGCCACCATCTCTCCACCGGTCTCAGTCATGGCCTTTCCTGACGCCCTGCCCACCGGCCCCATGCCAGCGAGCTTCGCCTACCTCGCAACTTACCGCTGTAACGAGCCGGGAGCCCAAGTGCGAAGCCGGCTCTAGGCCAGGTAGTCCCGCGGCAGCGATTCGAACATCACTTTGGTCATCCGGACCGCGAATTCCGAGCTGCCACCCCCGACGATCAGCGCGGCGAACGCCAGATCGCCGCGGTACCCGGCGAACCAGGAATGCGATCCGCCCGGGAACTCGGCCTCACCGGTCTTCGCGTACACCTCGCCGCAGCAGCCGGAGATCTCCTTGGCGGTCCCATTGGTCACCACCAGCCGCATCATCGGCCGCAGCGCGTCGACCATCTTCGGGGAGATCGGCGTGTCGTCGCCTTCGACCGTCGTGGGGCGGCCGGCGATCAGCTGCGGCACCGGGGTTTTGCCGGCGGCGACGGTGGCGGCCACCAGGGCCATGCCGAACGGACTGGCCAACACCTTGCCCTGGCCGAAGCCGTCTTCGGTGCGCTCGGCCAGGTCCACCGTCGGCGGCACCGACCCGGTCACCGTGGAGATGCCGTCCACCGTGTAATCGAGCCCGATCCCGTAGCGAGTGGCCGCCTGGGTCAGACCGCGGGGCGGCATCTTGCTGCCCAGCTCGGCGAACGTGGTGTTGCAGGAGCTGGCGAACGCACGTGACATGGACACCACGCCGAGATCGAAGCCGCCGTAATTGGGGATGGTGCGGTGCCCGATGTCGATATGGCCCGGGCAGTCCATCATCGTGTTGGGCGTGGCCATGTCCCGGTCAATCGCGGCGCCCGCCGTGATCATCTTGAACGTCGACCCGGGCGGGAACAGGCCGTTGGTGGCCGGCAGGCCGTCGGCGTTGGCGCCCCCGTTCTGCGCGATCGCGAGAATCTCCCCGGTCGACGGCTTGATCACGACGATCATCGCTTTGCCGCCCCGGGTGTCCACAGCATGCTGAGCGGCGTTCTGCACCGCCCGGTCCAACGTGATCGACACCGACGGCGCCGGCGACCCTTCGACTTCATGAAGAACGGCAACGTCGACGCCGTTCTGGTTGACGCTGACAATCCGCCAGCCCGCCTGGCCGTCCAGCTGGTCGATCACTTCCTTCTTCACTTCGCTGATGACGGCCGGCGCGAAATGCGGATCGGTCGGCAGCATGTCGGCCTGGGGTGTGACCACGATGCCGGGCAGTCTGCCGATCGCGGGAAAGACCTTGTCGTTGTCGTCGGGGTGCAGCGTGACTCCCAGGTCAAGCGGATGCGATGCCGAGCTGGCTTGTTCGGCGAGCAGCTGCGGGTCGGCCAGCGCGTCATTAAAGGGGTGGAGGGCCTCGACCACCGCGTGCACCGTCCCGATCAGGTCGGGTCCGGCTTGGGTGGCGTCCAGCGTGTAGTGATACAGGTAGCCCGGCGCGAGCACATCGCTGCCCCCGAGTTCGTTCACCGAGGCGCGCCGCGGTTGATCGGCCCGCAGCGCGAACGTCTGGTGCTCACCCAGCCTGGGGTGCAGCCCGGTGGCGGCCCACCGGACCTCCCACCGTCCCTCGTCGCGGGCCATCTTCAGCTGGCCGTCGTAGCTCCAGGTCCGGTTCTTGGGCAGATGCCAGGTGAAGCGATAGCTGATCGTGCCGGTGTCCTCGGCGTACTTGGAGCTGAGGATCTGCGCGTCCAAGTGGGTGGCCTGCAGTCCGGCCCACGCCGCGTTGAGCGCTTCTCGGGCTTCGTCGGGGTTGTCGCTGAGTTGGGCGGCCGTCGCGGTGTCCCCGATAGCCAAAGCACCCAAGAACTTCTCGGCAGCGGGGCCCGGGCCGTCTGGCCGCGGAGTGCACCCGGACAAGGCGATAACCGCGACCAGCAGCAGACCTGAGGCGCATGAGGCTAGTGTTGTTCTCGTTACCATCGTTGCTGATGTTAGGAACTGTGGCTTCGACACCGGCGCAGACACACCGAGACCGAACCGTTATCCACACACACTTAACGTCACTGCGAAAAATGACGAGCTAGTCCAGCAGCACCGTCGCGAAGGTGCCCACTTCGGCGAAGCCCACCCGCGCGTACGCGGCGCGCGCCACGGTGTTGAAGTTGTTCACGTACAGGCTGGCGATCCGCCCAGTGCCGACGATCACTGCCGCCACCGTTGCCGTGCCGGCAGTGCCCAGGCCCAGGCCGCGACACTCCGGGTGCACCCAGACCCCTTGAATCTGACCGACCCCGGGAGACTGCGACCCCACTTCGGCCTTGAAGACGACCTGACCGTGCTCGAAGCGGGCCCAGGCCCGCCCAGCCGCGATCAGGCTGGCTACCCGCCGGCGGTAGCCGCGACCCCCGTCGCCGAGCCGCGGGTCGACGCCCACTTCCCCGATGAACATGTCGACGGCAGCCACCAGGTAGGCGTCCAGCTCGTCCGGCCGGACCTGACGCACGCCGGGATCGATTTCGCAGCTCGGGTGGGAGGACAGCGCCATCAGCGGCTGGCGGTCGCGGACGTCCCGGGCCGGACCCCAAGCCGACTCCAGCCTCTCCCACATCGGCATCACCAGGTCGGCCCTGCCGACCAGTGACGAACAGCGGCGGGTTCCGCTCATCGCCTCGTCGGCGAAAGCAATCAGGTCAGCCGGTCCGCCGCGCAGCGGGATGAGGTTGGCACCGGCGAAACACAGCGACTCCTCCGCGGCGCGGCGCGTCCAGAGTTCCCCGCCGATCGAATTGGCGTCGATGCCATGGTCGGCCACACGCGCCGCGACCATGCACGACCCGACCGGGTCGTCGTCGAACACGCGCCACACGGCGGCCGCGTCACG
>NZ_JBKQOI010000356.1:0-2504 GCF_052145595.1 Mycobacterium sp. | reverse complement strand
GCCACCGTGGCGTCGGCGCCGCCGAACTCACGCGGCCAGTGCAGGCAGGTGTAGCCATGGGTCGCCAGATAGCGGTGCCATTGCTGCCCGGGCTCAACATCGGCCGCAGTCGGCGTGGCCCCATAGTTGCGGAGCCCGGCGGGCTTGGGCGCGCTCTCCAGAAAACCGCGGATCTCACTGCGCAGTGCGTCGATGTCTTTGGTCTCAACCGACACCATCACTACTTCCCGTCGAGGTATTCGCCGTATTCGCCCGCTATCGACTCCAACGCGTTGAGGCGACGGGCGAGCAGCGCGAGTTCGGGCTCGTTGGCGCTGTTGGCCTTGAGCTCGTCCACCCGAGCCCGGCAGCGAGCGATCTCGCCGACGAGGCGCCCCCTCGCCTCGTCCTTGGTCAGCAGGTCCTGGTCTGTCCAGTCCGACACCGGCAACTGCTCGATTCGGTCCACGCCTTCCCGCCCGTCGTCTTCTCCGAAAGTCATGCCGCCCGCGGAAAGTTGTAGAACTCACGGGCATTCAGTTCGACCATGCGGTGCACCTCGTCGTCGGGCACCTTCTCCAACGCCTGCGCCGCACGCTCTCGACTTTGCGGCCAGAACGAGTCCGAGTGCGGGTAGTCGCACTCCCAGGTGATCTTGTCGACGCCGATCATGTGCCGCATCTCCACGCCGAAGTCATCCTCGATGAAGCAACCGTGAATGTGCTTCTTGAAGAGGTAGCTCGGCGGGTGATCCTGGTTGATGTTGTTGTAGAAGCGGTGCTTTCGCCACACGCTGTCGCAGCGCTCCAGGATGTAGGGGATCCAGCCGATACCGCCCTCGGACAGGCCGATCTTCAACTTCGGATGCCGGTAGAGAGTGTTGGAGAACAGCCAATCCGTCATCGAGGTCATCGACATCGTCCCCATCAGCGTGATGAACACGGCGAATGGTGCGTCGGGAGCGATGGGCGGCGGGAAGCCGCCGGAGCCGAAGTGCTGAGCCAGCACCATGTCTGTCTCCTCCATCGCCGAGAGCACCGGATCCCAGTGATCGGAGTGGACGGAGGGCAGGCCGAGCCGGTCTGGCAGGTCGGGGAACGTCACGCACTTGGCGCCCTTCGCGGCGACGCGGTGGATCTCCTTGACGCTGGCCTCGAGGTCCCAGAACGGCAGCATGGCGACGGGGACGAATCGATCGGGCGCCGTGGCGGCCCACTCGTCGAGGTGGAAGTCGTTCCACGCCGCAGAGCACAATTTGGCGAGTTCCTTGTCCTCGGCCTCGGCGAACACCGCGCCGGCGAAACGGGGGAACGACGGGAAGCACGTCATCGCCTGCACGCCGTCGATGTCCATGTCGGCCACCCGCGCCTTGGGGTCGTAACAGCCGGGGATCATGTCGTCGTACCGCACCGGTTCGATGCCGTACTGCTCGGGCGTCTTACCTGCGACCGCGTTCAAGCCGATGTAGGGGTAGATCCTGCCCTCGTATTCCCAGACCTGGCACATCTGGCCGGTGTCGGGCCGCTCCCACTCGATGATCTTCGGCCCGATCTCCACGTACTTGGTCGGGAGCCGATCGCTCCACACCCTGGGGTGTTCGATCAGGTGATCGTCGACGGAAATCAATTCCATCCAGGGCTGCAACGGCATAGGTGCCTCCTCGTCTGGATACGTTCGTGGTCGGACAGGAATTATCAAAATATTTAGTTATTTAGCTGTGATACTAGTTACCCCTGATGGCAACCAGCAAGGCCGCCCCGATATCCGGTCGGGCGGTTTCTCATAGCAGCTTGGCCTGCGCGGATACCCGGTCCCAGTGGTGTCCGGGGCCGCCGAACAGCACCTCGTCGGTGCGGGCGCGACGCAGGTAGAGATGGGCGGAGTCCTCCCACGTGTAACCGATTCCACCGTGGATTTGGACGTTTGCATGCGCTGCGTTGCGGAGGCTCTCGGAACACACCGCCTTGGCCATGCTGGCGCGCCAGTCGGACTCGCCGGGCATCGGGCCGGCGCCGCCGTCTTGACTGTCCAGGGCCTGCAGGGCCGCTTGTGATGCCGAGCGAGCCCATTCGAGGTCGACGAGCATGTCGGCGCACTTGTGCTTGATGGCCTGGAAGCTGCCGATCGGGCGGTCGAACTGCTCGCGGGTGCGCGCGTAGTCGGTGGCGATCTCCAGTACCCGTTCGCACGCTCCGACCTGCTCGGCCGACAGGATGGCAAGCGCGAGGTTGACGTTGCGCTCGATGAGATCGTCGGCGGGGCCCTCGCCGGTCAGCCGTGCCGCCGGCGCGCGGGTGAAGGTGATGGTGGCCATCGGCCGGGTGCCGTCCAGCACCCGCTCCGCAACAACGGTGACGCCCTCGGCGGTCCGGTCCAGGAGGAAGACCGCGGGCTCGCTGTCGACGATCGCCACCACTAACAAGTCGTCGGCGGCAGTGCCGTTGAGGACATGGCGGACCACGCCGTCGACGCTCCAATCGTCGCCGCTGCGTGCTGCGGTGAGCGTCACGGCGGCACGACGCCAA
>NZ_JBKQOI010000355.1:0-10751 GCF_052145595.1 Mycobacterium sp. | reverse complement strand
CGTGCCTTCCAGGCCTTCGATGCTGGCGACGGTCACGATCGAGCCGCGCTCACCGTCGACCCGCGGTTGCTCGATCATCCTGGCCAGGGCCGCCTTGGCGACCAGGAACGTGCCGGTGAGGTTGATCGCGATCACCCGGTCCCACTCGCCCCGGCCGAGCAGATGGACCGGGCCGCCCCCGGCAACGCCGGCGGCATGGAAGACGCCGTCGAGGCGGTCGGGAACGGCGGCAATTACCGCCGCGATCGCTGTCTCGTCCGTCACGTCGGCGGGCACGAACCGGAACTCGGGGCCCAGGTCGGGCGGGTCGGCCAGGTCGGCGCCGACGACGGTGCCACCTTCGGCCAGCAAGCGCCGCGCGGTGGCCAGGCCGATGCCCGACGCCGCGCCCGTCACCATGAAAGTCCGGGAACGGGCGCGATCATTGCTCACCACAGCAATGTTGGCATACCGCGCCCCTTGGCATTACCGCAGTCACCGCGAATGCATGCTGACCATCGCCAGTCGTTGGCGGCAAACCCCGTTTGATAGCCGGGATTTATCGGCCCATTTTGGACAGGTGTTGGACACGGCGCGCCGGGCGAGTGATCGTATATCCGCAGGCCGAATTTTTCGAATCGCCCCAGCCAGCACAAGGAGCCAGATCATGACCACATTTTCGGTACGCCCGGCAACGCCGCCGCATACATTCCCACCGCTGCGTGATTCCGGCAGCCCAGCACGGGTCAAACGCGGATTGCAGCTAGTTGCCTTCACCGCCAACGTTGGAGTGGTTTTCCTCATCGCCGCCGTGACTGCCTTGATCGTCTGGCCCAGGGCAGCGCAAGGTGCGGCGGTGACGCTCACTGCGGCCGACCCGGTCGACATCGTGCCGGGCATCGCGGTCACCCCCGCGCCGGGCTGGACTGTCGGAAACCAGGGCCCCGGCTGGGTGGCGCTCCACAACGCCTACTCCAGCGCGGAAATGGAAATCAAGGTCATGCCTGCCAACGGGGCGGATCCCGTCGCCGCGTTGCAGGCCAACATCAATCAGTTGGCCGGTGTGTCGACGACGGGTCTGACCAATGTCAAAAACTTGAGCGCGCCTACTACAAAACCGCTCCAAAGCGGAAACTTTCAGCAGGAAGCCTCCATCGACTACAGCGCTGATGGGACATCAATGATGGGCGCAATTCCGGTCATCGGCTCATTTATCGAGCTGCTGAACACATCGAACCATCAGTCGGCATTCGTCGTCTTCGCGCAAAACGGCGACGCGACCACTCGCGCTGACAGCGAGGGCGGAATGATGGTCGATTCCATGCTCTGACCGTTTGCGAGTGCCCGATTACCAAGGCCGACAGCGTCAGTCGAGGCGTTCCTCGCGTCCAGGCACCGAGGCATCGAACGCGTTGAGCGTGATGGCGACCATCGAGAAGCATCCGACCAGGAAGACGATCTCGGCGAGGCCCTGCTCACCAAACGTCGTGCGGACCGCCTGGTACGTCGTCTCGGGAAGCGGCGCGCCCCTGTTCAGCGCCGCCGCCATGTCGTAGGCGACGCCCTCGTCGTGGCTGAGGTCGCCGGGGCGCTCGCCGGCGACGATCGTCGCGATCTTGTGCTCGGCGAGGCCCGCCCGCCGGGCGAAGTACTCGTGACCGTAGATCTCGTAGCGAGCGCCGAACTTGGCCGCGGTCACCAGGATGACCAGCTGATGAATCGCGGCGGGCAAGACGCCGTGCTCCCAAAGCGACTTGTTGAAGGTCCAGGCGGGCCTGCCGAATTGCGGAAAATGCAGCCAGCCGTTGAACGGGCCGATCAGCGCGCCGTCTCTACGCCGCGCGATGAGTTCACCGAAGTTGTTATCAATCACCTCGACCATGTCGTCGTAGAGGTCCTTTTGATCGGGGCTCAGGCTTTCCGGTGGCAGCAATGGCAGGCGGGTTTTTGATGACATAACCCGATCGTGCGCCGCACCGGGCGGGTATGCCACGACCTGCTTATTACCACTGGTAGGCGGAACCTCTCGCGCGAAAAGGCGGGCCGCCGTGGCGTGCGGGGATGTGACCGCGTATCACAGAGTGGGACAACCTGACATCAGCGGAGGGGTTAATGCGGCCAGCCTCTGAAAGAAGCGCCACGACCGGGACGACGGAAACGCTCGCCGGATTCGTCGAGCACCACGCCCGGCACCGGCCCGACGGCATAGCGATTCGCTACGGCGACCGGCAGTGGTCCTGGACGCAGTGGGCGTCGCGGATTCGTCGCGCCGCCGGTGCGCTGCGAGCCGCCGGCGTGCGGCGTGGCCAGTGCGTGGCCTTCCTGGACAAAAATCACCCGGCCTGCCTTGAAGTCCTTTTCGCAGCCGCGTCGATTGGCGTTGTGACCACCGTCGTCAATTGGCGCATCATCGGCGACGAACTCGCGCACGTGCTCAACGACAGCCGTCCACGTCTGCTTTTCGTCGGCGCCGAGCTGCAACCCACCATCGAGGCGGCCGCCGCGCGGGTCCCAGGTATCGAACGCGTCGTCGTGGTAGGCAGCGAAGAAGATCAGTACGAATCCCTACTTGCCGCAGCATCACCTGTGGAGCCCGACGCGGAGGTCAACGAGAACGAGACCGCGTTGGTGATCTACAGCTCGGGCACCACCGGGAGACCCAAGGGTGTCTTGCTGAGCCAGCGTGCGCTGGCCAATCACGCGGCAAACCTGGCGCCGGCATTCCCCTTCGCCGAAGGCGACGCGAATCTGGTTGCGATGCCCCTGTTTCACGTCGGTGGAATCGGCTACGCGCTGTTTGGCATCCGGGCGGGGGCGCCGACGATCATGACCCGCGAACCCGACGCCGCGGCTCTGATCGGGGCGATGCGAGCCGGCGCGACCCACGCCTTCTTCGTGCCACCCGTGATCGCCAGGTTCCTCGAGGCCGGCGAGACGGCCAGCGCCACCATCTCGGGCTTGCGCTACATCGTGTACGGAGCCGCGCCCATGCCGTTGCCCTTGCTGCACCGGGCGCTCGCGACCTGGCCTGACACGAATTTCGTTCAGGTGTACGGACAAACGGAACTGTGCGGGGCGGTCACCGCGCTCAGCGACGCCGATCACCGCGATTCCACGCGGCCCGACTTGCAGCTGTCGGCCGGAAGGGCCGTGCTGGGCACCGAAATCCGGATCGTTGATCCCGAAACGGGCAACCAGCTGCCAGCCGGAGACCGGGGCGAGATCTGGGTGCGCAGCAACCAGAACATGAGCGGCTACCTGAATCGGCCGGAGGCGACTGCCGACACGATCACCGGCGACGATTGGGTGCGCACCGGCGACGTCGGGCGCCTCGACGCCGACGACTACATCTACATCGAAGACCGGCTGAAAGACATGGTCATCACCGGCGGTGAGAACGTGTACGGGCCGGAGGTGGAAAGCGTGCTCATCGAGCATCCCGCGATCTCCGACGCCGCGATCATCGGGGTCCCCGACGACTACTGGGGTGAATCCGTCAAGGCGATCGTCGTCGCCACCACCGAGACCGATCCCGGCGACATCATCGAGTTCTGCCGCCGGCATCTGGCCGGCTACAAATGCCCGCGGACCGTGGACTTCGTGACCTCGCTGCCCCGCAACGCGAGCGGCAAGATCCTGAAAAGCGCGCTGCGGGAACCCTATTGGCAAGACCGCACCCGCAATGTTTGAGTGATGCCATGAGTGCCGGAGTCGACGCGCAGCGGCGCGAATGCGCGATCAGCGTGCTCGGGGGTCCCACGACGGTCGTCGACATCGCGGGCCGCAGGATCGTGATGGACCCGACCTTCGATCCGCCTGGCGTCCACGCCTACCTGACCAAGCTCACTGGTCCCGCGGTCAGCACCGACGCGCTCGGGCCGGTGGACGCGGTATTGATCAGCCACGACCAGCATCCCGACAATCTCGACGACGACGGCCGCCGGATGGCGCTCGTCGCGCCGCTGATTCTGACCCATCCCGGTGCGGCGGGCCGGTTGGGGCCGCCGGCGGTGGGATTGCCGCCCTGGCAGTCATATGACCTTCCCGGCGGCTCCGGACTCCTTGCCGTGCAAGCCGTTCCGGCGGTGCACGGCCCGGCCGACGGGCAACGCGACGCCAGCGGTCACATCAACTGCGAGGTGACGGGTTTCGTGTTGTCCGGGCCCGGCCTGCCCACCGTCTACCTCAGCGGCGACAACGCCTCGATGAACGCGGTCCAGGATGTCGCCGATCGCGTCGGCGACATCGACATCGCGGTGCTCTTCGCGGGAGCGGCGAGCGTGCCGGCCAAGGAGCGCGGGCGGCCGTTGACGCTGACCGCGGCGCGCGCGGCCGCCGCCGCCGAACTGCTCGGCGCCAAGCTGGTGATACCCGCCCACGTCGACGGCTGGGCCCACTTCAGTGAGGGCGTCGACGAATTCGTCGCGGCGTTCGATGCGGCCGGGATCAGCAACCTGCTGCGGGTCGCAGTCCACGGCGAGTGGATCGATCTGCAGTGATCACAACCGTCCCTCAACGCGCAGGTCCGGATGCACCCAGTCCGGCGAGCGCCGCTCCTTGAACGCGCGGAAACCTTCCCTGGCCTCGGCGTCGCTGAGGCTGCTGGTCATGCCGATTCGGTCATACAAGCCGAGGTAGTTGTCGATGCTCGACTTGATGACGCCACGGGCGCGTGGCGCGGTTCGACAAGCTTGCGCGAGCAGATCTTTCGCCGCGGTGAGCAGGTTCTCGTGGGGCACCACCCTGGTGACCAGACCCCAGTCGAGGGCTTCGGCCGCGCTGAGCACCCGCCCGGTGAACATGAGGTCGCGGGTACGTACCGGCCCGACGAGGCGGACGAGCATCTGGCTGTAATAGGTGTCGGCGTAGCCGCGGAACAACTCGGGCACGCGAAAGGTCGCCCGTTCGCTCACCACGGACAGGTCGCTGCACAACGCGATCTGCATGCCGCCGCCCTGGCACAGCCCATTGACCGCCGAAACGATGGGCTTGGCCGACGTCCGCACCGCGTCGAACGGCGTGACGTCCATGCCCAGCGCGGCGCCGAAGGTGATCCAGTCGTCCTCGCCTCCCCCGCCGCCCATGTCGCCGCCCGGCGCGAAGACGTCGCCGGTTCCGGTGATCAGGAGCCCGGCCAGATCCGGGTCCTCGTTGAGACGGCCTACGGCATAACGGATTCCGAAGTACATCGCGGGAGTCATGGCGTTTCGGGCTTGCGGGCGATCGATCGTGCAGACCCCGATCGAACCCTGGCGCTCAAAAGTCAGGTAGGGGGTGCCCAGCCAATCCCCCTCGGGCGGACGCGGGGTGCTGTGCGGTGTCGGGGGGATCTGCGCCACGGGACTCCTCTCATACCGGCGCAACGTCGCGCCGCAAGGTCGCTACTGTAGCGCTTTCCTACGGCGCGCCCATCTACAGATACTGCAGCGCAGCAGTTCCGGTGACCTCGGTGGCGTCGGCGATCAGATCACCTAGCTTGCGCTGCAGTGTGGCCGTGGATTCTCCGACCGGTTTGTCACAGAATCGGCAGTGCACCTTGAACTGTGGCTGATCGTCTTCGTCCGGCCAGAATCGGCGTGGGCCGACGGCGGCTCCGGGGTCGAACATGACCGACTGGTGCGGGGCCTCCTTGACGATCCTGCCCACGGGATGGGTTTGCGGGCATTCGAGTTTCAGCACGCCGATCCCCTCTTGATTGCCTACCATCGTCCACCGTCCTTACCGGGTCTTCGTCTGCTAGCTGCACCCGTATTGTCGCCCTCGGGCTCCGCGGAGGTATCGCGACCGGGATTTGATGCCAACCGCGAGCCCAGGCTCGCAGAACGTATCGGGAGCCAAGGAGGCGCAGGGGCACAGAGATCGACATGAGGGTGCTAGGACGGGTCGTCGTATGAGCACTTCACTGGGCACTGTCACCACGACGGCCGCTCCGCGCCGAGCCGCCGCCCGGTGACGGTCTGCGGCACAATCTGAAGCCAGACGTTGTGGATGCCGGCTGCCCACGGCTTCGGGAAGTGGCCATCCATCGCTCGCAGCAGCGCGGGAACCCGTTCTGGGTCGACCTCTGCGCCGACGCCTCGCACCAGGATGCTCCATGCCGATTCCCGGTCCTCGTCGACATGGTCGACCTCGAAGGCGAGCATCGGTTGCTGCATCGCCGCTTGTTTCGCGCCACCCTCGACGCGGAAGACGATGTCGTGTCCGGCCATGGCGTAGTTGACGGGCACGGCAAGCGGTCCGAGGTCATCTTGGTACACGAGTCGCCCGACGCGTGCGGCAGCGAGCAGTCGGAAGCATTCGTCGGGCGAGAGGTCTTCGAGCTCGCGTTGCGTCATGACGCGATTGTCGTCGGTGCGCACCGACCGCCACCACGGCCGAAGGTCCCATCTCTGCTCGTAAGCCACGGCCGCTTGAAGCGGTGACAATGGACAGCCATCAGTCATTGAGTACGACCACCCGTGCCGCTCGATCGCATGGCCGGCATGTCCTGGGGAATACGCCCACGGCGCGACGACTCGATTTGCTAGAGGTGTTTGGCACGTAGTTGGCACGGGCTCAAAGAATCGACCGAGAGCGGGCTCTGACCTGCCGAATGTCAGTGGTCCCGGCTGGGATCGAACCAGCGACCTCCCGCGGGTAGCCAATGATCAACTCCTTTGGTGAGCGAAGCCGAGCTCGCCAGATTGCGGTTCCAAATCCGAGTTACTTTGCTGCACATCGGCGATCGACCACGTTCGACGCACAGGTCTGGCGAAATACCAAGGGGATAACCCGCTTTTCGTGTTGGCGGGTGTTGCGCTCCCTGCCCGAGGCCGGCCGTCTCGCAGGCTAATCCGCCGCATTTGGCGGTACAGCGCCCGTGAGTTGGCGTAGGCGCCGGCCAAACGCGTTCACGCGTTCAGGGCGCCTTCGATGGAGTAGGCTCGTCAAAGGGCCGAGTGAATTAGCCAGACGTTCTGCCAAACCCTCGGAAGCATCTGTCCCGGTTTTTTTGGAGTCGGTTGGGCGTCAGGCGAGACGCCTGGCCCCGCGGGACGAATTCGCGTGGCGCCTGGGGGAAAGGACGAGCCGATGAGTTTCTTGATGGCTGCGCCGGAGGTTACGTCGTTACTGATGTTTTCCGGGCCGGGTTCGGCTCCGATGTTGGCGGCTGCGGCGGCTTGGGATGCGTTGGCTGGGGAGTTGGGCTCTGCGGCGGAGTCGTTCTCGTCGGTGACGTCGAACTTGGTGGGCGAGGCCTGGCAGGGGCCGGCGGCGGCGGCGATGACTGCGGCCGCGGTGCCGTATAAGGGGTGGTTGAGTGCGGCGGCGGCTCAGGCGTCGGGGGCGGCCGCAGGCGCCCAAGCCGTGGCGAGTGCTTTTGAGTCGGCGTTGGCGGCGACGGTACATCCGGCGGTCGTGGCGGCCAATCGCTCCGACTTGGTGCAATTGGTGATGTCGAATGTGTTCGGCCAGAACGCTCCGGCAATTGCGGCGATCGAGTCCGAGTACGAGCAGATGTGGGCCGCCGACGTGTCCGCGATGGTGGGCTATCACGGCGGGGCTTCGGCGGTGGCCGCCCAATTGGCGTCGCCGTTGCAAGCATTGCAGAGCCTGGGCATCAACCTGGGTATCGGCAACCTGGGCAACTACAACGTGGGCAGCGGCAACACCGGCAATTACAACCTCGGCAGCGGCAACATCGGCAGCTACAACCTGGGCGGTGGCAACACCGGCAGCGACAACGCGGGTGGCGGCAACGTCGGCTCATTTAACCTCGGTAGCGGCAACGGGAGTGTGGAATTTGGCTCCTCGAACCACACCATCGGCTTCGGTAACATCGGCACTGCCAACATCGGAATTGGCAACAACGGCAACCACAACTTCGGCTTCAGCAATGGAAACCTGGCCACCTCATCCACGCATAACTTCGGTGTCGGCAACGTCGGTAACTACAACGTCGGCTTGGGCAACGACGGCAATAACAACTTCGGTATCGGGAACGTTGGCAGCGGGGACGTCGGCATCGGGCTCAACGGCAGCAACGAGATCGGCATCGGCGGACTGAATTTCAACCCCACCACGATGAATCTAGGCTTCGGTAACAGTGGCAGCTTCAACCTCGGCCTCGCCAACACCGGCAACTTCAACGTCGGTCTTGCCAACACCGGCAACCACGACATTGGTATCGGGCTTACCGGCGACAACCAGATAGGTTTCGGCGGGCTCAATTCCGGCAGCGGCAACGTCGGCCTCTTCAACTCGGGTGCCAACAACTCCGGCTTCTTCAACTCGGGCGGTGGGATTGCCGGGCTCGGCGGCGGCGGCAACGCCGGCCTGTTCAACATTGGCACGGGCAACACGGGATTTTTCAACGCGGGCAGTCTCAACACGGGCTCGTTCAACACCGGCAGCCATGACAGCGGCATGTTCAACGCGGGGAGCACCAGCACGGGCCTACTGAACGCGGGCTCGAACGACACGGGCCTGGGCAACGCGGGCACCGATAACGACGGCGCCTTCAACACCGGCGCCGCCTTCGCCGGTGGCAACCTCGCGGGGGGCGAAAACGTGGGCCTCTTGAACGCCGGCAACGGGAACATGGGGCTCTTCAACGCGGGCAGCGGAAACATGGGCGTGATCAATGCGGGCATCCAGGATGTGGGGGCCTTCAACGCGGGGCTCTCCAACACCGGTCTCTGGAATTCGGGTACTGGCAACACCGGGTTCTGGAACGCAGGCAACACGAACACCGGCATCTGGAACTCGGGCCAGACCAATACTGGGTTGTGGAACGGGGGCAACCTCAACACTGGCTTCGGTGGCGCCGGCACCCCGAGTGGTGCCGTGAGTTCCGGCTTCGCGAACTCGGGCACCGGCGACTCGGGTTTCTACAACTCGGGAGATCACAGCTCCGGATTTTTGAACGGCAGCGGCGCTGACGACTCGGGCGTCCTGAACTCCGGCAGTGGTGAAAGCCACATTGGCTTCCTCAACTCGGGGAGTGGCAGCACGCAGATTGGTTTCATGAATTCCGGTAGCGGCGGCGCCGAAGTAGGCGTGTTGAACTCGAACAACGGCGGTGAGTTCAACGTCGGCTATGGCAACTTTGGAAGCGGTTCCTTCGACACCGGTTTCGTAAACGGGGGCACCCAGGACACGGGCTGGGACAACGTGGGCAGCGGCAATGCGGGTATCGCTAACTCCGGCTCCAGCAGCTCCGGCATTGGAAACGCGGGCACTAATGACTCGGGCGGGTTTAACCAAAGCAACAACCGGTCAGGTTTCTTCGGCTGACCCCGCGACGTGTAGCCGCCGGCGACACCCTGATGGCCGCGCGGTGAAAGTCGTTGACCAAGTTCGTCGTATGTTGTCACTCAGAAGAACTCGACCAAGTCGCCACCAACCTCGACCGATTCCACACAACCGAAACGGTCAATACGAGTATCACCGGACAAGAACCGGACAAAACGAACCAACCATAGAGTGCAGAAAACCGTGTTCATGCAGTCCAGAGACGGTGGTCCCGGCTGGGATCGAACCAGCGACCTTCCGCGTGTGAAGCGGAGGCGAAGTCAGAAGCCAGACGTTCATGCTGGTCAAGCTGGACGAACTGGACCAATCTTGGGGGTTCAGAACACGCGATACGAGCGGCGCGGCGGATGCGGAGCGGATGAAATTGAAGCCCTGATCCGTGGGCACGAGCGGCCGGCATGACCAGACATGATGGAAAACCTTGCGTGATGTAGCCGCAGCAATTCCCGGATCTGCTCCCAGGAGACCGTCGAATCACGTTAGTGGCGTTTTCGTGCCGCATCGTCGTCACCGAGCTAGGATTGACCCTCGCCGTCGTCTACCACAAGCAGTTGCCTGTGTTGATCAAAATCTTCGAGCACATCTGCAACGCGCACCGGTACCTCCAGGTCCGTGACCCACAACTGCGCGCAAAACTCACTCCGCGTTACGGATTCGGCTGTAAACGACCTTCCTTCTCCAACGAGTATCACCGCGCCTTCCGCCGCGACAACGTCGACCTGGTCACCGACAGCATCGCCGAAATTACTGCAAACGGTATCCGCACCGTCGACGGCACCCATCGCGAGATCGACACTCTTGTGCTGGCAACGGGATTCAAGGTCTTCGACGTGCCCTATCGGATTCACGGCCTCGACGGAATCGAAATCCAGGAGCTGTGGGACAAAGAACGTTCGCAGTCGTATCAGGGCATCACCTTGCCGCAGTTCCCGAACTTGTTCCTTTCGCCCGGACCGTACGGCGTGACGGGCTACTCGTGGTTCTCCAACATCGACCTCAACGCCACCCACGCCGTGCGCATCATCAAAGCAGCCCAACAACGCGGTGCCACCCGCACGGCAATCAAGCCGACGGTCTACCGCAAGACGCTCAACCGATTCCAGAACGCGGTGAGCCACACAGTGTTTCCCAGCGCCGGCTGCGCCGGCGCCAACACCTACTACATCGACAAGAATGGTGACGCGCCGTTCCTGCGTCCCACAACCGGCCTTGAGGCGTGGTTTTCACACCACTACGTTGACACCGACGACTACGCATACACGACGCGGACCGACCACCCTGCGACGGCCGAAACGTCTCTCGCCCAAGCCGATGCGTGATGCACAAAATATGGAGCGCCTGCGATCGGCCAGGGGCACTCGGCTTTCACGTCTGCCCAATTCGGCCGGAGTGTGTACCGCGCGATCGCGGCCGGGATTCGCCGCGCTCGAAATCGTCAGGCGAAGCGGTAGGTCAGGTGACACCGTTTCGTGCGCGTC
>NZ_JBKQOI010000354.1:0-3521 GCF_052145595.1 Mycobacterium sp. | reverse complement strand
CCGTCAAACAGGCTTTCGGTGTGAAGCTGAATGACGTTGTCATGGCAATGGTTTCGGGCGCGATCCGCGGCTACCTGGAGGACCGGGGGGAACTTCCGGATCGGCCGCTGATCGCCCAGATTCCGGTATCGACCCACCGCGACAACTCGAAGGCCGGCAACCAGATCGCCTCGATGACGATGGGCCTGGCAACCAATGTGGCCGATGTGGCAGAGCGGGTGAAAGCGATTTACCGCAATTCTCAAGGCGCTAAGGAGATGGCCAAGGCCCTCACCGCTCATCAGATCATGGGCCTGACCGATACGACGCCGCCGGGCTTGCTTGCCTTGGCCGTCCGGGCATACACCGCAAGCCATCTCGGCGGGCGCGTCGCACCGATAAACCTGGTGATATCTAACGTCCCCGGACCCGACTTCCCCATTTATATGGCTGGCGCGGTGGTCGAAAGCCTGATGCCCATCGGGCCCCTGACGATGGAGGTGGGACTGAACGTCACCTGCTTCAGCTACCGCGGATCGATCGATTTCGGCTTTGTCAGCACCCCGGAGGTCGCCGACGATATCGACGAACTCGCAGACGCGATCGAGCCCGCCCTGACGCGGTTGGAAGAAGCCGCCGGCCTCGTGGCATGAGCAAAATGCGGCTCAGGGTAGTCAACGTCGTTGTGCTGCCGAGAAACCGCGCGCCGCGGCGCCCCAGCTTTGGTCCCAACCCGCAGTCGCTTTTCCGGATCGCAGACAAACGCCTCGAAGTCAACTATCGTCCATCTCAGGCATTAGGTACCGGTGAAGGGAACAGTCAGTGAGGACGCTAGAAGGCGTTCTGGCCGGGCATCCGTTCTTCAGTGGGATGGACCCGCGTTATCTGCAGTTGGCGGTCGGGTGTGCGGCAAACGTGCGCTTCAACGCCGGTGAGTTGATCTTCCGTGAAGGCCACCGGGCCGACCATTTCTACCTCATTCGCACCGGCAGGATCGCGCTCGAAACGCCGGTTCCCGGCCGCGGCGGCGTGACGGTGCAGACGCTCGGAGACGGGGATGTCCTCGGATGGTCGTGGTTGGTGCCGCCGTACAACTGGCGGTTCGATGCGCGGGCGGCTGAAATGACGCGAGCCATCGTCTTCGATGGCAAGTGCCTGCGCGAGAAGTGCGAAAGGGATCACGAACTCGGGTACGAGATGCAGAAGCGTGTCATCGCGGTTCTTGGAGAGCATCTCGATGCGACAAGGTTCCGGCTCTTAGACATCTACGCTGACGCCATCGAATGAGGATGCGGCCGGCTCGCCCCTGGTGATGTCGGCTGCATGGCGGGGCTGACTCACGAAGTCGGACAAGCACACCGTTCCAGGCGGAAGGTGCGTTCGAAGCCGGTCGGGTGCGTCGTCAGCGTCACTTCCACCGCGCCGCTGGGGGCGATGACGTAGCGCTCCTCGACGTCCGGTCCGTCGTTCCACCGGCCAACCGGCTGGCGCCCGAGGTCCTCCCGGTCGTGCAGGGCCGGGTCGAAGGGGAAGAGGACCGGGTCGTAGGGCGTCACGTCCCCGTCCGGACGGCCGTTGACGAGGCGGCTGCACTCCACGAACCGGAAGCGTCCGATGTTGTGCGCCGCTCGGTATGTCCGCCTCACCACCAGCGGGGTGTGCCCGTCGGCCGGGAGCGAGGCGTCCTTGAGCACGATCGGGTCGAAGACCACGTCGGTGCCGGCTTGGGCCTCGCGGAAAACCCCGAAGTGCCGCGAAAAGCGTTCGGACAAAGCGAAACCGGCCTCCTTGTCGAGGAAGACCGCCAGACCGATGGCCGTCGCCGCAAACGGGTGCGGTGAGCGCTTCACCCGCTTCTCGCCGAAGGTCGTGCGCAGCATCCGCCAGACCAGCGGGAAGCCCCCGGCCCCACCCACCACGTAGATCCCGGCCAACTCGGACCACGCCACGCCCTTGTCCTTGCCGCTTCGAGTCGGATCGTGCAAGACGCGCTGCAGGAGCTCGATTGTCCTGTCGACGAGCGGTGCACACACGGAGTAGACGTCGTCGATACCGCAGGAGAACGGGGGCCGGTCAACGCCGTCGACCACCGCGAGGTCCACCAGGAAGCGGCGCGTCTGCGGACCGACGGCCTCCTTGCGAACGGCGCACTCCTCTCTCAGCAGGTCGCGCGTGGCGGGATCGTTCTGCAGGTTCGACCGGGTGACGACGAGGTCGACGATCGCCTCGTCGAAGTCATCACCGCCGAGACGTTGGATGCCCTCGCTGATGACGACTTCGTTCGCGTGCCCGGTCATCTTGAGCAGCGACGCGTCGAACGTGCCACCGCCGAGGTCGTAGATGAGGACGTACTCGCGCTTGGCGGTGATGGTGGAGCGGTACCGATGGGAATATTCGAGGCTGGCGGCTGACGGCTCGTTCAGCAGCGCGACGACGTGGAAACCCGCGGCCACGAAGGCATCCAGTGTCAGGAGGCGCTGGGCGCTGGACGCGTTGGCCGGCACGCTGATCGCAGTCTCGATGGTCTCGCCCGGCACGACGCTGGCGTTCGAATGACGCTGCAGGTCGCTTTTCAGCGCAGCCAGAAAGCCGGTGAGAAGGTCGGCCAGGCGGTAATTGTGGCCGGCCAGACTCACCTCGGTCTGCGGCCCCGCCTCGTTGAGAAGGCGTTTGAACGATCGCAGCACCGACCATCCCGGCTTGTGGCGGACGGCGGCGGCGTCGAAACCGAACCGCAGCTCTCCGGCGGTGTTGGCGGCGATGATCGAAGGCCATGCATCCAGGCCGTCGAAGGAGACGACCGGATAATTGCCCCTGTCGACGGCCGCAACGACAGTGTGGGTGGTGCCAAAGTCGATGCCGACCCTCATTCCGCATGATCTTAGGAGGATGCCGGGCACTTCGGCACCGCGTCTTCATCCGGCGTGGCGCCCTGGGTGACCAGCCGACGTCAGCGGCTCCCATTGTCTTTGCAACTCTCGCTCCGCGGCGGTGGGAATAAGACCCGACGGCGCGAACAGTCTCGACGGCACCGGCTGATCCTCGGTCAACGGCCTGCCGCCGCCGCGAATTGCCCTGAGCGCGACGATTACTCCAACGATCAACACGATGACGACAACCAACGCGAAGAGAATCGACAGGGTGCCCTGAATGAAGGTATTCCTGATGACCTCGTCGATCTGATGGGTGTTCTTCGCCGAACCGAACGCCGTCTTGCCTGCTTGTTTGGCCGCCAAGTACTTATAGTGCTGTGTCCAGTAGCCGACGGCTGGGTCTGCGGAGAAGATTTTCTGCCACGATGCGGTCAGCGTGACCGCCAGGTCCCACACCAGCGGAATCCCGGGAATCCACGCCCACCTCAATAGGCCCTTCTTGATGACCACCACGGTTACGACGGTCAGCGCGATAGCCGCGAGCAGTTGGTTGGCAATACCGAACAGCGGAAACAGCGTATTGATGCCGCCCAGCGGATCACTCACGCCCATCAGCAGGACGCTGCCCCACGCCGCGGCCACGGCCAGGCTGCAGACCCATACGCCCGG
>NZ_JBKQOI010000353.1:0-7488 GCF_052145595.1 Mycobacterium sp. | reverse complement strand
GCAGCCTCGAACTGGGTGGTAAGGACGCGATGATCGTCTGCGCCGATGCCGATATCGACCGGGCTGTCGACGGCGCGTTGTGGGGCGGCTACTTCAACTCCGGCCAGATCTGCATATCGGTCGAGCGGGTCTACGTCGAAGCGCCGGTCTACGACGAGTTCGTGCAGAAGCTGGTCGCCGGGACGAAGCAGTTGCGTCAGGGTATTGATACACAGCACGACTACTCGGTGGACCTCGGCGCGATGGCCAACGAACAACAATTGAAGATCGTGGCCCGTCACGTCGACGACGCGGTGAGCAAGGGCGCCAAAGTTCTCGTGGGCGGGGAAGCGGACACGACGCGGGGCTACTTCTACCGGCCGACGGTAATGGTCGATGTGGACCACGGCATGGACTGCATGCGGGAGGAGACTTTCGGCCCGACGCTGCCGGTGATGAAGGTAGGGGATGTAGACGAGGCGATCCAACTCGCCAACGACTCCCGGTTCGGCCTGTCGGGCAGCGTATTCACCCGGGACAAGGACAAGGCGATGGCCGTGGCCAAACGGATGAACACCGGCACGGTGAACATCAACAACGTGCTGATGGGAGTCGCGCAGGCACCGGTGCCCATGGCGGGATGGGGTGAGTCGGGACTCGGATCTCGCCAAGGCGGGGCAGCGGGCATCCGCAAGTACTGCCGGACCAAGAGCATCGTCGGCGACCGCGTCGCGATGAAGAAAGAACTGAACTGGTACCCGTACACCCGCAGGAAGGGTCGGATCCTGATGGGGATGCTCAGGGTCCTCAACGCCAGGGATTGGCGCCGCCGACTCGGACGCTGATCGGGGGCCGACCGAAAATTGCACGCCAGCGCCGCAGGCGAACCCGGAGATCAGACCACGCTATTTGTTGATGGCACTGCTCACCCAGGACGATGGTATTGCCGCACCACTAATGGAGGCCGGGATCGTTCAACAGAGCAATCGCGCCGAGCACATCTTCGCGCCGGATATCGCTAAGAGCCATTACCTCATCGTATGAAGCACCAATTCCAGCCGTACCAACTCTAGGGCTTCCGCCAGAGCCGTTTTTAGCCATTGCCGGAACGGCTAAGGTACGGGGTCGGTTCGCTCTAGAAACGCCCCTGGACGCCGCGTTCACGCCGCGACGAGATGGTTGCGGAGCTTGTTAGCTACGAAACGGTGGCGCGGCTACGCAAATTTGTCGGACCGCGATGCGACGATCGACAGGTGAAACCCGGTGAATGCATCAGGGTGATTAAGGAGTCAGCGCGCTCGCGCGCCATCCCGAGCGGGATATCCAACTGATCCTGAACCAGCACGGCGGGCGGTGGATAGCTCCAGCACCTGCTTCGCGGAGACGCCGGCCCGGTCGAGCGCATCGCGGATTGCAGCAAGTTGCCCGCTTCTGACTCTGCGCCGGTGGCGATGCCCAGAAGTTCGCGCACCATGCGGTCCTCGAACTGGTCGCATACACCATCGGCGATCGCCTCCGCCGAATCCCGGATGGCGAGACCGCGTTGATCCGGATCCCGTGCTGGGCGTAATCCGATGCCGTCGCCTTGGTCGGGCCGAGCAGCGTGTGCTTGGAAGCGGCTGCGGACGGGGGGTTCTGCTCGAGGATCGTCTGCGCCTCGACCGACGCGATGTTGGTAACATCGGCTGCACACTTTGTCGTTAGCGGGGTGTGAGTCCCAATCAGTGGAGATACCAGATGGCCGAGCTCCCATCGAGCCCAGAGGGAATTGTGCTGGCCCACTTCATCGTCTCGGACGATGTCGAGCGCTCTCGGCGCTTTTACACCGAAGTACTCGGCGGCAGGGTGGCTTTCACCGGCGAGGGAGGTGACGAGGTGACATACGTCGCACTAGCCAACAGCTTTATCATCATCAATGGCGGCGGGGGCCCGACCGACGACAAGCCGACGGTCACCCTGGAGGCGCCACGCGATCCCGACCGGGTCAGCAGCTTCCTCAATATCCGGGTTAAAGACATCGAGGCCGTGTACGCCGAATGGAGCGCCCGGGGTGCTCAATTCCTGACGCCGCCGAAACAGCATCAGTACGAGATCCGTTGCTACATCCGCGATCCCGACGGTCATCTGATCGAAGTGGGGCAAACCACTGACCCAAAGGGGGACTGGGCGCCCGCGCACTGGCCATCGAGCACGCCCGCCGAGGAGTCCGAGTGAATGCCGAGATCACTGGCGACATCCCTCACATCGACGGTGGCCAGTCCACCGGACACTGAGATCCCTACCGGCCGTTTCCGACAAGGCCACCAAAGAGACGGTCATACCACGCGTTCTGACATCAGCCCAGGCGGTGTGTTTCCCGACTAACTCGTTGCCGGACCACACCGCCACGGTCCGTACGCTGAGCGAACTACAGGGACGCGGCCCGGCGATGCTCCGGGCCGCCGTTGTTGGTACCACGACGCTGAGGAGGTTTCGGTCATGACCACCGCGATCATCGGCACTGGAGGGCTCGGATCGGTCATCGCCCGCCAGCTCTCCTCAGGCGGCGAGACCCTGCGGCTCTCGAGCGCGAATAATGAGTCGGCACGAAGGCTGGCCGCAGAGATCGGTCGAGCTGCCGTCGTCGCCATCGACAACCGCGACGCGTTGCAGGGCGCCGATGCCGTCGTCTTCGCGCTGCGCTTTGCCGTGCTGAAGAGCGTCATAGACGAGGTCGCCGACTCGCTAACCAGCAAGATCGTGGTCGTTCCGAGCAACCCGCTCACCGTCGACGCACAGGGCAACGTCTTACGTCTCCTGCCGAAGGGCCAATCCTCTGGCGAGGTTGTAGCCGGGTGGTTGCCGGCTGGGACGCGCTTGGCCATGGCGTTTGGAACCCTGTCGGGCGATCTCTTCGAGTCCTCTAGCAACCGGTCACCGGAGTCAGCGGTCCTCTTCTACGCGACCGACGACGACCGTGCTGGCGAGGAAGTCGAGCGGTTGATCCGAACAGCCGGCTTCGAGCCGGTGAAAGTCGGTGGGATCGAACAGTCGGGTCGACTCGAGGTTGGCGGCGACCTTCACGATCTAGTAGTCGGCCCCACAGAGGCGCGGTCATTGATCTGAGTAGAGCGGTACCTGCTTTTCCCCGGTCCCGTCCCCCGGCGCATGCATTCGGAGCCATGGAAGCCGTCCTCGTCGCCCGACCACAAAAAGCCGTAAACCCTGCTGACGCAGGTTCACAAGGGCTCGTGGGTGAGTGATTCAGTTGATGTGCCCACGAGAAGGGAGCCACACACGATGTGCCGGTACGAGGAAAGAGGGCGGAGTAACCCCTAACGCGAAGGTATTTCACCTACTCGCCATTGATGGCCGGCTCACAACTACACCCGTAACGTCGGTGACGTTGCAAGGGGCGCTATTTGCCTGGGGTGGATGCAGCCGTGCTCGGTTGTTCTGTGGGCGAGCCATACCGCATTGTCCATACGGGTTGCTGGCCGGGCCTGTACTCATTGCCTGCCCAGGGCGTACCGCAGATATGCAAATACGCGTAGGGCGTCCGATCGAACATCACCCAGGCGCCCGCATCTCGTACGGTGTTTGGGAGGCCGTCACGCGCGGCCTCGTATGGCCACATGATCATCCAGTGCGGGCCGATGGGAATGGCAGGACTTGTTTTGTCGAACGGATCGGTGTTGCTGTGTTGCGTTGCGCCGCAAAGCATATAGATGATCCCGGGGGCCGTATTCGTCGGGGCCGGCTTGCCGGCCATGATATCTCTCATCCATTGCAGCCCCATGGGATCCGCGCACATGGGCACGTTGCCGATCTCGTTCTCATCGCCCGGGAAACACACCCAGTGGTTAGTTCCCTGACGAAGCACGACGACATTGCCTTGCGCATCCATCTCCGCAACCGTGGCATCCCGGGTGATGTGGAGAGGCCCTGAGGACATCGCGCGCGATATTTTGGCGGCCAGCATCTGTTCGTCCTTGGAGGCCGGAAGCGGTTGTCCGGCATGCAAGCTCGTAATCGCGCTATTGCTGTAGCGCCCCGACGCACCACCTATGTCAGCCACGCTGCCCACGTGCTGCTGGCTGGATTCACTGTCGACCATTGTGTGCTCCTCTCAAACGTTATTTGTGGCCCGGTCGGCGGATGGTGATCTCACCCATGTCGATGGCGATCAGCAGCGACTCCGGGACGAGCTGGTAGTCACCCTTCCATCCGTAGATCCGCCGCTTGGTGGGGATGATGATCCCGTCTACTTCGCGATAGTGGGTGGCATAGTTCAATCCGGGTGCGCCGCACAGGATATCGACGGTGTAGTCCTGACGGCGCAGCAGCCCGTCGGGGCCGAAGCACGAGATCTGTTCGCGCGTGTGGGTTTTGATGTGATCGGGAAACGTCACCTTCAGCCGCCGCCATGTTTCACCGCCGACCTGGATAGGGGTGATCTCTTCGGTGGCGAATCCGGGCCAGGTGAAGACGAATGGTGTATTCAGATACGTCCACAGCGCCTCACCGCTGAAATAGGCGACGTGCAGGTCGTCCCACGGGGTGTCGAACACGTGACCGTCAAACGACCTCTCCGGGTCATGGCGCGACTCAATGAGCGCGCCGTCACCACGCTGCATAACGACGCGGGAAGGCTCGAAGATCGAACGCTTGTCCTGACCGACGAAGTCCATCGTCAGCCGCTCCCGGGTGGTGTCAACCTCGAAGCGGACGTTCTTGAGCGCATCACCCTTGCCTTTGACGAACCAGGTCGCCCCCGTGATCGACGCGGCGACATCGATCGATGTGATGCGGTTCCACCGGTCCAGGCCACCGTGCGCCGCGACGGCGACCTCGAGCAGATCGCTCATTGCGCTCCTCGCTCCTTACGGTGTGCCTTCCCAGTGCTTGGCGAGGGGCGTGCCGGCGAACCTCTCGAGCATCGCGCGCGACAGCACCAGCACGGAGCTGCGCGGCCGGTGATTCACCACCAGGCGCTGCGCCTTACCGGCGTCATTGAAGACGACCAGAACGATGACTTGGAGGGGCACACCGCGCACCGATGAGGTGTAGTCCTCGAGGAAACTGTTTTCTCCGCATTGGCCTGCGTAGTGGAATTCTTGAAACTCGTATATCTCTTTTGCGGCGACCACGACTTCATGGACGGCCGCCGCGCCCTGGATGGCGCCGTCCCACGCGGGCCCCTCCCCGGTCACGTCGTCGGCGAGATTATCCAGCCACGCCGGGTAGTAGGGCTTTCCCAGATATGTCGATGCCATGCTGCGCCTCCAATCGCCCCTTACGGGGTGCCTTCCCAGTGCTTCGCATACGGGGTCCCGGAGAATGTCTCCAGCATCAACCGGGAGAACTGCAGCATCGCGCTGCGTGGCCGGTGATTCACCACAACCTGCTGGGTCTGCCCTTCGGCGTTGAACGTGACCAGCACGACAACGTAGGTAGGCACGCCGCGAACCGAGCTGGAATAGTCCTCGAGGAAACCGTTCTCGCCGCAGGGGCCGGCGTAATTGAACTCCTGGTGCTCATACTGTTCGCGGGCTTTGACCAAGATGAAGCGGACATCGTCGGCGCCGTGTGCGGTGCCGTCCATCGCAGCGGCCTCCAAGGTGACGTCGTCCGCCAGGTTGTCCAACCACAGCGGGTAGTAGGGCCTTCCCATGTAGGTCATACGGCGCCTCCGTCCAATGGGGTTCCCCGCGGATCAGTGAGCGACGTTGTGCTCTCCTCGACCTCGGCGACCAACGGCGAACCCGGAAACCGCTTATGGACATGGGCACTGGGCGTGTGATCGATGAGCAGGCTTAGCAATTCGGGACGACTGTAGTGACCGGCGGAGTCCATGAACGCCTTGCGTTTGTCGATCAACGCGAAGTCCAGATCCCCGATCACCTCGCCTTCGCCGGAACGCAAAGGCTCACCGAGCAGTTCGCCTTGCGGCGTGATGATCGCGGTGAAGCAGCCGCCCGAGATCGGTCCCAGCGGGCAGCCGGTATCAGCCATGATCTGCCCCTGCTGATCGGGATCGAGCCAGGCGGTTGCGGAGACCACGAAGACGCCCGACTCGAGCGCGTGATTGCGCACCTGGGTTTCGGTCTGTCGAGCAAACAAATCGCCGAAAATGGATCCAGGGAACATCGCGGAATGGATCTGCTCGCCGTCGGCGATCAGCGCGTATCGGGCCAGCGGGTTGTAGTGCTCCCAACAGGCCAACTGGCCGATGCGACCCACCGCGCTGTCGACGGCTCGAAGTCCGCTGCCATCGCCCTGGCCCCAGATTATTCGTTCGTGATACGTGGGGGTGATCTTTCGGCGACGCTGGATCAACGTTCCGTCGGCATCGAAAAGCAGCTGGGTGTTGAACAGTGAGCCACCGTCACGCTCGTTCACGCCGATCGAAACCACCATTGCGGCGCGGCTGGCGGCGTCGCTGATCGCTTGCGTCGCCGCCGACGGCACGGTGACCGCCTGTCTCATCAGCCGCGTTTGCTCGGCGAGCATCTCATAAGGGCGCTGCACAAACGAAAAGTACGGATAATAGGGAACAACGGTCTCCGGAAAAGTCGCGAATTGCACGCCGCGCGTCGCCAGTTCGTCGATCTTCGCGACGGCGCGCTCGATGGTCCCTTCACGACTGTAGAGCACAGGGCGCAGTTGGACCGCCGCCGCTCGGATAGTGGTCACTGCGCTCATCCTCTCGTCGTATCTCGTCTGCCTAAAGGCCGTTGGCAGTCAGCCATTGAAGGGCCACGTCCGCAATATCTTTCCATCCGTTGTCGATGGTGAGCGAATGTCCGCGTCCCTCGAAGATGTGCAAGTCGGTCTGCGCTTTCGAGTGGCTGTACATTCCGAAGACTTCCTTGGTGACCTTCAGGGGCACGGTGTGGTCTTCTGTTTCCGAGGTCAGCAGCAGCGGCCCACGGTCGGCTTTGTGGGTGTCGACTTTGGCTGGTGAGTGGCGGGAAAAGTTCGCGCCGGCGTCTTCAAACAACGGCCGGCCCGCACCGGGGATGGTCCAGGCGGCGTGCAGAGCATCGGATTCCTCTTCGGTGAGGGTTGCCGCCCGACCGGAATCCGTCAACGCCCCAGTGCTGTCAATGATGTGATCCGTGAGCTTGGACGGCGGCTGCGCGCCGGCGCGGGTTGCCAGCAGCAACCCCGCTGTGAGGATCGTCAGGACTACACCGAACAGGCGAACAATACGCATACGGGTAATTTAGCCCGCCGGCGGCGGCGATTCACGGTTGCTTGAGCGCCCACAGAGGGGAACTATCACCCACAGCTTCCCGTTGTCGCCACAAGGCGGTCGGGTCCACACGATCCGAACGAATGGTTCGTGTGGGGTTAGGCTGTCGCGGCCGATAGCTTCGTGTCATAAGCGGCGTCCCCGACTCACAACGGGATAGCGACAGGAGAAAAGTCAAAATGGGATTGCGGAGGCTTGGTCTGGTCCCGTGCATCTTGGCGCTGGCAATGGTGTTGGCGCCGTCTGCGTGGGCCGACACCTACACAGAACAG
>NZ_JBKQOI010000352.1:0-23706 GCF_052145595.1 Mycobacterium sp. | reverse complement strand
GTGGCGATCGCGTTTCCGCGCAATCCGATCCACCTGGCGCACCAGGCCAATGATCACCAGCTGCTGAGCGGCGGGCGATTCTTCCTCGGTCTTGGCACTCAGGTCCGCCCGCAGATCGAGAAGCGGTTCGGAGCGCAGTTCGATCACCCGGTGGCCCGCATGACGGAGCTGATCGCTGCCCTGCGCGCGATCTTCGAGGCCTGGAATTCCGGCGGCCGCTTGAACTTTCGCGGTGAGTACTACCGGCACACGCTGATGACGCCGGCCTTCAACCCCGGCCCGAACCCCTACGGTCCGCCGCCGATCTACGTCGGCGCCCTTGGGCCGAAGCTGACGCGCGCCACCGCCGAGCACGCCGACGGCCTGCTGGTGATGCCGTTCGGCTCGAAGCGGTTCCTGCACGAGAGCACGATGCCCGCGGTTCGTGAGGGCCTGGGCGCCAGCGGCCGGCAGCCCAACGAGTTCGCCGTTATTCCCGAGATCATCGTGTCGGCGGGCGACACCGACGCCGACCGGGAACAGGCCGACGCGGGCACCCGACGGCTGCTGGCGTTCTACGGGTCGACCCCGGCATACCGGCCGGTGCTGGCCGCGCACGGCTGGGAGGATCTGCAGCCCGAGCTCAACGCGATGTCCAAGCAGGGCCGCTGGCAGGAGATGGGCGGGCTGATCGAAGACGAGATGATGCGCACCATCGCAGCCTGCGGCACACCAGCGGAAATCGCCGCCCATATCCGCGATCGCGTCGAAGGCATTTCCGACACGGTGTTTCTGTACCAGCCGGGACCCATCGGGCTAGAGACGCTGGCCGCGATCATCGACGAGTTGAGGTAAGCGCCCAACGTCGACTTGTTACGCCCTATCGCCCGGAAATGTCCAACAACTCGACGTTCGGCACGAAAGGGGCTAGGGCGCCACGGTCAACCAGTCGGCGAAGCCCGACGGGTCGTGGCGGCCCAGCGCGCCGTGCTCGTAGAGACCCCAGCCCTCAGCCGGATCGCCGTCACCGTCGCGGCACACCGCGCGGCCCACGTGGTCGATCACGCCGAAGCCGGACCGCGCGATGATCGCAGGGTCGGTCATGTCGTACGTCAGCCGTTCGACGAACTTCTCGCCCTTCCACATGCCGTGCAGCCAGTCCGAATCGCCGCCGTAGCCGCCGCCGACATGGATCGGGACCGGCAGCTTGGACTCGACGTCGAAGTGGACCGGGGTGCCGTCGGGGGCGGTCGCGCCGATCGTGGCGCCGGTCGGGATGCGGGTGCCAGAACGGTAGTGGATGCTGACCCGCGGCCAGCCCAGCTGCTCGACGCGGCCGTCACGCCAGATCCGGGTGCAGTCGTTGAGCGAGCGGAACCCGTTGGGTTCCTCCTGGATGATTAGCACGACGGCGAAGTCGTCGAACGCCATCGGCACGTACAGCCACCACATGCCCTCGAATGGCGGGTCGGCGGGACGGCCCGCCGGCTCGGGCTCTCCGATCGGCCGGATGCCCCAGGATCGGTCGCGGCTGCCGAGCCAGGTCGCGGGGTCGACGGCTATCTCCTGCCCGTCGATGGCGATGCGGCCGCTCCAGGAGCCGAGTTGGGCGAATCGTTGGGCGTCCAGCGTCACGCGGTTACCGGACCGCAGGATGTGCCGCTGCTCCTGGACGACGTCAAACAGGCCGTTCCAGGTGAGATCGGCCGCGATGCCTTCGGTTTCGTCGAGGATCAGCCGCAGTTTGCGCAGCGGCTCGCTGACCTCGATCCGGTAGCCGTTGACGTTCTGATGCAGCCGGTCCTGGTCGATGGCGTCGGAAAGGTGTACGGCGGTCTGGACATCCCCCCGCCGGATGAGCACGAACGCGTCCTTGACGCCCAGGTTGGGGTAGTAGCCGATGCCGCTGATGAAAAAGATGTTCCCGGTGCGATCGTGGGCGTTGAAGTAGGAACGGTCGTAGAAGTTGCGGTCGGAGGAACCCGGCCACGCGATCGGCTGGGGAAGCTGGTGTACGGGAAACTCGTCGAGCGGTCCGAGCATCACTGGTCCTCTCCGATAAGACGTTTCATCAATCCGGCATGATAGAACAGCGATTCGACGTCGTCGGGTTGCTCCACCTCTCCGAAGTGCACCCGCCGTGCCCCGGTGCGCATGAATACGCAAGCCCACATCACGCCCGAGTAGGCGTAAAACCAGCGCAGGTCACCCAGCTCCACACCGGTGAGTTGCTGATAGGTGGCGCGGACGTCGTCCTCGCGCATCACCTCGGGCAATCCCGGCAGCGTCGCCAGACCGGCGAGCTCTTGAAAGACCATGTGCGCGTAAATCATCCACGCGACGTCGAGCTCGCGCGGGCCCAGCGTCACCATTTCCCAGTCCAGCACCGCCACCGGCCGAAAGTCGCGGTACAACACGTTGCCAACCCGGGCATCGCCCCAGAGCAGGACGGGCTCGCGTGCGGCCGCCTCGTTCGGCCAGTTGGCTTCCAGCCACTCGAAAGTCCGCTCCAGCAGCGGTGATCGGCCGATGTCGGGCACCGCGAAGTCGTACCAGGACCGCACCCAATTGAAATGCCTGCGCAGCGCGGTGTCCCCTTCGGTGCCTTGCGCCAGAAATGGAAACGTCTTCTCCGCGTTGGGGATCGAATGCAGCGTGGCCAGCACCCCGACCGTGGCGTCCTGCAGTTCGCGCCGGCGTTCGGCGGGCGCGTCGGCGAACCAGTTGCCACCGAACGTGTAGGGCATGACGTCGGGCGGCACCACACCGTCGACGTAATCCATCAGGAAGAACGGTGTTCCCAGCACGTCGCCGGTGTTCTCGATCCAGCGCACACGCGGAACCGGGACGTCGGTGAGTTCGGCGACCTTTCGTATCACTTCGAATTGGTCGTCGAGTCGATAGGTCGGGAAGACCTGCACGTCCTCGGCGGTGGGCGCCACGCGGGCCACCAGTTTCTGCTGGATCGGCTGTCCCTCCTGCTGCCAGCGGGCGGTCAGGATGATGGTTTCCGACGACATTCCCGTCGAGTCCACGCCGCTTTCCACCGCCACCTCGGGAGTGGCCCCGCCGGGCAGGACGGTCGACAGCCAGCGTGACATGACTGCCGGCACGGCAGTGACGTCGCGGCTGGAGCGCTGCAGGCGGTCGACCCCTCCGACTGCGGGTTCGGTGGCCATAGATGCCTCCTTCGTTGAGGCAATTACGATACGGTAGGTAGCGTTATGAAAGCAGACCCGTCCGCGCTTGACAAGGCCCCCGGCGCCGGCCGCCCCCGGGATCCGCGCATCGACTCGGCCATCCTATCGGCGACCGCGGAACTGCTTGTGCAAATCGGCTATTCGAACCTCAGCCTGGCCGCGGTCGCCGAGCGTGCCGGCACCACGAAATCGGCCCTGTACCGCCGGTGGTCGAGCAAGGCCGAGCTGGTGCACGAGGCGGCGTTCCCGACGGCGCCCAGCGCGCTTCAGGCTCCGGCCGGTGATATCGCCGCCGACGTCCGGATGATGATCGAGGCCACCCGCGACGTGTTCACCACCCCGGTGGTGCGCGCCGCGCTGCCCGGTTTGGTGGCCGACATGACGGCCGACCCCGCCCTCAACGCCCGGGTGATGGCCCGCTTCGCCGACCTGTTCACCGCGGTCGCGGTGCGGCTGCGCGAGGCCGTTGACCGGGGTGAGGCGCATCCCGACGTGAACCCGAACCGATTGATCGAGTTGATTGGGGGAGCGACGATGCTGCGGATGCTGCTTCGCCCCGAGGAAAAGCTGGACGATATTTGGGTGGAGCAGACCACCGCGATCGTGGTGCACGGGGTGACGCGATGACGCAGCGGCTGGCGGGCCGGGCCGCGATCGTCACCGGCGCAAGCCGCGGTTTGGGTCGGGCGATCGCGCTGGCGCTCGCCGCGGAGGGTGCGGCGGTGGCCGTCGCCGGGCGCACCGAACGGGTATGGGACGACCGGTTACCCGGAACCATCGGTGAGACGGTCGCTGATATCGAGGCGGCGGATGGACGCGCCGTGGCGATCCGGGCCGATCTGACCGACCGGGGGGACATCGCCCGGTTGGTAGGCGAGGCGCGAGAAGCGCTGGGCCCCATCACGATTCTGGTGAACAACGCGGCCTTCACCGCGCCAGGGCGCCCGCCGGTACCCGGCGCCGAGCCGCGCGCCACGCCCGCCAAGACGGCGGCCGGGGCGGCACCGGGCGCCGGCAAACCCGGCTGGCCGGGCTTCGTCGGTACGCCGTTGCAGGCGTACCGCCGGCATTTCGAGATCGGGGTCTTTGCCGCCTACGAGCTGATGCAAAAGGTGTGCCCCGACATGATCGACGCGGGTGGCGGGTCGATCATCAACATCACCTCGGTCGCCTCGCGGATGCCCGGCGATGGACCCTATCCCGACCGCAGTGGCGGCGTCCTGCCCGGTTACGGCGGATCCAAGGCGGCGCTCGAGCATCTCACCCAGTGCGCCGCCTTCGATCTCGCCGACCACAACATCGCGGTGAACGCGTTATCTCCGTCCAAACCGATCCTCACGCCGGGCCTGGCTTACTATGCCCGCGAATTCGTTGACACCGCACCGGCGGATGAATTCGCACAGGCGGCAGTGGAGTTGGCGCTGGTGGACGCGGCGGTGGTCACCGGGCGCACGATCGGTCATCTGCAGGTGCTCGACGGCAGCTTCCGGCCGTTCAAGCTGGGCTAAGCCGGCTTGCTTGCGGTTACGCCGTTGATGATCACGGCGTACAGCCTGTGCCATTGCGGGGAACAAAACCCCGCGCGGAGGACGAGATCGGTGGCGCGGCTCTTCGTGCGGGCTTTGCCCCGACGGCTGGTGGCCAACGTCGGCAGCAGCCACCGCGAGAACTGGTCGACGAGCACTAAGCGACCGCCGGGACGCAGCACCCGGGCGCATTCGGCGAGCCCTGCCCGCTGATCGGTCCAGTGATCGAATGACGTCGTGCTCACGACGAGGTCGAAGGTGGCGTCGGGGTAGTCGAGCTTTTCGGCCACCCCGACGGTGAACCGGAATCGATCATCTCGAGCGGAAGCGCTTGCCGCCGAGATCATTTGAGGTGCGGCGTCGACACCGCAAAGCTGCTGGGCGTCCTGGTAACGCAGGGCCAGGGTGCGGAGCAGGTAGCCTGTCCCGCAACCCACGTCGAGCACGCGGCCGGGAGCGGCGACGGTCGCTACGGCGAGACTGGCGGTGCGATCGGCAATCTCATGGTGCACCCGGCCGCGCCGGCCGCTCTCATATTGAGCGGCTCGATCGTTGTACGTGGCCAGGTCACGATGCGGCGGCACACGTTGAGTGTGTCACGGAAGGCTCGGCGACGCTGCGCCTTAATTTTCTTCTTCACGGGGCGGGTCGGGATCTCCCTGCAGCGGGTCATCGGGATGGTGGGCGTGGGTGATCTATCCCCGACCCATTTGAAAATAGGTATTCCCGCCCTACCATCCCAAATCGCGCCTATACCTGTGATGTGAAGCGAATTCAAGCGTCAATCCTCTTGGGTGCGGTGTGTCGTGACGATGCCCACGCCACATCCGGCGCACACTGAACGTCATGCGTTACCGCGCGTGCTGCGTCTGCTTCGACCACTGAGTAACCCCATAATGGCTGTTCATAGCGTCAGGGATGTCCAGCGGCCGCTGGGGACTTCGGGCCGTGACTGTTGGCGTGAACAAGTCGAGTAGCGAATTACTCGTGTCCGCGCGCAGGCTCGCTGAATCGATGGCCTCACCCGCCCAGTCCGGCGCGAAATCAACAGTCGAGGTGGCACCGTGAGCAGCCTCACCTTTCTGAGCCTTCGCCCAATACTGCGACTTCTGCCCCGCAGCACGCGAAGCGATCGTCACCGCGCACTGCCCTGCGACCTACCGGCTGGCCAAACAATGAGCACACCACTCGACCGCGGTTCCACCGTTCCTGTGTGCGCCGTGTGCATCGAAGGCGGCCGCGCAACGGAAGCCACCTACCAAACGAGGGACCTGCTGTGCGGCTGCGACCAACACATCCAAGAACTCGAAGAACACGGCCGCGCCGCGGTACGCCGAGCGCGGCGAGGCGCGGCTTTCTGGTCCGCATGGTGGCCTCCCATTGACGCCGCGCCGGCTGGCCGCGCACTGCCGATGCCACCACGCCGCGAGGGATCCGGCGACGCCGGTTCGACTGATCGACCATCCCATCCACTCACCGATGACCATCGCCGCAGGGGGGGCGCACCTCCGCCTCCCGGCACCCGCCGTCGCCGCTCGGCCGGAGACAGGCGATCCGGCCGGGCACGCAGCGGCGAATCGTAGGCGTCGCACAACACTGCCCTGCGCAGCATCGATATCGTTGTTTCTGGCGGAATGGCCACCTGACGTGCCAGTATGAAGCAAGCCAGTGCCGCAACGGCGGCAGGCAACCGGTCGAGTGGTGTGCCAATGTCCGGTATTGACAAGCCGACGGGGCGCGTTGTCGCGCTGATTGTGCTGTTGATCTTCGCTGCTGCCGCCCTGCGCGGATACCTACCGGCTCAAGGCCGTGTGGTGCGCGGCGAACCGGGCAGCGGTCGGGCAGCGCTGATATTCGTGATAGCGGCCCTCAGCGTGACACTCACTCTGCTGGTGATCGCGGTCATCGCGCGGTTGCGGGATCCACGCGCGGTGGCCCCGAACGTGGCGGACCTGTCCGAAATGCTGGGCACCGGCAAGGGCCGACCGAGTTGGCGCGTGTTGCTCATCGGCCTCGGGGTGATCGTGGCCTGGCTGCTCATCACGATGCTGCTGGTCCGATTGACGGTGCCGCACGGCGTCGCTCCGTCGGCGTCCACCCCGGTTCCTGGCGCGCCGCCGTCAGGGCACGCCACCGGCCCGCCGCAACAGCAACACCCGCAAAACAACACCGGGGACATGTTCGGGATCCTGCTCGCCGGCGCGATCCCGATGCTGCTGCTGATCGTCGCCGGATCGGTCATCGCGTCACGGCGGCGGTGGCGCGCGGCCACACCGGGCGGCGTGGCCGACGATTACGTCGAATCTCAGGCACCGGCGCCGCAGTCGCGATCACTCGCGCGGGCCGCCGAACTCGGGCTGGCAGAGATGGCGGACCTCAATCGCGAACCGCGGGAGGCGATCATCGCGTGCTATGCCGCGATGGAGCGCGAGCTCGCCAATGTCCCGGGAGCGGCCCCCCAGGACTTCGACACCCCAACCGAGGTGTTGGCCCGCGCCGTCGAACGCCATGCGCTGCACGCCGATAACGCCGTAAGGTTGGTGAACCTGTTCGAAGAGGCACGGTTTAGTCGGCATGTGATGAACGAGGATCATCGCGAGGTGGCGGTGGACGTGCTGCGGCTCGTCCTCGCGGAGTTGCGGATCGCCGCATGAAAAGACTCATAACGCTGGGTGTTTGCCTCATCGTCGGGATAGAGCTGTTGGCGCTGATACTGCACGATCGCCGGTTCGTGCTGGGGGCCGCGGGTGTTGCCTTGGCTCTGGTGCTGCTGAGTGTTCGCCGTTTCCTGGGACACGGGAACGAACCCACGCCGGAGCCCGACCCCGACGAGATGGGGGATTCGTTGCGTCGCTGGCTTTCTACCACCGAGACGACGATCCGGTGGTCGGACTCCACCCGGGCGGACTGGGACCGGCATCTTCGTCCAATGCTTGCGCGGCGCTACGAAATGACAACTGGCCAAAGACAGTCCAAAGATCCGGCGGCATTCCACGCAAGCGGTCGAATGCTTTTCGGTGCCGAACTGTGGGATTGGGTCAATCCAAACAACGTCACCCGCACCGATGACCGCCAGCCCGGTCCCGGCCGCGCGGCCCTGGAAGAGATTCTGCGAAAGCTGGGGCAGGTATGAATGGGGGTGCTACCCGGATATGACACTGCCGGCCGCTATGCCAGCGGGTAAGACCACCGAACACTGCGAGGCGGTGCTCGACGAAATCGAACGCGTGGTGGTGGGCAAGCGATCCGCGCTCACGCTCATCCTCATCGCGGTACTCGCGCGCGGCCACGTGCTCATCGAGGATCTGCCCGGCCTCGGCAAGACGCTGATCGCACGATCCTTCGCCGCCGCATTGGGGCTTCGATTCACCCGGGTGCAGTTCACCCCGGATCTGCTTCCTGCGGACCTGCTCGGCTCGACCATCTACGACATGCAGTCGGGCCGCTTCGCGTTCCGTGCCGGACCCATCTTCACCAACCTGCTGCTTGCCGACGAGATCAACCGCACGCCGCCGAAGACGCAGGCGGCGCTGCTGGAGGCGATGGCCGAGGGCCAGGTGAGCATCGACGGCGAAACCCATAAACTGCCAATGCCATTCATCGTCTTGGCGACCGACAACCCGATCGAGTACGAGGGCACCTACCCGTTGCCCGAAGCGCAGCTGGATCGGTTCGCGATCCGCCTGGAACTGCGCTACCTCTCCGAGCGAGACGAGACCTCGATGCTGCGCCGCCGCCTCGAACGCGGTTCGGCCGAGCCGACGGTCAATCAGGTGGTGGACGCTCACGATCTGCTGGCGATGCGTGAATCGGTCGAGCAGGTGACCGTGCACGAAGACGTTCTGCACTATGTGGTGTCGCTGGCCACCGCCACCCGGCACCATCCGCAGGTCGCGGTGGGCGCCAGCCCGCGCGCGGAACTCGACCTGGTTCAACTCGCCCGCGCCCGTGCGCTGCTGCTCGGTCGCGACTATGTGATCCCCGAAGATGTCAAGGCGCTTGCCACCGCTGCGGTTGCGCACCGGATCACGTTGCGGCCGGAGATGTGGGTGCGAAAGATTCAGGGCGCCGATGTCGTCGGAGAACTGTTGCGGCGCTTGCCGGTGCCTCGAACCAGTGGGGGGCAAGGGGGCACCGGATGAGCCCGGTGTGATCGAGAGCCGTGAAGTCGAGTTCTGCTGGCGCGCATCGCAACTGACGCGGGCAATGGCGACCTGCGCCGGGGTTGCGCTGGCCGCCGCCGTGATCGGCGCCCGCTGGCAGCTGATCGCCTTCGCGGCACCACTGCTCGGGGTGCTGTGCTCGATCAGCTGGCAGCGTCCGGCGCCGAGGATCCGGGTGCACGGCGAGCCCGGCTCGCAGCGATGCTTCGAAAACGAGCAGGTGCGGCTGATCGTGTGGGTAACAGACGAATCCGGGGTCGACGAGTCCTCGGCGGTCGAGCTCACGGTTACTTCAATGGAGGGCATGCAGCTCGAGGTTCTCGATTCGGATTCCCGCCCAGCGAAAACCGTTGCCGCAACGGCGCAACGCTGGGGCCGCTATCCGATCCGGGCGCGGGTCGAGGTGATCGCGCGCGGTGGGCTGCTGACCGGGACGGCCATCGTCGATGCCGCCGATGTCATCGTGTTTCCGCTGACGCCGCCGCAGTCGACGCCAATCCCGCAGACCGAATTGCTTGACCGCCTGGGCGCGCATCTCACGCGGCATATCGGCCCGGGTGTCGAGTACGCCGACATTCGCCCCTACGTGCCCGGCGACCAGCTGCGTGCGGTGAACTGGCCGGTGAGCGCACGCCGCGGCCAATTACATGTGACGCAGCGGTTGACCGACCGCGCCGCCGACGTGGTGGTGCTGATCGACACCTATCGCCAGCCGGTGGGGCCCGCGACCGAGGCCACCGAACGAGTGGTTCGCGGCGCGGCGCAGGTGGTGCAGAGCGCGTTGCGACATGGTGATCGCGCCGGGATCGTCGCCCTGGGCGGGAACCATCCGCGGTGGCTTGGCGCCGACATCGGACAGCGCCAGTTCTACCGGGTGCTCGATACCGTGCTCGGCGCCGGCGACCGATTCGAAAACACTACCGGCACACTGGCGCCGCGCGCGGCCGTTCCCGCGGGGGCGATCGTCATCGCGTTCTCCACGTTGCTCGATACCGAATTCGCGCTGGCGCTAATCGATCTCCGCAGGCGAGGCCATGTCGTCGTCGCCGTCGACATCCTCGACAGCTCGCCATTCGAAGGCCAGCTGGATCCCCTGGTGGATCGGATGTGGGCGATGCAGCGCTCCGCCATGTATCGCGATATGGCCACCATCGGTGTCGACGTCGTGTCGTGGCGAGGGGACCGCAGCTTGGAGCAGTCGATGGGTGTGCTGCCGGATCGGCGGCGTCGGGTGCGCGGGCGGCTGAGGGGATAGCAGTGACATGATTTCAATCGCGCGTCCGGCCGCACTCGCCGTGTCGACCGGCTTCGGGGTGTTGATGGTGGGGCTTGCCGCCATTGGCGCCCACGGGCCGGCAGTCGCCGCGGGGGCAGCCGCTGTGGTTGCGGTAGGTGTCGGACTGGTGTTTCGCCCGGCGGCGACGCTCGCCGTGTTGCTGTCGGCGGTCACGATCTTGGTGTCCGATCCGTCGCTTGTGTTTGCCGCCTGGTCCGGACTTTGCGCCGCCGCCTACCTGATATGCCGCCATGCGGTCGGCGCGCCCGCTGGCGTGGTGATGTGGAGCTGGCCGACACTTGTTGCCGCCGTTGGGTTTACATTCGCCGGGCTGGTCGCCGCGTCGTTCCCGCTACAGTTGCCGTGGTTGCCCCTTGCCGCGCCGTTGGCAGTCCTTGCGATCTACGCCCTGGCGACGCGGCCGTTCTTGAGTTGATCGCGCGTTTGGCGCGAGGGCAATCCCTGCGCGGGCGCCTGGTCTGTTGGGTCACATCTTCGGCAGCGCGGGCACCCCAAGCGGTGTGACTTCGTCGGGCTTCGGTAGTACCGGTATCAATGACTCGGGTTTCTTCAACTCGGGCAACGATTCCTCTGGGTTCCAAAACGTTGCCACGTTCAGCTCTGGCTCTTTCAATACGGGAAGCTTCCAGACGGGTTTCGACAACTCGGGCGCCACCAACGTGGGCATGTTCAACACGGGCGTAGGCAACGTAGGCTTCCTGAACCCAGGCCAAGACAGCCGCGGCATCTGGAACTCCGGCGATTCGAGCACGGGTATCGGCAATTTGGGCAACTTCAGCGCGGGCGCCTTCAACCAGGGCGACGACCAGGCCGGTATCTTCGGCAGGGCGTAGAGGGGCCCGATGCCCTTCGTGCGTCAGCTCAGCGCAGCAACTGGGCGGCGTGGTCGGCCAGGTTGAGCAGCGGCTGCGGGAAGACGCCCAAAATTATTGTGACCGAGGCACATACCGCGATGGCGGCCTTGCTCAAGATGCCGGGCGCCACCACGTGTGGAGTGTCGTCGGTCGCTTCGGTGAAGTACATCGACACGATCACCCGCACGTAGAAGTATGCGGCGACACCGCTGGCGACCACACCGATGATCACCAGCGGCGCCGCGCCGCCCTGGGCGGCGGCCTTGAACACCGCGAGCTTGCTGACGAATCCGCTCGTCAGCGGAATGCCGGCGAAGGCCAACAGAAACATCGAAAACATCACGCCCACAATGGGTGAACGCTGTCCGAGCCCCGCCCAGTGCGACAGGGTGGCGTCTTCGACGCCGTCGGCGTTGCGGATCAGGCCCACAATGGCGAACGCGCCGACCGTGCTGAAGCTGTAGGCGACCAGATAGAACAGCGTGGCGGAAAGGCCCGCCGAGTTGTCGGCGATGACACCCGTGAGGATGAACCCCACGTGTGCGACCGACGAATAGGCCAGCATCCGTTTGACATCGGTCTGGTTCACCGCCGTGATGGTGCCCACCGCCATGGTCAGGATCGAAATCGCCCACAGCACCGGACGCCACTGGTCGTGCAGCGGAGGCAGCGCGACGTAGACCACCCGCAGCAGCGCGCCGAACGCCGCGACCTTCGTGGCCGCCGCCATGAACCCGGTGATCGGGGTGGGCGCGCCCTGGTAGACGTCGGGAATCCAGGAGTGGAAGGGGACAGCGCCCACTTTGAACAGCAGACCGACCGACAGCAGTCCGACGCCGATCAACGCCATTGAGCTATCGCCGTGGGCTGCAAGCGCGTTCCGGATCCCGGGCAGCAGGAGCGTGCCGGTCGCGCCGTAGAGCAGCGCCACACCGTAGAGGAAGAACGCCGACGAGAACGCGCCCAGCAGGAAGTACTTCATCGCGGCTTCCTGCGACAGCAGGCGGCGATGACGGGCCAGCCCGCACATCAGGTAGAGGGGCAACGACAGAACTTCCAGCGCCACGAACATCGTCAACAGGTCGTTGGACGCGGGAAACACCATCATGCCGCCAACGGACAGCATCAACAGCGGGAAGAGTTCCGTCTGCGCGGCCCCGGCCCGCTCCGCCTCGCGCTCGGCGTCGCTGCCGGGAACCGCGGACGCCTGCGGGGTAAAGGAATCCAATCCGGCGCCGTGGGCCGCCCCCACTGCCGCCTTGCTTTCCGTCTTGGCTTGCGCCCGTTCTGCGATGAAGACGACCGCCAGCATCGCGACCAGCAGCACGGTGCCCTGCAAATACAGCGCCGGTCGATCAATGGCCACCGCGCCCAGCACCGCCGCGCGGCCGGACGCTTCAACCGAGCGGCTCACCACGATGACCGCGATGAATGCCGCGACCAAACCGCCGAGACCGAGCGTCACCTGGGCGCCGTAGCGAATTCGCCTGGGCAGGAACGCTTCCACCAGCACGCCGGCCACCGCGATGCCGAAGACGATGAGCATCGGGCACAGCAGGAAGTACTCGACGCTGGGGGTGGGGAGGGTCATCAGTGCGATCCTTCGGCTGTCCGGGGCAGGCCGCTACCCGGTGGCACGCTCGGCGCGGGATCATGCTGGCCGATGGTGGTCATGGTGTTCTCAACCGCGGGATTGATCAAGTCCAGCACCGGCTTGGGGTAGACCCCGAGCATGATCAGCAGCGCAATCAACGGTGCGACGACGATCATTTCGCGCGCCCTCAGGTCGCCGATTCGTTCGTTGCCGCGAGCCACCGGCCCGGCCATCACCCGCTGATAGAGCCACAACATGTAGATGGCCGACAGGACCAGCGCGGTAACGCCGAATGCCGCCGCCAGCCAGTACCGGTTGAAAGTCCCCAACAGCACTAGGAATTCGCTGATGAACGGCGCCAGACCGGGCAGCGAGAGCGTGGCCATGGCCGAGACCAGGAACGTGCCCGCAAGGATCGGTGCCACCTTCTGCACGCCACCGTAGTCGGCGATCGCCCGGCTGCCGTGCCGGGAAATCAGGAAGCCCGCGATCAGGAACACCGCCGCGGTGGACAGGCCGTGGTTGAGCATGTACAGCGTCGACCCGCTCTGACCCTGACTGGTCATCACGAAGATGCCCAGGATGATGAACCCGAAGTGCGAGATCGAGGTGTAGGCGATCAGGCGCATGATGTCGGTCTGGCCGATCGCCACGATCGCGCCGTAGATCACCCCGATGACGGCCAACACGATGATCAGCGGACGGAAATACGTTGAGGCGCTCGGGAACAGCTGCAGGCAATAGCGCAGCATGCCGAAGGTGCCGACCTTGTCCATCACCGCCATCATCAGCACCGCGGTCGCCGGTGTGGCCTCGACCGCGGCGTCGGGCAGCCAGCGGTGGAAAGGCCACAGCGGGGCCTTGATCGCGAACGCGAACATGAAGCCCAGGAACAGCGCCTTGAACACCGCGGGGTCCGCGCCGTAGCGGCCGGAGGCGACGCCGGCCACGATGTCACGGAAGTCGAACGTGCCCGAACCGTGCTGCGCGGTCACCACATACAGCCCGATCACCGCGGCCAGCATGATCAGACCGCCGAACAGGTTGTACAGCAAGAACTTCACCGCTGCGCGTGACCTGTTCCGGCCTTGGCCGAAGCCGCCGATCAGGAAGTACATCGGGACGAGCATCGCCTCGAAGAACACGTAGAACAGCAACACGTCCAGCGCGATCACCGAGATCAGCACCATCGACTCGATGGCCAGCGTCAAGGCGACGTAGGCCTGTACGCCGCGGCTGCGCTCGCCGCCATCGTCCCAGCCGGCGATCTGTAGCAGCGGAATCAGCACCGCGGTCAGCAGCACCAGCACCACCGCGATGCCGTCCACACCGAGGGAGTAGCCGGCACCGAACGCCGGTATCCACCGATGGCTTTCGACGAACTGGTAAGTGGCGCCACCGGTCTTGAAACCGACGGCGACGACGATCGCCACCGCCAGCGTCAGCACGCCGAACACCAGGCCGGCCCACTTGGCGAGCTGCCGCAGCCCCGGCGGCAGCAGGATGATCAGCACGGAGCCTGCCAGCGGCACCAGCCACAGCACGCTCAGCCATGGCACATCGGTTTGGAAAGCCTCACTCACCACAGCTTCACCGCCAGGATCAGCGCGACCACCAGCACGGCGCCCGCCAGCATCGACAATGCGTAGTTGCGGACGAAGCCGGTTTGCAGCCGCCGCAGCCTATTCGAAGTCCGGCCTATCAGTGCCGCCAGTGCATTGACCGAGCCGTCCACACCCGCGTTGTCGAATTCGACCAGCGCTTCAGTCAGTTGTGCGCCGGGGCGCATGAACACCTCCTCGTTGAAGGCATCGCCGTAGAGGTCGGCGCGTGCGGCAGTCGTGAACGCCGAGACCCGGACGGGGGCCACACTGGGAATGGGCGCGGTGGCGTACATCCGGTAGGCCACCGCGATGCCGATGGCGACCACTCCCAGCGCCAGCGCGGTGCTGACCCAGGCCGGGAAGGCGTGGGTCACTTCTTCGCGAGCCCCGACGACCGGTTCGAGCCAGTGTTGCAGGGTGCCACGCCACGCCAGCAGGAAGCCGGAGAACACCGAGCCGACGGCGAGCAGGATCATCGGCCACGTCATCAAGGCCGGCGCCTCGTGCGGATGGCTGCCCGGGGCCCAACGCTTTTGGCCGAAGAACGTCATCAGCATGACCCGCGTCATGTAGAACGCGGTGACACCGGCGCCGAGCAGCGCCGCCCCACCCAGCACGTAGCCCCGGGTCCCGCCGGCGCCCAGCGCCGCCTCGATGATGGCGTCCTTGGAGAAGAAGCCCGCGAACGGCGGCACGCCGATGATCGCCAGATATCCGAGTCCGAACGTTGCGAACGTGATCGGCAGCGCGGCGCGCAGACCACCGTAACGGCGCATGTTCTGCTCTTCGTGCATCGCGTGGATCACCGCGCCGGAACCGAGGAACAAGCCGGCCTTGAAGAAACCGTGGGTGAGCAGATGCATGATCGCGAAGGCGTAGCCGGCCGGGCCCAGGCCGGCGGCGAGCACCATGTAGCCAATCTGGCTCATCGTCGACGCCGCCAACGCGCGCTTGATGTCGTCCTTCGCGCAGCCGATGAACGCCCCGAGAAGCAGCGTGACCGCGCCGACGATGACGACGCCCAGCTGCGCGTCGGGCGCCAGGTTGTACAGCGGGTTGGACCGCACGATCAGGTAGACGCCGGCGGTCACCATGGTGGCGGCGTGGATGAGCGCGGACACCGGGGTGGGACCCTCCATCGCGTCACCCAACCAGGCCTGCAGCGGAACCTGCGCGGACTTGGCGCAGGCACCCAGCAGCAACAGCAACCCCATCGCAGTCAATGCGCCGCGGCCGGCGGCGGGCGCGCCGGCGAACACTCCCGCATACGAAAGCGTCCCGAAGGTGCTGAACATCAGGAACATGCCCAGGGCCAGGCCGGCGTCACCGACCCGGTTCATCACGAACGCCTTCTTGGCCGCCGTGGCCGCCGTCGGCTTGTGATACCAGAAGCCGATCAGCAGATAGGAGGCCAGGCCGACGCCTTCCCATCCGACGTAGAGCACCACGTAGTTGTCGGCGACCACCAGCAGCAGCATCGAGGCCAAAAACAGGTTGAGATAACCGAAGAACCGACGGCGGTCGGGATCCTCGGCCATGTAGCCGACCGAATAGATGTGGATCAGCGACCCCACGCCGGTGATCAGCAGCACGAAGCACATCGACAATTGGTCGATCTGCAGCCCGAGATCCACCTGGAGTTGGCCGACAGGGATCCAGGTGAACAGCTTTTGGTGGATGACGCGGTCAGCGCTGTCGCGGCTGAGCAAGTCGGAGAGCAGCGTGGCGCCCACCCCGAATGCGCCAAGCGCGGCGGCGCAGCCCAGCCAATGCCCCCACGCGTCGGTGCGCCTGCCGCCGAACAGCAGGATCGCGGCACCCGCCAGTGGCAGTGCCACCAGCAGCCAGGTGTAATGAGTCATCTTGGCGTTCTCAGCCTTTGAGTAGATTCGCGTCGTCGACCGACGCCGATTTGCGGGCACGGAAGATCGTCATGATGATGGCCAGGCCGATGACGACCTCTGCGGCGGCCACCACCATGGTGAAGAACGCGATCATCTGTCCGTCCAGCTGGCCATGCATCCGCGCGAACGTGACGAACGCCAGGTTGACGGCGTTGAGCATCAGCTCGACGCACATGAACATCACGATGGCGTTGCGGCGCAACAGCACACCGGAGGCCCCGATGGTGAACAGCAGCGCCGAAAGGTAAAGGTAATTGGCCGGATTCACGAGGTGCCGCCTTTGACGGCTTCGGGGGACGGGATCTCTTTGCCGTCGGCGTCGCGGATGCGCAGGATGCTGGAGACCGACAGGTCCGAGTACGAGCCGTCCGGCAGCAGCGCCGCCACGTCAACCGCGTTGTGCCGTGCGTAGATACCCGGGTTCGGCATGGGAGTGGGGTGCCCGCCGGGGCGGAACCGCTCCTGCGAGAGTTCCCGCTGCGTCTTGCGGCGCTCGAAACGTTCCCGGTGCGCCAGCACCATCGCGCCAACGGCGGCGGTGATCAGCAACGCGCTGGTGAGCTCGAAGGCCCAGAGATAACGCGAAAAGATCAGTGCCGCCAATCCTTCGACGTTGCCGTTGGCGTTGGCGGCGGTTAGTCCGACGAAACCTCCGGTCGCCACGTTGCCGATGCCGGCAAGCAGCAGAAGGCCGAACCCGACGCCGGTGAGCACCGCGGCGACTCGTTGCCCCTGCAGCGTCTCCTTCAGGGATTCCGCGGAGTCCACACCGATCAGCATCAGCACGAACAAGAACAGCATCATCACCGCGCCGGTGTAGACCACGACTTGAACGACACCCAAGAACAGTGCGTCCTGGACCATGTAGAACACCGCCAGGATGATCATCGTCATCGCCAGGAACATCGCCGAGTACACCGCGTTGACCGCAAGCACCACCCCGAGCGCGCCGACCAGCGCCAGCGCGCCCAGCACCCAAAACGTCACGGCCTCACCGGTGGAGGTGCGGACGATGGTTTCCGTGGCCAAGTCGCTGGCAAGCACGGCAATCACCTGGCCCCTCCGGCTTTGGGTCCGGCGTTGTCGGGCTCGCGCAAGCCATCTGCGGTCACATTGCCCTGGTAGTAGTCCTTGTCGGTGGCGCCGAGCGCCCTGGGATGCGGCGGCGCGGCCATCTCGGGCAGCAGCGGGGCCAGCAGCCGGTCCTTTTCATAGATCAGGTCGGCGCGGTTGTCGTCGGCCATCTCGTAGTCGTTCGTCATCGTCAGCGCCCGGGTCGGGCACGCCTCGATGCACAGACCGCAGCCGATGCAACGCAGATAGTTGATCTGGTACACCCGGCCGTAGCGTTCTCCCGGCGAAAACCGTTGCTCTTCGGTGTTGTCGGCGCCCTCGACGTAGATCGCGTCGGCCGGGCAGGCCCAGGCGCACAACTCGCAGCCGATGCATTTCTCCAGACCGTCCGGATACCGGTTGAGTTGGTGACGGCCGTGATAGCGCGGCGCGACCGGGCCCGGTTTTTCCGGGTACTCCTCGGTGACATGCTTTTTGAACATCGACCCGAACGTGACGCCGAATCCGGCCACGGCGTCGAGGAAATTAGCCACGTGCTTTCTCCTTGCTCGCAGCTGCCAAAGGCTTCATCGGCAGCGGCGGTGTCGGGAATACCGGTGCAGTGCTTTCCGGGCCCGGGATTTGTTTGGCCTGCCGGCGCAGCTGTCGCTCCATCGAGCGAATACTGGGCGCGGTGAACGGCTTTCGCAGCAGCGACACCAGCGCCACGGCCACGACGAGGCTGCTGACCACCAGAATCGGGGTCCAATGCTGGTAACCCTGGTTGCGCAGCGTGCGGATCACCGCCGCGATCAACACCCACACCAGCGAGGCCGGGATCAGCAGTTTCCAGCCCAGCGCCATGAACTGGTCATAGCGCAGCCGGGGCAGGCTGGCGCGCAACCAGAAATAGATGAAGAGGAACGTCCACAACTTGGCGGTGAACCAGAGCACCGGCCACCAACCGGTGTTTGCCCCGGCCCACATGTTCAGCGGCCAGGGAGCATGCCAGCCACCGAAGAACATGACGGTGGCGAGTGACGAAACAGTCATCATGTTGACGTACTCGGCCAACATGAACATCGCGAACTTCAGCGATGAGTATTCGGTGTGGAATCCCGCGACCAGCTCGCCCTCGGCCTCGGGCAAGTCGAATGGTGCCCGGTTGGTCTCGCCGACCATCGAGATGAGGTAGATCACGAACGACGGCAGCAACAGGAACACGTACCAGACCCGGTCCTGGGCGGCCACGATCTCCGAGGTCGACATGGAGCTGGCGTAGAGGAACACCCCCGCGAACGACAGCCCCATCGCGACCTCGTAGGAGATGACCTGGGCGGTGGATCGGACACCGCCCAGCAGCGGGTAGGTGGATCCCGACGACCAACCGGCGAGCACGATGCCGTACACCCCGATCGCCGAGAGCCCCAGGATGAACAGCACCGCGACCGGCAGGTCGGTCAGCTGCAAAGGCGTGCGGTGGCCGAAAACCGACACCTCCGGACCGAACGGGATGAACGCGAACGCGGTGAACGCGGGGATCGTCGAGATGACCGGCGCCGCGAAGTACACGAACTTGTCAACGCCCTTGGGGGTGATGCTCTCTTTCAGCGCCAGCTTGATCCCGTCGGCCAGACTCTGCAGGGTGCCCCACGGCCCCGCCCGGTTGGGGCCGGGCCGCAACTGCATCCAGCCCAGGATCTTGCGCTCGGCCAGAATCGCGACCAGCACGTTCAGCATGAGGAACACGAAGATCGCCAGCGCCTTGCCCAGTACCAGCCACCAGGGATCGTGTCCGAACGCGGTCAATGGGGTCATGAGCCAACTCCGATTCCCACGATGCTGCCGATAGTCACACCCAGTTGCCGATGCACCGCCGAACCCGGCGAGTTCAACGGAAGCCACACCACCCGGTCGGGCATGTCGGTGATGGTCAGCGGCAGCGTGATCGACCCGCGCGACGTGCTGGCGGTGACCTCATCGCCGTCGGCGGCACCGATCTCGGCGGCGGTATCGGCCGACAGACGAACGACGGATTTGCGTGCGGTGCCGGCCAGATACGGTTCGCCGTCCTGCGCTCGGCCCTCGTCGAGCAGCAACCGCCAACCGGTCAGCACGGCCTGCCCCTGCTCGGGCTCGGCCGGTGCCGGGGTAGCGACCCGCGGGACGGCGGCGTGTTTGCCGTCCCAGCTGCCCAGCCCGGACACCTCTTCGCGGGCCGTCTCGACGTTGGTCATTCCGAGGTAGACACCCATCTCGTCGGCCAGCGCGTCGAGCACCTGATGGTCTGACTGGCCGGCTCGCTGGGTGCTGCCGTGCAGTGCGGGCGCGAACCCGCGGTAGCGGCCCTCCCAGTTGACGAAGGCGCCGGATTTCTGCGTTGTCGGTGCGACCGGGAACACCACGTCGGCGCGTTCGGTGACGGCGCTGTGCCGCAGTTCCAGGCTGACGATGAAGCCGCCGGCGTCCAGCGCGGCCAGCACCGCGTCGGGATCGGCGAAGTCGGCGGGCTCGATGCCGCCGACCAGCAGCGCGCCCAGGGACCCGTCGGCCGCGGCGGACAGGATTCCCTCGGCGTCTCGCCCCACCGCAGAAGGCAATTCGTCGACGCTCCACGCCGCGGCAACCTGCGCGCGAGCGGCGTCGTCGGCAACCGGACGGCCGCCGGGCAGCAGCGTGGGCAGCGCGCCGGCCTCCAGCGCGCCACGCTCGCCGGCCCGGCGCGGCACCCACGCGAGCCGGGCGCCGGTAGCGCCGGCGAGTCGGGCCGTGGCGGACAATGCGCCGGGCACCGTGGCCAGGCGTTCTCCGACCATGATGACCGCGCCCGGCTTGGATAGCAGGTCAGCCACCTCACCGGTGGCCAGCCCGCCCAGCGTGGCGGCTTCGGCGCCGGGAACGGTCTTGAGCAACCGCCCCGACATCTTCTCCAGCGCGCGGGTGGCGAACGGCGCGATCGCATACACCGGCACGCCGTGTTTGCGGGCGGCCTTGCGCAACCGCAAGAACACGATGGGCGACTCGTCTTCCGGCTCGAACCCGACGAGCACCACCACCGGCGCCGATTCCAGGTCGGAGTAGCTGACGGTCACCGGCCGGCCGGCGATGCACGCGGCCAGGAAGTCGGCCTCCTCGACCGAATGCGGACGGGCGCGGAAGTCGATGTCGTTGGTGTCCAGCGTGATTCGCGCGAACTTGCTGTAGGCGTAGGCGTCTTCCCAGGTCACCCGGCCGCCGACGAGCACGCCGGTGCGCCCGCGCGCGGCTTCGAGTCCCTCGGTGGCGACGGTCACGGCGTGGGACCATGACGCGGGTTGCAGCGTGCCGTCGGCATCCCGGATCAGGGGAGTGGTGATCACGTCCGGTTGGGTCGCGTAATTGAAGGCCCACCGGCCTTTGTCGCAGTTCCACTCTTCGTTGACTTCGGGGTCGTCACCGGCCAGCCGGCGCAGCACCTTGCCGCGGCGGTGGTCGGTGCGCTGCGCGCACCCCGAGGCGCAGTGCTCGCACACGCTCGGGCTGGAGACCAGGTCGAAAGGCCGGGCGCGGAAACGGTATGCGGTCCCGGTCAGCGCGCCGACCGGGCAGATCTGCACCGCGTTGCCCGAAAAGTAGGAGTCGAACGGCTCATTGGCGTAAATGCCGACTTGCTGCAGGGCGCCACGCTCCTGCATGTCGATGAACGGATCGCCGGCGATCTGCGCGGAGAACCGCGTGCAGCGAGCACACAGGATGCAGCGCTCGCGATCCAGCAGCACCTGCGAGGAGATGTTGATCGGCTTGGCGAACGTCCGTTTGACATCGGTGAATCGGGAATCGGCCCGGCCATTGGACATTGCCTGGTTCTGCAGGGGGCATTCGCCGCCCTTGTCGCACATCGGGCAGTCCAGCGGATGGTTGATCAGCAGCAGCTCCATGACGCCGTGCTGGGCCTTGTCGGCGGCCGCCGAGGTGAGTTGGGTGCGCACCACCATGTCGTCGGTGGCGACGGTGGTGCACGATGCCATCGGTTTGCGTTGTCCCTCAACCTCAACCAGGCACTGCCGGCACGCGCCCACCGGGTCCAGCAGCGGGTGGTCGCAGAACCGCGGGATCTGGACGCCCATCAGCTCGGCCGCACGAATCACCAGAGTTCCCTTGGGAACGCTGATTTCGACGTCGTCGATGGTCAATGTCACCATCTCCGGCCGGCTCACCTCGTCGCCGGTCTCAGGTTTGGCCGCACCAGAAACGCTTGTCATCAGGCGGTCATACCTTTCCATTGGACGTGAGCATGGATTCTTGGGGGTCGAACGGGCAACCGCCTCCTTCGACGTGGGCGACGTACTCGTCGCGGAAGTGCTGGATCGACGACATCACCGGGCTCGCGGCGCCATCGCCCAACGCGCAGAACGACTTTCCCAGGATGGTGTCGGAGATGTCCGACAGCTTGTCGATGTCCTCGAGGGTGCCCTCGCCCGTTTCCAGCCGCTCGTAGATCTTGTCCAGCCAGAAGGTGCCCTCGCGGCACGGCGTGCATTTCCCGCACGACTCGTGCTTGTAGAACTCGGTCCAGCGGCGCACCGCGCGCACCAAGCACGTGGTCTCGTCGAAGATCTCGAGCGCCTTGGTGCCCAGCATCGAGCCGGCGCTGCCCACGCCCTCGTAGTCCAGCGGCACGTCGAGGTGCTCGTCGGTGAGGAGCGGTGTCGAGGACCCGCCGGGCGTCCAGAACTTGAGCCGGTGCCCGGCGCGCACACCTCCGGCGTAAGCGAGCAACTCGCGCAACGTGATACCGAGCGGGGCCTCGTACTGGCCCGGCCGGGTGACGTGCCCGGACAGCGAATACAGCGTGAAGCCGGGCGATTTCTCGGTGCCCATCGAACGGAACCATTCGACCCCGTTGAGGATGATCGACGGGACACTGGCAATGGTTTCGACGTTGTTGATCACCGTGGGGCAGCCGTAAAGCCCGGCCACCGCGGGGAAGGGCGGGCGGAGCCGCGGCTGGCCGCGCCGGCCTTCCAGGGAGTCGAGCAGGGCGGTTTCCTCGCCGCAGATGTAGGCGCCTGCGCCGGCGTGTACCACCAGTTCCAGGTCGAAGCCCGAACCGTTGATGTCACGGCCCAGGTAACCGGCGGCGTAGGCCTCGGCCACCGCATTCTGCAGGCGGCGCAACACCGGCAGCACCTCACCGCGCACATAGATGAACGCGTGGCTGGCCCGGATCGCGTACGCGGCGATGATGACGCCCTCGATGAGCACGTGCGGCGTCGCCAGCATCAGCGGGATGTCTTTGCACGTACCGGGTTCCGACTCGTCGGCATTGACCACCAGGTAGTGCGGCTTGGCCGCCGCGCCGCTGTCGCCCTGCGGGATGAACGACCACTTGGTCCCGGTCCCGAAGCCCGCGCCGCCGCGACCCCGCAGCCCGGAGTCCTTGACGGCTCCGATCACCGCGTCGGGCTCCATTGCCAGGGCCTTCTTCATGGCCAGGTAGCCGTCGTGGCGTTGGTAGGTCTGCAACGTCCACGACTCGGGATCGTCCCAGTAGCGGCTGATCACCGGAGTCAACGGCGTTGCCTGGGCGCCTGCGGCAGCCATCACTGTCCTTTCCCGGCCGCTGGTGAGTCGGGTGCGGGCGGCGCTTGCATGCCGAGTTCGTTGGCCACCTGCAGACCCGCCAAAGTTGCAGCGCCGGCGCCACCCTGGCCTTGGTCGGGGCGCGGGTCGGGCAGGCCGGCCAGGATGCGCGACGTTTCGCGGAACGCGCACAGCGGCGCGCCGCGGGTGGGTGGCGCGGGCTTGCCGGTACGCAGCGAGTCGACGAGTTCGCGCGCCGACTCCGGCGTCTGGTTGTCGAAGAATTCCCAGTTGACCATCACCACGGGTGCGAAATCGCAAGCGGCGTTGCATTCGATGTGTTGCAGGGTGATCTTGCCGTCGGGCGTGGTCTGGTCGTTGCGGACGCCCAGATGGTTTACCAGCGTCTCGAATATGGCGTCGCCACCCATGACGGCGCACAGCGTGTTGGTGCAGACACCGACCAGGTAGTCGCCGGTCGGACCGCGGCGGTACATGGTGTAGAAGCTGGCCACCGCCGAGACCTCGGCCCCGGTCAGGCCCAGCTGTTCGCCGCAGAACTCCAGACCCGCCGGTGTCAGATACGAATCCTCGGATTGCACCAGGTGCAGCAAAGGCAGCAGCGCCGAGCGGTTGTTGGGATAGCGGCCGATGATCTCCTTGGCGTCGACCTCGAGGCGCGCCCGCACCTCCGGTGAATACGACTGCGGCGCACCGTCAACGACGAACTGGTTGGGCTCTTCGGGTGGCGGACCGAGCCGGATGAACACCGGCTGGCCCTGCGGGCCGGTCACCGGTCCACCCCGCCCATGACCGGGTCGATGCTGGCGACCGCGCTGATCAGATCGGCGACCATCCCGCCCTCGCACATCGCGGCCACCGACTGCAGGTTGGTGAAGGACGGATCCCGGTAGTGCACCCGGTAGGGGCGGGTGCCGCCGTCGCTGACCATGTGCACGCCGAGCTCACC
>NZ_JBKQOI010000351.1:0-14339 GCF_052145595.1 Mycobacterium sp. | reverse complement strand
ACCCGGGGTGCGCTCGACCAACGGATTCGCGCCTGTATCCCCAACTCGCTTGTCGTCGACTGCGGCGCGGCCGCCCGGGCCGGGATGAAGGGACTGCTCAAGAACACCACGTTCATGGACGCTGCGTTCAAGCTGATGATGAAGGTTAATACCCCGGCCCGCTGGGGCTTTCAACACTCGGCGTGGACCCTCGGCATCCGAAATGCCCACGAATGGGTGCGGGTCTACCAGCCCTTCAGCGTCAAGGATGTCACGGACCGCTACCAGCACCCGATGTTCTTCCTCTTCAGCGAGGACGACATCCGCGACGCTGCCGCGCCGTCGGCCGAGATCATCATCGACATGCTCGACTTCATGCTGGCCCTCAAATGCGACCGCTATATCCGGCTGTTCACCCGGGCCGAAGGCGCGTCAAGTCACTGCCAAATGGGTGGATTGAGCTACGCCCAGGCCGCGATCTTCGACTGGCTGAATTATGTTTTCCTCGACGGTCCCGCGCCGCGGCCGGCGGGCCCGGCCGCGGCCGATCTCTTCGTCGGGCAATTCCGCAAATACGGAAAGGCGCTGGGCGAAGCCAAAGCCAAAGAGCTGCTCGGCGTCGCCCAGCTCCTATAAGTCGTCATCCGCTAACCGGCTAGAACGCCGCGGCTTGGCCATCGCGTCGTGGATCACTGGCCGCAAAATATCCGTCCTCGAGGCGCCAGATCGCCTGGCAGCTGCCGAACTGGTTGTAGTCGTCCACGGCAACCAGGTCGTGCCCGCGCTGCCGGAGCTCGTCGAGCGTCGACCGCGGGAAGCCGTTCTCGCAACTGATCTGGGTTCCCTGTATCCACCGGAACCGGGGGCCGTCACAAGCCGCCTGCGGATTCTGGCCGTGGTCGGCGACGCGCACGATTACTTGCACATGGCCTTGCGGTTGCATCGTGCCGCCCATCACTCCGAAGCTCATCACCGGGGCGCCGTCTTTGGTGACAAAGCCCGGAATGATCGTGTGGTACGGACGCTTGTTGGGCCCGACCCGGTTCGGATGGCCCGGAGCGACAGCGAAATTCGCACCCCGGTTCTGCAGCGAAATGCCGGTGCCCCCCACCACCACACCGGAGCCGAATCCCAGGTAGTTCGACTGGATCATCGACACCATCACCCCCGCCCCGTCGGCGGCGGTCAGATACACGGTGCCCCCGTTCGGGGTGCCCGCGGATGCCGGCTTTGCCCGCTTCGGATCGATCAGGGTCGCGCGCTGCCGCAGGTAGTCCTTGTCCAACAGGCGTTCGGGAGGTAACACCATGTGGTCGATGTCGGCGACATAGGCGTGCGCGTCGGCGAAGGCCAGCTTCACGGCTTCGATCTGCAGATGCGCGCTGTCAGCCGAATCGGCTGGCAACGAAGACATGTCGAAATGCTCCAGAATTCCCAGAGCGATCAGCGCCACGATCCCCTGGCCGTTGGGCGGTATCTCGTGCACCGCGTATCCACGGTAGGTGGTGCGGATCGTGTCAACCCAGTCGGCGCGGTGAGCGGCCAGGTCGCCGGCACGCATGGCCCCGCCGTTGGCCGATGCATGCGCTTCGATTTTGGCCGCCAGTTCGCCGCGATAGAACGCCTCGCCGTTGGTTGCGGCGATCTGTTCGAGCGTGGCCGCATGGTCGGGAAACCTGAACAGCTCACCGGGTTTCGGTGCGCGTCCGGCGGGCAAGAACGCCTCGCCGAACCCGGGCTGGTCCTTGAACAGCGGCACCTGCGCCGCCCATTGTTCCGCAATGGTCGGCGAAACCAGAAAGCCGTTGCGGCCATAGGAGATCGCGGGCTCGAAGAGCTTCTCGAACGGCAGCTTTCCGAACTTGGCGTGCAGCTCGGCCCACGCGGACACGGCGCCGGGAACGGTCACCGAATTCCAGCCGAGCGTGGGAACAGCGTTGCCGCCGAAGTATTCCGGCGTCCAGGCCGCGGGCGAGCGGCCCGATGCGTTGAGTCCGTGCAACCGCTCGCCGTCCCAGACGATGGCGAAAGCGTCCGAGCCGATGCCGTTGGACACCGGTTCCACGATTGTGAGAGTGATGGCGGTGGCGATAGCCGCGTCCACCGCGCTGCCACCCTCGGCGAGCATCCGAAGGCCCGCTTGGGCGGCGAGCGGCTGTGATGTGCACACGACGTTTGCCGCCAGGATGGGCTTTCGTGGCCAGGCGTAAGGAAAGTTCCAACCGAAGGGTGCGGTCACGTCCGCGAGCGTAACGCTGCGGCGATTTCCGGAGTGATTTTTCGCCGTGCCCCCAGCTCGCGGTCCGGCCCCGGCAATCAGGCCGTCAGCAGCGGCGCCATCCAGGTCAGCTCGGCCGGCAGTTGCGAGCTCCAGAACTCCGCGTTGTGCCCGCCGGGCGAAAAACCGCCCGCGGGCGGGTTGGGCAGTTGAGCAATGAACTCTTTGGTCGCCGCGTAGAACGGATCACTGTCGCCGCAATCCACCCGAATCGGAATGGATGCCAGCGCGGGCATTCCGAACACCGAGTTCGCCGAAAAGTCGTCGGACCCGTCGAACGCACCGGGCGCGGCCGCCCCGGACGACAGCCACAGCGCCGGGCTCACCGCACAAATCGCCGCGGTGCGCGCGGGTCCCAACCGACCGCCGAGCAGCAACGCGCCGTAGCCGCCCATCGACCACCCCAAAAACGCCACCCGCGACGTGTCCAGACTCTGGCTGTCCAGCATCGGGATCAGCTCGTTGTGCACCATGGCCCCGGCGTCCTCGCCGGAAGCCCGCTTGTGCCAATAGCTGCCGCCGCCGTCGACGGCGACCACCGCAAATGGCGGCAGCCCGGCGTTGACGGCCTCGGCCAGACCCTGTTCGACGCCGCCGGCCATCACGGTCGACGCGTCACTGCCCTTACCGTGCAGCGCTATCACGGGTCGCAGCGCCTTGGTCTGGCCCGGCGGACGCGCGATCGCCCAGTTGGTCGATATCCCACCGCGTGCCGCCGACACGAAGGAGCCGGTCACCATCGTGGGCGCCGCCTGAGTGGGGGACGGCCCGAGCGGTGTGGTCGGCGCCGGCGCCAACGGCGCGTGGGTGCCGGCCTTGGAAACGGGAGTGGCCACCGGCATGGCCTGAGATGTTCGGGGCTGTAACAGGATGTCAAGGGCATATGCGCCGACCGCGCCGACGGCCGTGCTGGCACCAAGACCGAGCACGGCGCGGCGGCTCAAGTCGGGCATGCGGGCAATCATGCCATGGTCGTTTGGCCAAAATGGCAATGCAGTACCACTTTGACTGGCACGATGGCTACTCGTGACTGCAGCAGTTACTCCAAAAGGAGAACGGCGGCGGTATGCGCTCGTGAGCGCTGCCGCCGAGCTGCTTGCCGAAGGCGGGTTCGAAGCGGTGCGACACCGGGCGGTGGCTCGGCGGGCCGGCCTGCCCCTGGCGTCTACCACTTACTACTTCTCGTCTCTCGACGATTTGATCGCACGCGCCGTCGAACACATCGGGATGATCGAGGTTGCGCAGCTGCGGGCGCGGGTCACCAGCCTGTCCCGGCGGCGCCGCGGCCCCGAGACCACCGCTGAGGTGCTCGTTGATCTGCTTGTGGGCGAAGACGCGTCCGGTCCGGGACTCGCCGAGCAGCTGATCTCGCGCCACGAGCGACATATCGCCTGCACCCGCCTGCCGGCGTTGCGTGAGACGATGCGCCGTAACCTGCTGCAGCGGGCCGAGGCCGTGGCCGAGGCCGTCGAGCGATCGGGCCGATCCGTGCAAATTGAGCTGGTCCGCACGCTGATCTGCTCGGTCGACGGCTCGGTCGTCTGCGCCCTGGTCGAAGGCCGCGATCCCTATGCGGCTGCACTTGCAACGATCGTCGAACTCATCGACGTGCTCGCACCCATCGATACGCGACCGGTGCGGATCTGACGTCTTAGGGGCGGCCCGGGTCGACAGGCAGCGAAGGCGTCACGATGTACCCAGTGGCGAAGTCGCCGTAGATCGTTACGCCGGCCGGGCAGCGCTGGGCGTACAGCGCGACATAGGCGCAGACGACGGCATCGACCGGATCTTCGGCGCGGCGCAGTTCGCTTTTGCGTTGCGCGGTGACCACTCGCCGGCGCAGCTCCACCCAGCCATCGTGGCTTGCAACGCACAACGGCACCGGGGCGTGCGCAAGCTTTTCGATGCCGTCCATCAGCAGCAGCAGCTCCGACTTGAGCCGGTCGAGGTCGCGGCCGGGTTTGGCCTTGTACTTGAGGGTTCGCGCCAGCCGCAACAGCACCACGGTCGCCGGATGCGGGTAGACCTCGATGGCACGCCGCGGAGCCGACGACCGCGGGTCCATGTCGAGGCCCAGCGTCGCAGCCAACCGCGCCGCGCGTGGACCGTCGGCGAACTCCGGTTTGGCGGTGTTGGAGGGGTGCGCGCCGGCTTCAAACCTGCGAAAGTCACGGTTGAGCGCCGCCTCGGCGGGCCGCTGGCCGGCCTGGTTGGTTACCACCAACGGTGCGTCGAAGGCGACCAGGCAATCGCCTTCTACATAGGGCGATAGGGCGGCCAACACCGCCGCGTCGTCGCCAACGGCGCCAATGCGCGCCAGTCGGCCGTCGGCGTCGACCACCGCGATGCCGGTCGGGTTGCGACCGGCCCAGGCCAGGTCCACGCCGGCGAAGTACATCCGCATAGGGTATGGCCGCGGGTCTTGTCACATCCGCCACATTGACCTCTTTTCGCAGAGACTCGTGTGGCGACTGTGACCAATGTGACGCGATGGCCAGGGGATGCGTTCGGCTTCCGCGAACAGGATGCGGCGGAAGCTGGCGGTCCCGCTCGCGGGGGAAGCGGGGCGATCAGGGCGTGCGCGACCGTAAGCTGTGTGTTTGTGAGCGTTCCGAATGTGCTGGCCGCCCGGTACGCCAGCGCCGAGATGGTCGCGATCTGGTCGCCGGAGGCCAAGATCGTCGCGGAGCGGCGGCTGTGGCTGGCCGTGCTGAGGGCGCAGGCGGAACTCGGAGTGGACGTTCCCCAGGGCGCGATCGCCGACTACGAGCGGGTGCTCGACGACGTTGACCTGGCCTCGATCGCGGCGCGCGAACGCGTGTTGCGCCACGACGTCAAGGCCCGCATCGAGGAATTCAACGCGCTGGCCGGTCACGAGCAGGTGCATAAGGGGATGACCAGCCGCGACCTCACCGAGAACGTGGAGCAGCTGCAGATCCGACGGTCGCTGGAATTGGTTTTCGCCCATGGCGTCGCAGTGGTCGCGCGGCTCGCCGAGCGGGCGGCGGCCTATCGCGACCTGGTGATGGCCGGACGCAGCCACAACGTCGCCGCGCAGGCCACCACATTGGGCAAGCGGTTCGCTTCCGCGGCGCAAGAAACGCTGATCGCCTTGACCCGGCTGCGGGAGTTGATCGATCGCTACCCACTGCGCGGCATCAAGGGCCCGATGGGCACCGCCCAGGACGTGCTCGACCTGCTCGGCGGCGACGCGGCCAAGCTGGCCGAATTGGAACGCCGGATCGCTGGATTCTTAGGCTTTTCAACGGTTTTGACCAGCGTCGGTCAGGTCTACCCGCGTTCGCTGGACCATGATGTGGTCTCGGCGCTGGTGCAGCTCGGCGCCGGACCATCGTCGATGGCCCACACCATCCGGCTGATGGCCGGGCATGAGCTCGTCACCGAGGGGTTCGCCCCGGGGCAGGTCGGGTCGTCGGCGATGCCGCACAAGATGAACACCCGCAGTTGCGAACGGGTCAACGGGCTGCAGGTGGTGCTGCGCGGCTACGCCTCGATGACCGCCGAACTCGCGGGCGCACAGTGGAACGAGGGCGACGTGTTCTGTTCTGTGGTGCGCCGAGTCGCGTTGCCGGACAGCTTCTTTGCCATCGACGGGCAGATCGAGACGTTTTTGACGGTGCTCGACGAGTTCGGCGCCTACCCTGCGGTGATCGGCCGCGAGCTCGATCGCTATTTGCCGTTTTTGGCCACCACCAAGGTGTTGATCGCGGCGGTGCGCGCCGGCATGGGTCGCGAGGCCGCCCACCACGTGATCCGCGAACACGCGGTGGCGACGGCGCTGGACATGCGGGAGCGCGGCGCGCAGCCCGACCTGCTGGACCGGTTGGCCGCCGATGAGCGGCTGCCGCTGGACCGAGCGGCCCTGGATGCCGCGCTGGCCGACAAAAAGGCGTTCACCGGCGCCGCCGGTGACCAGGTGGACGAGGTGGCCGCGATGGTGGACGCCTTGGTGAGCCGCTACCCGGACGCGGCCAAATACACCCCGGGCGCGATCCTGTGACCCTCGCCGGCGCACTCTCGGGGATCGACTTCACCGATCTGGACAACTTCGCCAACGGTTTTCCGCACGAGCTGTTCGCCGTACACCGGCGCGAGGCGCCGGTGTACTGGCATGAGCCGACCGACAACACCCCCGACGCGGAGGGCTTCTGGTCTGTCGCTACCTACGCCGAAACGCTTGCGGTGCTGAAGGATCCGGCGACGTACTCGTCGGTCACCGGCGGCCGGCGACCGTTCGGCGGCACCCTATTGCAGGACCTGGCCATCGCGGGCCAGGTGCTCAACATGATGGACGACCCGCGGCATTCGCAGGTTCGCCGACTCGTCAGCTCCGGGCTGACGCCGCGGATGATCCGTCGCGTCGAGGACGATCTGCGGGCCCGGGCGCGCCGGCTGCTGGACGCGGTGGTGCCGGGCGAACCGTTCGACTTTCTGCTTGAGATCGCCGCCGAACTGCCGATGCAGATGATCTGCATCCTGCTCGGAGTGCGGGAATCCGAACGACATTGGCTGTTCGAGGCGATCGAGCCGCAGTTCGACTTCGGGGGCTCGCGCAAGGCGTCCCTTTCGCAGCTGTCGGTGGAGGAGGCCGGGTCGCGGATGTACGCCTACGGCCAGGAGTTGATCGCGTCGAAGCGTGCTGAACCGACAGATGACATGTTGTCGGTAGTTGCCAACGCGACGGTCGACGAGCTGAAAGGTCCAGCCCCAACCGATCTCGAGGTGTACCTGTTCTTCAGCCTGCTGTTCAGCGCAGGTGCCGAGACGACGCGCAACGCGGTCGCGGGCGGGCTGTTGGCGCTGGCCGAACACCCGGAGCAATTGCACTTGCTGCGCACGGATCTCGACCTGCTGCTGACGGCGGTCGAGGAGATGGTGCGGTGGACGTCGCCGTCGCCGTCGAAGCGGCGTACCGCCACGTGTGACGTCACGCTCGGCGGGCAGTCGATCGGGGCGGGACAGAAGGTACAGATCTGGGAGGGCTCGGCCAACCGTGATGCAAACGTGTTCGACCGCGCCGACGAATTCGACATCACCCGAAAACCGAATCCGCACTTAGGATTCGGTCAGGGCGTGCACTACTGCCTGGGCGCCAACCTGGCCCGGCTGGAACTGCGGGTGCTGTTTGAGGAACTGCTGTCGCGCTTTTCCGTCGTGCGGGTTGTGCGGCCCGTCGAATGGGCTCGCAGCAACCGGCACACCGGCATCCGGCATCTAGTCGTGGAACTACTCGAGGAGCGGTGAGGATTCGGCTCGCCGATGTCGAGCCGTCACCCGATGTGTTCGCCGCGGTGATGGCGACCGGGGTCCTGTCGATTGTTGCGCGCGATCACCGGTACCGGTGGATCAGCGACACGCGTGGCGTCGCGGCCACTCTCGGTCTGGCGTTCCTGATTGCGTTGGTGATCATGACCGCCGCGGTCCTGCGCACGGTCCGCTGGGACCTGAGGGATCCCGATGTCACACTCAGGCTGTTCACCTTCGTCGCCGCGTGCGCCGTGGTCGACTCCCGCTTGTCATCAAATGTGTCGGTACTGCGGGTGCTCGGTGCGGTTGCGCTGTCATCCTGGCTGGTGCTCATCGCCGTCAGCGCGCGGAATATGTTGGCGCACCGCCGGGTGGTGCTGCGCGACCACGCCCACGGCGCGTGGGAGCTGGCCAGTGTGGGAACGTCCGGTTTGACCATCGTGATGGCTGAGCTGGCCTATTACACCGGTCATCGTTGGTGGCTCGTGATCGCGCTGCCCGTTTGGGTGGCGGCGATCTGCATCTACGCCCTGATGACCTGGCTGATTCTGTGGCGTGCGGTCGATGAACGTCAGGATCGTGACGGTTTTGAGGCCGACAGCTGGATTTTGATGGGCGGCCTGGCCATCGCGACCTTGGCCGGTGCCGGCATCCACACCCTGGCTCCCGCCTGGCTGGCCGGCCCGGTCCTGGTGGTTACCGTCGTGACCTGGGTGGCGGCCACCCTATGGATACCGCCGCTGATCCACTTCGGCCTGCACCGGATCAGCCAAGGGCCCGACACGCTGCGCTTCGCCGGCGTGTGGTGGGCGCTGGTGTTCCCGCTGGGCATGTACTCCGCCGCGACCTACGCTGTGGCGGCCGAAATCGGTCAGAGTTCGCTGATCACCGTGTCGCTGGTCTTCTTCTGGGATGCGTTGGCGGCGTGGCTGATTGTGGTCGTCGCCGGGCTGCTGCGGTTGTGGCGCGCTCTGGTCGTCAGCCCGCGCGAACCGTGATGCCGGCCGCCCTTAGTTCGAGTGCGGCCAGCGCCCGGATGGTGGCGGGATCCTCGCGGCGCCACCCACCGACCGGATCCGCGCTGACGGCGGTGAGTTTGCGCGGCGGCCGGTTCGTCAATGCACGTAGCGCCAGCAGCTGTTCGCCGGCCGGAGTTGCGGCCAGGCCGGTGACGATCCACTTACGCCGGAAGAACCGTAGCCGCAAGAACAGCCATGGCATGACCACGATGAGAATTGGTACCGCGACGACGGCTAGCGCCAGCAGCACCGCGAGCCAGTCCGCCGTGGTGTCGAGGCTGTGTCCGGCGCCCGCGATGTCGAGGGCGGCCTCGCTCGCGGAGGTAAGTGGCTTGCTGACGGCGTCGCCCACTACCGGGATCTGCTGCGCGCCGTGGCCCGCTGACGCCAGGTTGCCGGCGATCCCGTTGGCGCCGCTTTCGACTTGCCGGCCGGCCTCCGCGATTGTCGAGATGGCGTCGTACACGGCCGTGCCGACGAGTAGCCATATCGCCGTCCACACGAAGACGGCGAAGTCGCTGAAAAGTTGGGCGGCCAGCCGGCCGGGTCTGGTGGAATAGGGCAGAATTCGCGATGTCGGCGACGTCATAGCCCCGATCCCAGCACAGCTGCCGCCCGTAGGGCCGGCTTTGTGTCACCGCTAGGCTGACCCGATGCGTCCCGCACTGTCCGACTATCAACATCTGGCCAGCGGCAAGGTCCGCGAGATCTACCGCGTCGACGACGAGCACCTGCTGCTGGTGGCGTCCGACCGGATCTCCGCGTACGACTATGTCCTGGACAGCACGATTCCCGACAAGGGCCGCATCCTGACCGCGATGAGTGTTTTCTTTTTCGGCCTCGTCGAGGCCCCCAACCACCTGGCCGGGCCACCGGATGACCCACGCATCCCCGACGAGGTTCTTGGCCGCGCGCTGGTGGTGCGCAAGCTGGAGATGGTTCCGGTGGAATGCGTGGCTCGCGGCTACCTCACCGGCTCGGGACTACTGGACTACCAGGCGACCGGCAAGGTTTGCGGAATTGCGCTGCCGCCGGGTCTGGTCGAAGCCAGCAGGTTTGCCTCGCCGCTGTTCACCCCGGCGACGAAAGCGGCATTGGGGGAACACGATGAGAACATTTCGTTCGCCCGGGTCATCGAGATGGTTGGTGCGGTACGCGCCAACCAGCTGCGCGACCGCACGCTGCAGATTTATGTCCAGGCCGCCGATCACGCGCTGACGAGGGGAATCATCATCGCCGACAGCAAGTTCGAATTCGGCGCCGACCGCCACGACAACCTGCTGCTGGCCGACGAGATCTTCACCCCGGATTCCTCCCGGTACTGGCCCGCCGAGGACTACCGGGCCGGCGCGGTCCAGACCAGTTTCGACAAGCAGTTCGTCCGGAATTGGCTGACCAGCCCCGAGTCCGGCTGGGACCGCCACGGCTCACAACCTCCACCACCGCTCCCGGATGACATCATCGACGCCACTCGAGACCGTTATATCAATGCCTACGAACGGATTTCCGGTTTGCGTTTCGATGACTGGATTGGTCCGGGCGCATGACCGATGCACCCGTCCCGCCCGTGGCCAAGCGAGCGGAGACCCGGCGCGAATACCATGGGGACGTCTTCATCGACCCGTACGAATGGCTGCGCGACAAGGCCGACCCCGAAGTCATCGCATACCTCGAGGCCGAAAACGACTATGTCGATCGGACGACCGCGCACCTTGAACCGTTGCGGCAGCAGATCTTCGACGAGATCAAGTTGCGCACCAAGGAGACAGATCTCTCGGTTCCGACTCGACAAGGGGACTGGTGGTACTACGCGCGTACCTTCGAGGGGAAGCAGTACCGTGTCCAGTGCCGTTGCCCGGTAACCAATCCCGATGACTGGAATCCGCCGGTCTTCGACGAGAACACCGAAATCTCAGGCGAACAGGTTTTGCTCGATTCCAACGCCGAAGCCGAAGGCCACGAATTCTTCGCGCTGGGTGCCGCCGTGGTCAGCCTGGATGCAAACCTGCTCGCATACTCGATCGATACCGTCGGCGATGAACGCTACACGTTGCGGTTCAAGGATTTACGCACCGGCGAGCTTTGCTCTGACGAGATCGCCGACATCGCGGCAGGTGCGACCTGGGCAGCCGACAACCGCACCGTGTACTACCTGACCCTGGATGAGGCCCACCGTCCCGACAAGGTGTGGCGGTATCGGCTCGGCTCCGGCGAGCCGCCAGAGTTGGTCTATCACGAAGCCGATGAACGATTTTGGCTGGGCGTGGGCCTCACCCGAAGTGAGAAATACGTGTTCATCGTCTCGGGGTCGTCCATCACCTCCGAGGCACGCTACGCGGACTCCACCGATACGCACGCAGAGTTCACCGTCGTGCTGCCACGACGCGAAGGCGTCGAGTACTCGGTGGAGCATGCGGTTGTCGGCGGACAGGACCGATTCTTGATCCTGCACAACGACGGTGCGGTGAACTTCACCCTCGCCGAAGCCCCGGTCAGCGACCCAACGCGACTGCGCACCCTGATCCCGCACCGCGACGACGTCCGGCTCGACGGAGTGGATGCCTTTGCCGGCCATCTCGTGGTCAGCCACCGGCGTGCGGCGTTGCCCCGGATCCAGTTGTGGCACATCGCCTCCGACGGCGGCTACGGCGAGCCCGAAGAGATCTCGTTTGACTCTGAGCTGATGTCGTGCGGGCTGGGCGGCAACCCGACCTGGGCGTCGCCCAAGCTGCGGATCACAGCGGGGTCCCTGGTGACTCCGGCGCAGATTTACGATATCGACTTCGCGACCGGCGAGCGCACACTGCTGCGCGAGCAACCCGTTCTGGGCGATTACCGGCCCGGTGACTATGTTGAACGGCGCGACTGGGCTCTTGCGGACGACGGCGCCCGGATCCCGTTGTCGATCGTGTACCGCGCCGATATCGAGTTTCCTGCGCCAACACTGCTTTACGGCTACGGTGCCTACGAGATCTGCACCGATCCGGGTTTTTCCATTGCACGGTTGTCGCTGCTGGATCGAGGCATGGTGTTTGTCATCGCCCATGTCCGTGGCGGCGGCGAGATGGGCCGGCTATGGTACGAGCACGGCAAGCTGTTAGAGAAGAAGAATACCTTCACCGACTTCGTCGCGGTGGCAAGGCATTTGGTGGACTCGGGGCTGACGCGACCGCAGCAGCTCGTGGCGCTGGGTGGCAGTGCCGGCGGTCTGCTGATGGGCGCGGTGGCCAACTTGGCGCCGGATCTTTTTGCCGGAATCCTCGCGCAGGTCCCGTTCGTCGACCCACTGACCACGATCCTGGATCCGTCCCTCCCGCTGACCGTCACCGAATGGGACGAATGGGGAAACCCGTTGAGCGACAGCGATGTCTACTCCTACATGAAGTCGTATTCGCCCTATGAGAATGTCGAGGCCAAACGGTACCCGGCCATCCTGGCGATGACGTCTCTGAACGACACCAGGGTCTACTACGTGGAGCCGGCCAAGTGGGTTGCCGCGCTGCGGCACGCCAACACCGACGGCAATCCGATCCTGCTGAAGACCCAGATGAACGCGGGACATGGTGGCGTCAGTGGTCGCTACAAGGCCTGGAAGGAAACCGCCTTCCAATACGCCTGGCTATTGGCCGCTGCCGACCCCGACCGCTACGGCGGTGCGCAGGAAGATGACCTCGATGGCCGTCCGCAGGGGTAGCCGCGTCACCGCGGGTGGGAAGCACGTCGGTTGGTGCGGGCGATCGCGCTGTGCTGTGGCTATTCGTTGATTGTTTGGATTGCCGGCTTCTTTGGCAGAAACGCTGCCGGGATGGTTGTGCACACAACCAGCACGACTGCGATCACGAACACCGCCGTGTAGGCGTGCGAAAGATCGTGCAGCACATTGCCGGCGAAGCCGGGGGCAAGTGCCTGCCGCGGTATTGCGGCTTGATCTAGCGGCACCCCGCTGGCGGCGGCCTTCTGTTGCAGCGACGCGAGTTTGTTCGCTGCGGAGATGCTCTCACTTCGATTGAACTGGTTGGTCAGGACCATCGACATCAGTGCAGTTCCCATCGAGCCGCCCACCTGATGGCTGACGCTCATCAGCGTCGTGCCCCGCGCTATCTGGTGCAGGGACAGCGCCTGCACCGACGCGACCGACAGCGGCATCATGGTGCAGCCCATGCCCAGGCCCATGATCGAGAGCGCAACCAACAGCGTGGGCAGGTACTGTGCCTGCCTGGCCACACCGTACGCGAAGGTGCCCAAGCCGACGGTCATCAGCGCGATGCCCACCAGCACGATCTTGCCCGGTCCTTGCCTGTCCACGAGTGGTCCGGTCAGCCGCATGGTCAGCATCGCACCGAGTCCCTGGGGGATCATGTGCACGCCGGCCTGCATCGGCGAGTGGTGGAGTACCTGCTGGAAGTAGCTCGGCAGCAGTAGGCTGGCGCCGAAAAAGGCGGTCGTGAACACCAGCATCGTCACATTGGCCTGGGTGATCACCTTGTTCTGGAACAGCCGCAGATCTATGAGCGGGTGATCCGCGCGGCGCCATGCGTGCACGACGAACGCGGCGATCAGCGCCAGCCCGATGGCCGCAGGTATCAACACGCGGCGATCGGCCACGGTCCCGCAGCGCGGGATGGACGACACCGCGAACAGGAACGTCGCCAGGCCGGGTGAGAGCAGCAGCCCGCCAATCACGTCGAAGGTCTCCGACCGGGCCGGGTGATCTCGCGGGAACACGATCGCCGCGAGGATCACGGTGACCACCCCGATCGGCAGGTTGATCAGGAATATCCACCGCCAACTGGAGGTGGCGATCAGCCAGCCGCCCAGGATCGGCCCACCGATCGGGGCGAGCAGCATGGGGATGCTCATGATCGACATCAGGCGGCCGAGCCGCCTGGGGCCCGCCTCGCGGGTCATGATCATGAATCCCAGGGGCAGCAGCATGCCGCCGCCGATGCCCTGCACGATCCGAAATACGATGAGCTGCAGGATGCTTGACGCCACAGCGCACAACACCGAGCTCAGCGCGAACGCCATGACCGTACCCATGAACAGTCGTTTGGTGCCGAACCGGTCGGCGGCCCAGCCCGTAATCGGGATCACGGTCGCCAACGCGAGCGTGTAGCCGGTCATCGTCCAGGCGACGACCGCCTGGGTAGATCCGAATTGGGTGATGAAGGTGCGTTGCGCGACGCTGACGACGGTGACATCCAGGATCGCCATCACCGTGGCCAGGATGCACACGCCGGAGATCCGCAAGAGCGGCGCGTCCAGCTTGTCGGGATAAACCTGTTCATCGGCGCCAAAATGCCTGGTGGGGGCGGTAGGCAGCGAGGTGTCGGTTGCTGCGGGACGGGCCTTCTCCATGGCGTTGCTTAGCATATCGAATCGATCACTCGCGCCGACGATGGTACGCGTTTGCTGGCGGACGCGGTCGAGGCTCAGGTCAAGCAGAAGGTTTTGAGAGTCGGGTCCGAGCATGTCGGGCAACTCTGCCAATCGCCCCCACTGCGGGTATGCGCGCGTTTGCTGGCAGCGCCCCAATCGGGTGGTCCGTTCGACCTATCAGTCCGGTCCGCACTCGTCGGTTTCCCGGTCGGCCCGACAGCTTGCTTCGCACCATATCCGCTCGTCAGGGGCCTGCCTGCCCGGGCCCTGAACGGACCCGATATACGCCTGCTGTCTGCGTGTCCTTCACCATCCCGACACTTGGGATCGGCAAACTGCGGGTGTGTCTGGAAAACTGATCGTCTCGGTCTCGGGGATAGGCGAACGCACCCTGGCCGACGTCGAGGCGTTCTGCG
>NZ_JBKQOI010000350.1:0-11363 GCF_052145595.1 Mycobacterium sp. | reverse complement strand
GATGGCGCTGCTGGAGCCCGAACGCATCGGCGTGACGTTGTCTGAGGAGCTACAGCTGCACCCCGAGCAGTCGACGGACGCGTTTGTCCTGCACCACCCCGAGGCCAAGTACTTCAACGTGTGATGCAGGAATTCCCGGTCGGCTCTCAGATCCGCAGTACGGGAGCCAGGGCCGACAAAGGGATATGGGCTTGGACGGTGCCGCCGTCCATGTACCACTGCATCATTCCGGGGGTGAAGTTGACCGGCTCGTCGTGGCCCACCGGGTAGTCGGGCATGTACAAGATCAGCTCGTCGGGAGTCAGCGCCCACGCCTTGTACGCGCCGGAGTAGACCTTGTCGGGAGTCCAGCGATCGATGATGAACGGGTAGGTTCCCGGGTCGTGCGGTGGCGGCGCCTGATCGAGCGCGGTTTGGATGAACGGCTGAGCCAGCGGGGGAATGGCGGTCAGCGGATTTGACGTCATTAGATCCGCCAGTTGCACCCGCCGGCCGCTGGCCATGTCGAAAGTGAAGGTGCGGTAGGCATTGTTGGGCTTGGGGCCGTCGGCGTGGTAGTCCTCGTGGAACACCGCGCTCAGCAGGTCGCCGTGCTGGAAGATCTGATAGTTTTCCTCGCCATAGCTGTCGGCGACCATGTGGGCGTTGGCATTTCGCCAATTGTTGACCAGGGTGTGCAGGTAGTCGCGGACCACTCCACTGGTTGTCGGGTTGTCGATCAGCTCGCCCGGCACGGCGACCTTGATGTCGCGGACGGCATTGCGTTCGGAGGTCACCGTGGTGTGGCAGTACTGGCCGTCCCAGTCGCCGCCGAGTTCGCCGCAGAACGATGGGGCCGACGCGCGCGCGGTCGCGGCGTTGGGCAATCCCGAAATTGCCGCCGCTGTGACGAGGACGAACGCCGAGGTGAGCCATCGCATCACAGCAGTTGAACCTTGCTTGCACGCCAGCGACCGTCGATCTTCTCCATGGTCATCTTGATCCTGCTGCGGTCGATGCGCGGATCCGGCGCCTGCGTGTTGGTGACGGTCTGGTCGATAAAGACAAGTACGACAACCTTGTTCGTGGATACGGATTGAATCGCCGAGTCGACCACCACCCCGTGTGCGGTCGCCTTGTTGTCGATCAGCAGCTGGCGAAGCTGCACGCTCGACTGGGTGTACATGTCCTTGAACTCGCCGGTCGCGCCGTCGAGCACCTGCCTGAAGTTCTGGTCGACATTGTTGGAGTCGATGCTCGTCAGCACCTGGGCGTACGCGATGGCCGCCTGTTGGGCCTGCTCGCCGGCTTGCTTGATCTGGTCCTCTTGCCATTGCTTCCAGCCGAGGAAGCCCGAAACCGCAAGCGAGGCAACGAGTAACAACGGCAGCGCGCTGCGACGCAGGTACTGTCGCCAGGGCCGCTTGCGGCGCTTGCCCTTGTCGCGCTTGCGTTTGAACGGCTTGTCATCTGCGTCATCGTCATCGTCATCGTTGGCGTCGGCATCATCCAAATCGGCCGCCGCCGCGTCCACTTCTTCGGCGTCGGCATCTTCAACCTCAGTCTCTTCGACCTCAGTCTCTTCGACATCGGTGTCCTCGCTTGTGGCTGCGAACTTTTCCGGCTCCGTGCCGGTGTCTTTTTCTTTTGTAGCGACCACGATCATCTCCTTGTGCTGGACGGGTCTTTGGTCTTAGTGCGGCGGTTCGATCGGCAGAGGCGGACCACCGTAGGGTGTGGGAATCGTGTAGCGGCCCTTCGGTGTTGGATCGGTTTTGCGGCCCAGGTCTGCCCCCGGCGGCGGACCGGCGGTGTCGTCGCCGCCCGGCCGCGGCGCATTCTTGGCTCCGCGAATCAAAATCCCGGGGTCGGTGTCGCGGCAGTAGGTGTACATGAACGGCTCGCTATAGTCGGCAGTCGTGGCTGAGTAAGCCGGCGTTCCGTAGTCGCAGGCGTAGCGGGGATAGATCTCCGCGGTCCCCCAGACACCGTTGTCGTGAAAGATGGTCGCGAACGCGTCCAGCACCGAGCCGCGGTAGTTCGGGAACAGCGCGTTGAGCGCCGGTACCCGCAGGTACAGCAGCTGTGACATGGTGGCCATGCTGCCCAGCAGCTGCACCATGGTGTCGGAGTTGTCGGCGAACAAGTTGTCGATGCCCGACAGGGCGCGCGGCGATTGCTCGGTCAAACCCCGGTAGCCGCCCTGCATTCTGGCCACGCCGGCCAGGGTTCGGTCGAGATCCACGGTCGTCGCGGCCAGTCCGGCGTTCTTGTCGGCCGCCAGCGTAAGCACGACCCGGCTGGTCTTGATGATGCTGGTGGTTTGGGGCAGCACCGAATCCAGCGTCGACAGCAGGAACGTGCCGCCGTCTACGATGGCGGCCAGCTTGGCCGGCCCTTCCTTGCTCAGGCTCAATTCCTTCTTGATCAGCTCGATCTTGTGCGGATCGACCTGTGCCAGCAGTCCGTTGGCGTCCTCGAGCAACTGCGCCAGGCCGATCGGGACGGTGGTGCGGTCCAGCGCGATGATGCTGCCGTCACGCAGATACGGGCCCGCCTCGGATGCGGCTTCGAGGTTGATGAATTGCTCACCCGCGGCAGACAGCGCGGATACATGCGCGACGGCCGACGCGGGGATCCTGACCTTCGACGTGATATTGGCGACGGCATCCACGCCCCGGTCGGTGATTTGCAGCGACTCGACCCGTCCGATCCGCACGCCGCGCAGTGTGACGTCTTGATTGGGCAGCAAACCACCGGATTCCGGTAACCGCACGGTGACCCGATAAGACGACGCCAACGGCGCCACCCGCAGCGCGCCGATCAGCAAATAGGCGGTCGCCACGACGAGAGTGAGTGCCAACCCAGCCACCGACAGCCAGACCTGCTGGCGGTGGCACGCTCGCACCAGGCGGACCAGGACGTTGGCGGAGTCGTCGATCAACGCGGTCACCGCTGCGGTCCGGGCGGTTGCGGGGCGGGCATCGGCGGGCCAGGGGCCGATGGCGCCGCGGGAGGGGCGATATCGATTTGGCCCGGAACCACCGGGTCAGGTATCAGGGGCACCTGTGGTGAGTTCGGCCCGCGCCCAACCACTCGTTCTTGCAGACGCCACAGGGTATACTTCAACGAGCCGATGAATTGATTCCAGTTGTACCGGTGCGGCCCGTGCAGCCCTTTGTCGCCGGGGAATCCGATGTCGGGTATCGATCCGAGCACCAACTTGTCAAAACTGGCGCTCACCGCAACCGAATTTCCCGCCGTGGCTTTGATCATCGGAGGAAGCATCCGGTTGAAGGCCAGCAAGCTGGTATCCGGGCTCACCGCAATGTCGTTGGCGACCCCGGCGATCGTGTTCAGGTCACGGACGATGCTTCGGCCGCTGGTGTCGGTCCCCCCGATCGAGGGAAACCGGGAAAGCAGCCGGGCGGTGTCGCCGACCTGCACTGCCAGGTCGGAAAGCTGGGTCGTGTTGGAAGCCAGCGCATTGGTGCCCGGACCGGCCGCCGCCATCAGCTCGGTGATGGTGCGGTCCTTGGCGTCGAGTTCGTCAGCGAGACTGGATAATTCGGTCAACGCGGCCGAGATCTGTCCGGATCGGGAGTCCAGTGTGGCGAGCAGCCGGCTGGACTTGCGAATCAGCTCCCCGAATGCCTGACCTTGGTCGCCGGCCGCGTTCCCGACGCCGTTGATGAGGTTGGTGAAATTGCGCACCGTTCCGCCGTTGACCATTACCGCAGCCGAACTCAGCACCGACTCGACGGTTGAGGCTGCCGCCGTCGACTCCAAACCGATGGTGTCGCCGTCGTGCAAGAACGGCGTGCTCGGGGGATCATCGGCGGGTGGCTTCAGGGCCACGAACACGTCGCCCAGTGGGGTAGCGGTACGCAATTCGGCGGTGCTGCCCTGCGGTAGGAGCACGCCATCCCTGATCCGCAGGGTGGTGACCGCGGTGTAGTTGCGTGCGACCATCGACTCGACCTGGCCCACGTCGGCGCCGGCGAGTTTCACTTTGGCATTCATCGGCAGGTTGAGTGCGTTGGCGAATACCGTCGTCAGCGTGTACCCGCCAGAACCCAGCCCCGGAGCCGGAAGGGGAAGGCTGGCAAGGCCATTCGTGGCGCATCCCGAGCTGAAAATTGCCGTGGCAACCGCCATCGCGAGGGCGCCCTTTCTGTGCACGGCCATCATTTCTGTCCCATCGCGGCCAGGCCGTCAAGCACGTAGGTCAACCCGAAATCGGGGCCGTAATCCTGCAAAGTCCCGGTGCTGCAGCCCAGTTGCCGCAGGCCCATCAAGTTGCACACCTCTTTGGCGAACTGGCCGTCGAATATCACTCGGTCGGTGAGGACGCGCGCTCGTATGCTGCCGTTGGCCTGGTCGATCACGTTGTAGAAGTTGTCGGCCAGCATGGGCGCGATGTCAAGGGTCTCGGCGAGGTCGCGCTGCTGGGCAACGACGGCTCCCAACGTGGTGTTGCCATTGAGAATGGCCTTCTTGATGGTGTCGAGGTTGGCGTCGAGGAGGTCGCTGGCCTGCTGGACCATCTGATCGAATTTCTTCCCCGTGGTGCCGCTGCCGATATCCTCGTCGGCCATAATCTGACTGAGCTGGTGGATGGTTGACGCGAGCTCTCTGAGCTTCGCGTCATTGGCGGCGGCGGCGTCGAACAGCGAGCTGACGTTCTTGATGATCGCGGTGATCTGCTCGCGGCTCGTCGCGCCGCCGTCACTGCTCAGTCGCAGCGCCTTGTAGAGCCCGTCGAGCGCCTGCTTGGTTTTGGCGCCGTTACCGTTAATGACGTCGGTGCCGCCGTTGAGCACGTCGGCGATCGGGCCACCGCCCTGACCGTCCCCTTGGAGCGATTTGGACACCTTCTCGAGAACGCTTAGCACGCGGCTGAATTCGATCGGTGTCTTGGTGCGGGTTAATCCGATGGTGTCGTGATTCTCCAAGACCGGTCCGCCGCGGTAGGGCGGCGTGAGCTCGATCTGGCGGTCGCTGAGGATGGATGTCGAAACCGTGACGGCCTGAGCGTCGGCGGGGATCTTGACGTTGCGATCGACGGTGAACTCGACCTCGACGTAGCCACCCCGCGGGGTGATCTTGGTGATCTTGCCCACCGGCATGCCCAACACCGCCACCACATTGCCTTCGTACAATCCCGCGGCGCTGTCGAATTGGGCTGTCGCCGTGATCGGCTCGTCGCCAGGGCTCAGGTACCACCATCCGACGCCAATGGCTGCGGCCACCACAGCCACGGCAGCTGCGATTGCCACGAACGGGGACCTGAGTCTTCTCACTTGCAGTCCTTGAAATACGGGATCATCCCAAACTGCTTGGCGCGGCCGCTGATTGCGCACATCCACGAGTCGATGACCACGCCGCCGGGGCCGTTGCCGGCGATTGCATTGCCATCACCTGTCATGTTGGCCGCCTCGCGCATCAAGATCGGGCTGGACTGCAACATGTTGCGCATCAGGTCGTTGTGTTGGCCCATCAAGCCGGTGAAATCCCCCATATCCTTGAGCAGCGCCTCCAGACCCGGGCGGTCATTGATGACGATCTTGCTCAAAACGTCCACCAGGCTCTGTACGGATTGCATCATCGCGTTGAAAACCGCACGCCGCGCGACGAATACACCCATCAGGTCTTGGCCTTGGTTGACCAGATTGCCGATCCTGGCTTGCTGGCTGCGCAACGTGTTGGTGACCCGCTCGCTGTTCTTGAGCAGCTGCCCCAGTTGATCGCGCCGCTGCGCGATGATCGACGACAGCGCATCGATATTGGCCAGCGCTTGGGGCACCAGCTCGGGCAAGCCATTGAGCTGCCTGCCCAGCACCGCAAGCGATTGCGCAAACCGGTCGGAGTCCACCTGTTCGAACGTGGTGGTGGCGTCCTTCAACGCGGTCTGAAGGTCGTACGGAACTTCGGTGTGCCCCAAATTGAACGTGTTGTGCGGCAAGCGCCCCGGGCCGTCGGGCTCTAGGGCGAGGTAGCGCCCTCCCATGATGGTGGCGAGCTTGATCACGGCTTTCGAATCCCTGCCCAGCGCGACATCATCGCGGATCTTCAAGCCCGCCTCGACGTGGTCGCCGGCCAGCTTCATGCTGGTGACATCGCCGACCGGTATGCCCGCGACCATGATCGGGTTCCCGGGTCGCAGCGACGCCGCCTGCACAAACTCCGCCGTATAGTGTCGATACCCGGCACCGAGCACGTGGATTACCAGCATGGCTCCGATCACCACGGCGACCACCGCGGCGGCGATAAACCCAAGCCAGGTCTTGTTGTAGCTCTCCAGCGGACGTTTCTTAAGTCTCTTGACGCTCTTGAGCCCAAGCCGCGCGGATGAATCAGCCATCGGCCGTGTTCCTGCATCTCGGGGTGTGCATCGCCTTGTTACCCGGGGTTGCGGCGTTGACGATGATCGGCACGACATCGTTGAGGCCGGGGAAGAACCCGAAGAGGTTCACGTCACACACGTAGCCGTTGCCGAAGGCGCCCTGGTTGCCGGCGCGAATGATCCCTTTCATCATTATCGGGATGTTGTCGCCGAAGAAGGCAACCTGAGGTTCGACGCTGAGTATGTGCCGAGTGGCACCGGGCTGACGATCGATGAATTCACGCGCCGCCGGGTACACGTCCGCCGCGGAGGCCGACAGCCGGCCCAGCACCCGCGCCAGCGTACCCACCGAGGACACCAGCTCCGGACGTCGGCGATCGAGCTCGGAGACCATGTCGCCGGTTTGCGTGATGACACCGTCGAGATTGTCGTTCTGCGCGGCGAGGTTGCCGACCACCTTGTTGAGATTGGTGATCACGCCGCCGAGGTCCTGATCTCGTCCGGCGAATGTTTCGGTGAGCGTGGTTGTCTGGCTGACCAGCGTGGCAAGCGACGAGGTGTCGCCCTGCAGTGATTCGATGACTGCCTTGGTGAGGTTGTCGGCGTCGCGGGGGTTGAACAGACTAAACAGCGGCTCGTATCCGTTGAGCAGCGCGGTGACATCGAAAGACGGTTCGGTGCGTTCCGACGGGACGACACTTCCCGGCGGCAGCAGATCCGGAGTGCCTTCCTTGCCCAAAGAGAGTCCAAGGTAACGCTGTCCGACGATGTTCTGGTAGGTCACCGAGGCGACGGTGTTTCCGTACAGCCGTTGCTCCTGCTGCACGGCGAAAGAGACTTTCGCCAATTTCCCGTCGAGATCGATCTTTTCGACCCGCCCCACGCGAACCCCGGCCATCCGGACGTCGTCGCCCTCACGGAGCCCGTACACATCGGTGAACACCGCCGAATACGACGCCGTCTTGCCGGCCACATCGCGACGCAGGCTTACATAGACCAGCCAGGTCAGCGTCACCGCGACGACCATGAAAAGGGTGAGACCGATCAGCGGGCCACGAAACTTCATTTGGGCCTTCCGTCCGACGGTGAATGCTTCAGGGATACCGTTGTTCCGCGGGCGACCGGCCCCAGCAGCAGGTCGGTGGCCGCAGTGGCGGGTTGGCCGGTGATCACCGTCAACATGTTTTGCTCATACTGGCTACCGACGGGCCCGACGTTGCCGCCGAACGACGCCTGTGGAATCCACGGCGCCTTCGGTGCGACCGGCGCAACCCACGGTGCGCGGTCACCCGGGCCCGGGGGTGGCGAGTCTGGATTATCCGGGTTGGCGGTCCCCGGCACCGGCGGAGACGGTGCAAGCCACGGAGGCAGCGGCGGGTTGGGATCGGTCAGGTTGGGGGTGGGGTTGATCAGGGGCGGGCCGACGGCAACGAGGTTCCCGTCGGGGCCGATCACGGTTCCCGGCGGCGGCGCCAGGTCTTTCGGTGGTTGATAGTTCTGCGGCAGAAGCACTTCCGGTAGATCCACCCGTACCGGAACCAACGGCGCCGTATAACAGCTGGGCCCCTTGAGCTCACCGTAACGGGGGCAATCGGCCCGCGTGTAGCTATAGGTGGGGGTGAACGACAGGATCCCATGCACGTTGCCCAAGCCCGCGGGTGTCACGACGGTCTCCATGAACTTGTTGGCCAGGTTGTTCATCTTGATGGCGGCGGGGAGGAAGTTGTGGGAATTCTGCGCCAGCACACCAAACACCGGCGTGAAGTCGGTGGTGATCCCGATGAGTTGGTCGATGTGGTTGTTTAACGATTGGTGCGTGGTGCCGAGCGTGGAATCGGCGCCGGAGAGCAGCGAGGCCAATTGTCCGCGTGTCTCCGCGAAGGTCTGCATTGGCTCAACGGCTTGGTGTAGTGCGTCGAGAAGGTCGGGTGCGGTCGCCTGCAGACCTCGGGTCGCCTCGATGAGCGCCGATATTGTCGAGGGGCCATTATCCGTGCTGACAATCGAATTAAGTTGATCAAGAGCGTGATTCAGCTGTGCGGCACTGTTCAATAGGGTGACGCGACGGTGGTCGGTGGCGGCCGCGAGTGCGGCCAGGATCCCCACTGACCTGTCTTCTCGGCCGCGTCCGGTCGCGGAAAGCAGGTCGCGCAGCTTGCTGATGGTGGTTTGAAACAGCACAGTCGGCAGTCGGGTGTCTTCGGGAATGTGCGCGCCCGCTCGGATGACCGCGCCGGGACCGTTACCAACCAACTGGACCGACGATACGGCGAACACGTTGCTAGGGACAACGCGCGCGGTCACTGCGGCCGGGAGCGACTTGGCGTATTCGGTTTTGAGGTCGATGTGGACGTAGTTGGGCTTCCCGTGGGTCGCGGGAACGACGCTATCGACGGCCCCGACGAGCACGCCGTGGTATTTGACGTCGGACTTTTGCGGAAGGCCATCGCCGACGTTGACCAAGTCGGCGACCACCTTTACGTAGCCTTCGAGGCGACCCGTCGACTTGGCCAACAGCCCCGTGGTAAGCACTGCCGCCAGCATTACAACGATCAGTCCGAAGCCGAGCAGTTGCCGGTCGGACGGGCCGCGCCCGTCCAGCTCAAAGGAATTGGGCTTACCCCTCAACCTAGCCACCGAACCTCGCGCCGGAGTCGACCCCCCACAGCGTCATGGTGAGCAGCATGTTCACCATGATCATGACGGTGATGCTGGCCCGCATGCCGTGTCCTGCGGCGACACCTACGCCCTCGGGGCCGCCGCTGGCGTAGTAGCCGTAGTAGCACTGAATAGTGGCCGCGATCCACACAAAAACGACGGCCTTGATCAGCGAGTAGACGACGTCTTTGCCGGCCAGCATCAGCGAAAAGTAGTGGAGGTAGGAGCCTGTGGAGCCGCCGCCGCTGATCCCCACCACCAGCTGGGTGCTGAGGTAGCCGATCGCCAGGCACGCCGTGTACAGCGGGACGATTGCGACCACCGAGGCGAGCAGCCTGGTGGTCACCAGATACGGGATCGGCCGGATCGCGATCGATTCCAGGGCGTCGATCTCCTCGGCGATGCGCATCGATCCCAGCTGCGCGGTGAACCGGCAGCCGCCCTGTATCGCAAACGCCATGGCGGCCATCAGGGGAGCCAACTCGCGCGTGTTGACCAACGACGACACAAAACCGGTAGCCGGGCCCAATCCCATCAGTTCCAGGAAGTTGTAGCCCTCGATGCCGACGAGCGCACCGACGCTGACACCGAGCACAACGGCCACGCCGGCGGTGCCGCCACCCACCACCAGTGAGCCGTTGCCCCAGGTGATGTTCGACAGCAGCCGGAGAAACTCGCCGCGGTATTGACGCACAGCGATCGGCACCGCGACCAGTGTCCGCACGAAGAAGACCAGCAGATGGCCCAGCCGGGCGATCGGCTTCGTGGCTCTCTGGTAGAACCGCGCCAGCCGCATGGTAACCGGCGCCAGTGGTCGGTAGGTGGAGACAGTCACGTCACGAGCCTTGGCTTGGGCTTTCTCATAGGCCCGTCCTGGGCACCAAGATGATGTAGAGCTGGCTGATGGCGACGTTGACGATCATCAGCAGCAGGATCGCTTCGACCACAGCCGCGTTGACCGAATTCGCCACACCGGTTGGGCCACCCTTGGTGGACAGCCCCTTCTGGGCCGAGACGACGGTGACGATGGCGCCGAAGATGATCGCTTTGAGCAGGGCCAGGATCATGTCGTCAGTAGTGGCGAACGACGCGAACGTCGACACGAAACTGCCCGGTGCGCCGTTTTGGACGTACACGTTGAAGAGGTAGCTGGCGAAGAACCCGACGAAGCACACGACCCCGGTGAGCGCGACGCCGATCATGATCGCCGCGGCGAAACGCGGCACCACCAGACGGCGGATCACCGAGACGCCCATCACCTCCATGGCGTCGGTCTCTTCGCGCATCGTTCGCGAGCCCAGGTCGGCGGTGATCGCAGATCCGACGGCCGAGGCCATCAAAATTGCGGCCACCATCGAAGCGCCCTGGCGAATGATGGCCAGTCCACTGGCCGCACCGGCCAGTGAGGTAGCGCCGACCTGGCCCGCCATCATCGCGAACTGAACCGACATGGTGACGCTGATCGGTAGGGACACCAGTACCGTCGGCAATACGGCGGTCCCCGCCATGAACGCACCTTGTCGGACGAACTCTTCCCATTGGAATCGGCCGGTCACGAGATCGATGAAGGAATACTGAAGAGTGCGCACGCCCAGGACGAACTGTTCACCGACCGTCGTGAGTGAGGCGAGCGGGTGACGTTTGACGTACCCGACGGACCAGTCCTGGATGGCGGCGAGGCCGTCATGGGGGACGTCATGGTCGTGAGGGCCATCATGAGGGGAGTCGTAACCGTGATTAGTGCGCACCACGGATTCTTGTTGTGCAGTCATCGCAGCGCGGCCGGCAGTGGCTCCGGCAAACCGATGCCACTGGTCATCGCGTACCAGTACCCGCCTTCATCGGGCGCTCTCCCACCATTGACGTTCTGAGTGCCGAACAGCAAGCGCGGGCGCGATTGAACGCAATCTTGGCTAAGATAGCGCCATCAAGTTCCGCGATCCTGCAGCTCAATCCGGTTGGCGGTAGCCTACTGGATAGGCACTTTCAATATTGCACATTCGCCTAATTAGCTCGTCACTCGACGGCACAAGCGCGTCGGAATGCCAGATTGGCGAAGTCGATCGCATGCTCTCAGCAAACATCGGCTCGGCACGGGACCGGTGCCGCGCCGGGTCGCTCTCCCATGTCTCCTTCGGCGTATTGTGCCGAGCCAGGTTTGATTGCGCGCCTCCTCCTCTTCCTCCTCCTCGGTCCGTACCCCGCGCCGCTTCGCGGCTGGGCGGTTCCCCCGGCGCGGACCGCACGTCGCCGGGCTAAACCGCCGTGACTTTGCTCGCCGCCACGTGAAACAATCGCTGGCCGTGAAGACCTTCGAGGATCTGTTCGCCGAACTCGGCGATCGCGCCCGCACCCGGCCGGCCGGCAGCGCCACGGTCGC
>NZ_JBKQOI010000349.1:0-8427 GCF_052145595.1 Mycobacterium sp. | reverse complement strand
CCGATATACAGGGCCAGGTGCGGTTTGACGAATTCCCTTAGCGGCTCGACGTTTTCGCCGATCGCCAGTACCGGGCCGGCAAACACGTCGAGCTCACCCAGATCGGGGTCCCGCCTGGCCCGGCCGGTGGCCAGGGCCTCTCCCCACACGTCCTGAGCCTTCTCGGGCAGATAGAAGATCGGTTGCCAGCCCTCGGCGACCTCGGCTGCCAACTCGACATTCTTGGGTCCCAGCGCGGCCACCAGGATCGGGATGCGCTCCCGGACAGGCTGATTGATGAGTTTGAGCGGTTTGCCCAGGCCCGTGCCCTGGCCGGGGGCAGCGGGATCGTGTAGTACTTGCCCTGGTATTGCAGGTACTCACGGCGCCACACCTGGCGGCAGATGTCGATGACTTCACGGGTACGGGCAATCGGGGCGTCGTACGGCACACCGTGAAAGCCCTCGATGACCTGCGGGCCAGAGGCCCCAAGGCCCAGGGTGAACCGGCCGTCGGAGACGTAGTCGAGACCGGCCGCGGTCATCGCGATCAGCGTGGGCGATCGGGTGTAGAGCTGCAAGATGCCCGAGGCCAATTGCACCCGTTGGGTGCTGGCGGCCAGGTAGCCCAGCGCGCTCACCGCGTCGAACGAATACGCCTCGGGGACAAAGACAATGTCCAGCCCGGCGCGCTCGAGGTCGGCCACTTCGGCGGCCACTTCCTTGAAACCGCCCGCGTAATTGATGCCCAGTCCAATCCGCATGTTCAGTACTTCTACGCGGTGGCGAACTGACTGGTCAGCTCGAGCGCCTCCTGTTGGATCCGATCGAACTGCGCGCCCATCGCCTCCGACAACGCCGTCGCTCCCGACAGCGGCCGCACCATCACCATGAAGTCGTCGATCAGACCGTCGTCGTCGAAATGCAGGAAGTCGCAACCGGTGATCTTCTTTCCCGACCCGGCTATCTTGGTCTCGAACACGAATGCATGGTCGCGGCCATTGCTGTCGGCGATTTCACGCACGTAGTGAAAGTCCTCGAAGATCCTCATCACACCGCGCAGGATCGCCGCGGTTATCGGCTTGCCGACATATGGCTTGAATGCCACCGGGCTGGTGAACACCACGGTGTCGGCCAGCATCGCCTGGATGGAGCCCTCGTCGCGCTCCTCGATTGCCTTACGGAAGGGATGCATCAGACACCTCGCATGGTCAATTTGTTGAGTATGTGATCGACAGTAGAGCGCTAACTGCCTGATGTCGATGGGTGATTAATCACTTTATTGATTATTCGTGCCGTTGTACTATCGTGCGATGTCGCTGCGTGACGCGGTGTTGGCCGCACTCCTCGAGGGCGAGTCCTCCGGATACGACCTGGCGAAAAGCTTCGATGCCTCCGTAGCGAACTTCTGGATGGCCACCCCACAACAGCTGTATCGCGAACTCGACCGGCTCGCCGAGCAGGGTCTCATTCAGGCGCGGGTTGTTCACCAAGAACGCCGGCCGAACAAGCGCATGTTCTCACTGACCGAGGCCGGGCGCGACGCGATCCAGCAGTTCACCGCAAGGGCCCCGAAGCCCTCGGTGATCCGCGATGAACTGCTGATCAAGGTCCAGGCCGCCGATGCCGGCGACACGCGGGCTGTCCGCGAATTCATCCTCGAACGATTGCAATGGGCCACCGCCAAACTGCAACGCTACGAGCGGCTGCGGACCCGCCTGCTCGACGGCCGCGGCGAAGAGGAGTACCTGGCCCAGACCGAACGGGTTGGCCCGTACCTGACGTTGCTGCGCGGAATATCGTTCGAAGAAGAAAACATTCGATGGGCCGAGCGTGCGCTGGCCGTCATCGAACACCGACTTCCGGCGCAAACCTGAATCGGCAGCACCGTCAAGGCGTGGAGGGGGTATCCACCGCGTCGCCGGGGTACTGCTCGCCGACGAGTTCTTCTGCACCGACCTCGGCGACGTTTTGAGCGCCGGGTGGCGGTGTCGCGGTGAGCGCGTCGCCGGGCTGCTGCTGGCCGAGCAGCTCGTCCTGACCGACCTCCGGTAGGTTCCGATCGCCGTTGGGCGAACCGCGCTTCGCCGACTTCTTCTTGGGCGTTTTCTGCGGCGCCGGCGCGGCGGTTCGTACCGCGGAGCGGTGCCCGTTGGACACCGACACGGCGGACTCACCGGCCATCTCGATGGCCTTCTCCGTGTAGACGCGGTAGCCGAAATTGGGCAAGTAGCCGTGGATCTCGGGCGTGTCGAGGTCGCGCATGAACTGCAGAATCCCGCGGCTGAACACCTGGCCGGGCACCAGGACCGGGAATCCCGGCGGGTAGGGCGTCACGTAAGTCGCGGACACGATGTCGACTCCCGCGTCCAGCCGTTCATCAATCTGCTCGCTGGTCAGGTATTCGCAATTGGTGTCGTCGTAGGAGAGGTAGAACGCTCGGCGCACATCCCCTTCGGGCGTCGGCTCGCTTCCGCTGTGATCCAGAAATGCGGGGTGGAAGCCGCTGAAATCGGGTAGGGGCAAAGACATTTCGGTGAGCCGATAGACCGCCTGCTCGAAGTGTTCGCGCTCACCATGACTCATCTCGGAGATGTCCTGGTCGAGCTCGCGGGCGATGTTGACAAGAACTTCCACCAGGAAAGCGACCGAGCTGCGCGTGGTGCCGATATTGGTCATGAACAGCACGCTGTTGCGCGACGTCTTGTTGATCTGAATCCCGTAGCGGTCCATCAACTGTTGGCGTTTGAAGGTGTCTCCGTCGTAGCCGGTCTGCCCGATGAACAAGGTGATCCTCGACGGATCGAGCACGAACTCGTCCTGACTCCAGGCAGCCATCATGTTGCGCAGACCCGAGCGCAGGGGCTGGGCGATGGCCGACGGCCGGAAGCTCTCCGGGATCAAATCAGAAGTCCGAAGGCACCGCATGTACTTGCTGAGCAAGGGGTGATTGTCGATCGCGTCGCGCAGCTGCATCGCGTTTTCAATCTGCCGCTGCACCAGCTCAACACCTTCTAACGCCACCTGTCGGCGGCCGAGGTCCAGCGACGCGAGGATCTGGTAGTTGGGTGAGGTCGAGGTGTGCGCCATATAGGCCTCGTGGAAAGGCTCCGCCACCTTCTGGTCGAAGTCCTGATCGAACACATGGATCATCGACCCCTGCCGCAATGCGGTCAGCGTCTTGTGCGTCGATTGGGTCGCATACACCCGCACCCGGGCTCTTGCCGGGTCGGGATAGAGGCGACGGTCCAGAAGATCGTCGTCGCTGGGTGCATCGGCGGCCCCATCTAGTCGGGCGGCGAGATGCTCCTCGTAGCGGCGCCTGCAGTCAGGGTCGGCCAGCCGCTCTCGCAACGCCTTCGCTGACGCCATCGCGGTACGTGTCCGATAGACCGGGTGGAAACGGGCGAAAGCGAACCACGCCTCGTCCCACAGGAACACCAGATCGGGCTTGATGGCGAGGCACTCCTCCATGACGCGCTCAACGTCATAGACGATCCCGTCGAAGGTGCAGTTCGTCAGCGACATCATCTTGACGCGGTCGAGCTTGCCGGCGCGTCGCAGCGCCAACAATTTTGACTTGATCTCGCGCAGCGGCACCGCGCCGTACATCGAGTAGTCGTTGAGCGGATATGCCTCGAGGTAAACGACATTCGCGCCGGCAAGCAACATGCCGTAGTGATGTGACTGGTGGCAGTTGCGGTCCAGCAGCACGATGTCGCCGGGTGCCACCAGGGCCTGGGTGACGACCTTGTTGGCCGTCGATGTTCCGTTGGTGACGAAGTACGTGTGGCGCGACCCGTAAGCGTGCGACGCGAGCTGTTGTGCCTCACGCAGAGGTCCGGTCGGCTCGAGCAGTGAGTCAAGACCGCCGCATGTCGCCGACGTCTCGGCCATGAACACGTCCAAGCCGTAAAAGCCGACCATGTCCTTGATCCAGTGGGAGTTGACGATCGATTTGCCCTGCGAGATCGGCAGGGCGTGGAATACGCCCGTGGGCCGGTGACTGTACTCCTTGAGCGCGCTGAAGAAGGGGGTGCGGTAGCGCGCCGCCACACCCTGCAGGATCGACAGGTGAAGCTCGAGCATGCCTTCCCGAGCATGAAACACCCTGCGGAAGTACTGGCCCAGCCGCCCCGCGATGTCCTCCACGTCGATCTCGGTCATGAGGTACAGGTCCAGTTCGGGCCGCAACTTCGCCAGGGAAACCGCGAGGATTTGCGCGCGTTCTTCGGGCGTCTCGTGATCGGCCAACTCGTGCGACACCTCGGTATCGACGAACTCCGACAGGGCCGACAGGTCGCGGGTCGATTGATGCGAAAAGCGCCGCCGGATCACCACCCCCTGCAGGTTGACGTTGAGCCGGGCCGCGATGAGAGCCTCGTCTCCGCTGGACACCACCACGAGCTCGTAGATGAATTCGTCGTCGGGGCGCCGCCATTTGCGGACCTCGTTGCGCAACGCCCGTTCCTGATCTTCGCTCATCTTTTCGACGACGAGCACTTCGAAATAGGGACGGTCGCGCTGCGTCGGGAGTTGCTGCTCGAGCTGACGCGGATCGGACGGAAACATGTCCAGCTCGTCGGCACCGGCGTTGTCCACATCCCCGGTGCGGTACGACTCCGTGGTCAGCGCGCGGTTGATCTGCCCGACCACTTGCGCGAACTTGTCGTAGCTGCCGGCGGCGAAGAGTCGTTGAATTCGTGCGAATTGGGGCGAGCCGGGATAGGCCCAGTAGGGCTCCAGCGTGCTCAGGCGAACCAGCAATTCCTGGCACGCGCTCGCCCATTTGTCCTTCAATGCTCCTGTGGTGGTCGGGCGCGTCAGCCGATCGGCGGCTTCCTCCAGCCGGCACCACGAGTCACTGCGGACCTGCCACAGACTGTTGTAAGCGCGCAAGTGTTCTGTCATGGTCGCCCTTTCTCGAGTCGCGGCGACTCCTCCGTGCCGAAGCGTTGGTCAAGATTCGCAGACCCAATCCGCCCGCCGGTTAACAAAAGACTAACAATGGCCATTCGCCTCGAGACACCCACAGCGCGCGCTGGGCCGTCGCGGGTAGCCGCGTCACTCGCGCGCGGTGGTCGTCGTGTTGATCCCGAGCAGTTCGGCCAGTTGCGCCGCCGAGTAGCGACCCGGACCAGAGCCGTTGCGGACCGCTTCGCGTGCCGCACGTGCCAGCGCGGCGTTCAGCGGCGCCGAGATGCCATGGCGGTGAGCGAGCCGGACGATCTCCCCGTTGAGGAAGTCGGTCTCCACGTTGCCGGTGTTGCGGCTCAACGACTGCCAGGTGGAGTTGCTCGGTCCGGCATTCCACCCGGGTACCGGGCGTATGGTCGGCCCGTCCGCCCGCGCCGCCGTAGACGTCTCGAACGCGACGAATTCAATTACCGCATGCCGCAACACGGTTTCGCCTTCACGCCGCACCGCGGCCACCATCGCGCGTGTTTCGTCCGGCTCGGCGGCCAGGGCACCCACGGAATTGCCGAGGTTGCGCAGTAGCTTGTTGTACTTCCACGGGGCGACGTCGTCGGGCACACGCACCCGGATGCCCGCGGCGCTCCACGTCTCGGCGATCCCGGTCAACAGGTCGGCGTCGGCCTGCGTGCTGATCGACGCCGGCCACCGTCCTATATGGAATTGACCGACCACCGGCCACGACCGCACGATCACCTCACCGGGTTCGAGGTGCACGGCGGGCAGCCAGACGCAGACACCGAATACCCGACCGAAATAGCGGAGCGCTTTCTCTTCGGCGGCAACGCCATTGAGTGCGGTCATCGCCGGCAGTAGCTCTCCTGCGGTCCCGACCCGATCATGCGTGCCATGCGGGCCATGCACCGGCTGATCCACCCATTCCCGCAATGCCGCGTCGAGTTGTTGGGTCTTGGTGGCGAAGACCAGCACGTCGCGCTGGGTCAGCTGCACTTCCTCGGCCCGGGACGCCGCGGTGACCGCCGTGCGGAATGTCCCGTCGGGCGTTCTCAGCGTCACCCCCGCGGTCGCCAAAACCTCGGCGTGCCGACCGCGTGCGACCAACACCGTGGGAATGCCGGCGCGCGCCAGCACCGCTCCCACGGTGCCGCCAACAGCGCCGGCACCGATGATCACGTATCGGTGGTCGTCTTGAGCGGACGGTACCTCTTCCAATGCCACGCCTTCCATCGGTTCTAACCTTCACGCTATTGCGCGAGGATCGAAGCCGACAAACACCAGCGTCTACCGCTCCGGGCTTGGTCATGGCCGACAGCGGGTGGTTAACTGCGACCGTGCGCAGAGAACCGGGGCTGGCGCGACGCTTCTTCGATCGGTTCGAGCCGGTGCATGCGGTGACATACTTCGCGCCCGAGGCGAGGGCGGCGTTGGATGGGCTGGGTTACCGAGGTTTCTGGATGGGTTACTTCGCCGCCCGTTCCGCGCCGCTGGGCATCGTGCCGCCGGAAGTGGTGACCGCGATCTTCTATAACTTCGCCCCCGAGCGGGTCGCCAAGGCCCTGCCGGCCGCGTGGCAGATCGCCGGTCCCGAGGCCGCGTTGCGCGCCCGGCAGGACTCCGCGGTCGCGGCGCTGCGCCGCTATGGGCTCGGTACAGACGAAAAGGTCCGTGTCGCAGCGGAATTGGCGGAGAGGGCCGCGCGCCGAGCGCCGCTCGACGGGCGACCGCTGTTCGCCGCGAATTTGGCGCTGCCGTGGCCGGACGATCCGCTGGCCGCGCTTTGGCATGCGGTGACATTGCTGCGCGAGCAGCGCGGCGATGGCCACGTCGCGGTGCTGACCGCCGCCGGTGTCTCAGGTCGGGAATCCAACGTGTTACACGCCGCGGCGGGCCGGATCCCGCGCGACTACATCGCCCGCACTCGCGATTACGACGAGGCGGCGTGGCGTCACCACGAGCAACGGCTGGCCGAGCGCGGGCTGCTCAGCGACGACGGGTCACTGACCGCCGCCGGCCGGGAATTGAAGGATCGCATCGAATCGAGTACCGATACGCTTGCGCTGTCGGCACTCGATGCCCTCAGCGACGACGAGGTGGAAACCCTGTTCCAGGCGCTCACTCCGATCACCCGGGCCGTCATCGCCGGTGGCGATATCCCCGCCGTCACTCCGATGGATTTGCGCCGTGACGATTTGAACGACGGCAGCGCGCATTCGGTCGCCACCTAGCGAAGTTGTCCGCGTCAGCGGACTTCAAGGCCGTGCAAGCGAGCCCGCCGACGGAATTTCCCCAGCCGATCGAAGGCTGACACTGGCGAAGATCGCGGATTGGACCACCTCCTCAACGGTCAGGGGAGTCATCGCGGTCCACCCGCGCGTGCGCGAGGCGGTGTTGTGTCGGTTCCGGTCGAATGATCCGCAGCCTGTCCCGGGGTCGAAAAGTGAGCAGGTGCGTTGACGGGGTTGAGCCTGCCTGACGGTCGGCTCCGACCGAGGCCGGCGCACACCTAACCCATCGGCCAACTGCTCGGCGATCCAGGAATCCGTTGCCGGTCCGAATACCGTTGTGGCTCAGAACCTGTCGAAGATGCTGTTGACGATGTCGTCGCCGATGCCGATGCCCGCGCCGGTGACGATGGCCTGGCCGAAGCGTCCGCCAAGGAACCGCTGCAGCGCCCCACCGCCTGACGGCGCGGGCTGCAGATACTGCGGTTGGTACGAGGCCTGGTATTGCGGCGGTTGCGCGTACTGGGCGGTTGGCGGGTAGTACGCCGGTGCGGACGGCTCGGCGGCTGCGACATGGTTATTGACCAAGGCGTGAATCGCCTGCAGAAGCTCCGTGGTGGTGCTTTGCTCGTCGCGGACCGCCAACGCGATCTCCTTACGGTCCAGCGCCCATTCGCGGGCATTGATGTCGCCTGCGCTGGCCGCCGTGGACAGCTTGTCGGCCAGCGTTTGGATCAGCGTTGCGGTCTGCTGCGCCTGCTGCTGCAGCGCCCCGAATTGGCGGTCCACGGTCTCGGTATCCACGGCTGCACTCCCTTCGCAAGGTGTCTGAATCGACTTCTACCACCACGGCACCCGTTATTGCTGAGACCCGGCTGAATGATTCCAATGATTCCGCGGTCGAAGGACAACCCGCCCGGCGTCTCCGTCCCTCCATACCGGTGAACCGGCGCGGAACGGGCTTCAAAGCTTCGATGAACGCGGGACGGGAACAACTCCGGAGTTCGTCGCAGCTTGGGCATTGGACGAGCAAGCTCGTACCTGCCGAGCCTTCCACGCGCGCACCCACCGCCCGGCCGTTAGGGAGGGGGCGGTCCTCCTGGCTGGTTCGCTCCAACTTGGATACCGAGATTGACCTGGCTTATTGCTTGTTGCACTAGTGTCATGCGCCAGGAATCAGTTGAATATATGAGGTGAGGCGTTCGAGGATCTCGTCGGCGGTTTTGGTCCAGGTGAAGGGTTTGGGGTTGTCGTTCCAGGTTGTGATCCAGTCGCGGATGTCTTTCTCCAAG
>NZ_JBKQOI010000348.1:0-21517 GCF_052145595.1 Mycobacterium sp. | reverse complement strand
GGCGCGCAGCAGCAGCACGGCATCGACACCTGAGTTCCCTCCGGCTTCCACCGATCGCGTCGCGACGGCTTGCAGTACCGTGGCCGTGCCGTAGCACACCGAGCAACCCAAAGCGAGCAGGAAGCCGGTCAGCACAAGCCGACAATACGAGACGCCAACGCGATTTCCTTGGTATGCGAGGTGACACTTGCGCGAACAGCCGCACGACGTGGAGATCGGCGACATCACCGTCCGACCCACGGTCCAGGGTTAGCGGTAAGGCGTGGCTAGGCCAGGTTGCCGACAGAGCGGCGGGAAATGGTTGGCCTACCGGATGTTGTAGAACGATTCGACGTTCTCGTGCAGTTTCTTGTACATCGGTGGGGCCTCGTAGGCGTCGGTGACGACTTCGATGTAGGCGGCACCGTCGGCTTGCTCGGCCGTCTTAAGCGCGTCATCGAGCACGCCGCAGCTGCTGGCACGTGCGGTGAACCACCCCTGACAGCCCAGCGCGTGGGGAAGCTCGGCAAATTTCCAGGTCGCGACGTCGTTGTAGCCAAGGGCCATGTCCTTGCATAGCATCCGCTCGCTGAGATAGCCGGAGTTGTTGAGCACCAAGACAATCGGGCGCAGCCCATGGCGACCGAACTGGCTGATCTCCTGGGCGGTCATCTGATGCGAACCTTCGCCGGTGATCAGGATCAGCCGACGATGCGGAGCACCGATCGCGGCGCCGAAAGCCGCCGGGGTCGCCCATCCGATTGACGCCCAAAGGGTTTGGTTGTGAAACTCCGCGCCTCTGGGCAGATGCGCGAACGCCAAACCCAGCGAGGACGTTCCGGTGTCGGTGATGATCATGTCATCGGGCCGGAAGAAGTCCGCCCAGCGCGGATAGAGGGCGTCGGCGGTGATCGGGTCCTGATCACCGCCCACGATCGGCCCGAACGCCTCCGGTGCGATAGCCGGCCCCTGAGCACGTTTGGTGGCATGTCGCGACAGTTGCGCCAGGACGTCGGCCATCTCCACGTCGCGAAACATCGTGGAGCCGACGGTGGTGCGGTGATGGCCGATGTCGATCGTCTTGTCCGGTCCAGCCGGACGGTGTTGCCCGCGGCGTTGCCGTCGGTCAGCATGGCGCCGATCATCACCACCACATCGCACGACTCGACGAACGCGCGCACCGGCTCGCCCATCAGCCGGCCGGCATACATGCCGATGTAGCCGGGGTGGTCCTCCCCAAGCACCGACTTGTCGGCGAACATCGTCGCAAACGGTAAGCCCGATGCGTCGACGAACGCTGCCGCAGCAGCCTGCAGACCCAGCCGCCGTAACAGCACCCCCGGCAGCACACATGCCTGACCGGCATTGTTCAGCGCGGCGGCCACCGCATCGGTTGCCGCCGCCAGCGACTCGGGATCGCTGGTCGGCACGCTCACCGATGGCGCACCTCCGAGCACGGGCGTGTTCGCGACGTCGCTGGGAAACGCCATGTAAACCGGCCTGCGGTGGTAGAGCGCCTCGGCAATAAGCCGTTCGGTCTCGGAGGCCGCGTTCTGCGGCGTCATGACCGCGCTCGCGCACACAATGGGCTCGGCCATCCTGCGAAACAGGTCGAATTCCCCGTTGCCCAGCGTATGGTGCACCAGCGCGCGGCCCTCCTGCGTCGCCAAGTTGGGCGTGCCGACCAGGTGAAACACCGCAAGATGCTCGGCGTAGGCACCGGCAACAGCGCTCATCGCGGCCAACTCACCCACCCCGTAGGTGGTGCACACCGCGCCGACGCCGCGCATCCGGGCGTACCCATCAGCGGCGTCGCCGGCGTTGAGCTCGTTGCAGCATCCGATCCAATTGATCGCCGGGTGCTCGACGATCGCGTCATTGACGGGAAACGCGTAGTCCCCGGCGACTCCGAAGATGTCGTCGACGCCAATCTCGTTCAGCCGCCTCAAGACATATCCGATGACGGTTTCAGCCATGAATTTATTGTCGAGCGACCCTCCCGGTGGCCACAAGAGTCAAATGACCGCCGTGCGAATCCCAGCAGGCTTCACAAGTTGGAGATGATGTGCAGGCGCTTGGCGCTGTACTCCGTGTCAGAGATCGCGCCGCTGGCATGCAGCGCCTCAAGCTCTTTTAGGCGTTCGGAAAGCGACGGCCCGGATGGCGGAGGCGCCAGCGGGCGTGCCAGTGCCGCACCGTCGTGCTTGATGTCCTCGATCTTGGTGCTCCACCCAGCGCCGAGTTTGATCAGCCGCAGGGCAAAGAGCACACCGGCCGCGGTGATCGGCAGCCCGAGGTAGAGCATCCACCCCAAAGGCATGCCGGCTCGACTCAGCGCGAAATAGCACGACACGAGCAGCAGAGCGACCAATGCCCCCGACAACAGGACTACGACCTTGGCTTTCATTCGCGGATTCCTTCTTGCGGTCGCTGCGCGTTGCAGCGGTCATCTGGCAAGTGGAAGCCGCGCGCGCCGCTACCGATCCCAACAACGATCAGGCCGGCTCGGACTTCTCGAAGCGCCGCACCTCTGCGGACGAGCGGCGGAGCGGATACAGGTACTGCAGCACCAAAGCGGTGACCACCCCGTATCCGAAGTGCGGAACCAGATCGCTGATCCATCCGACGACACCCCAGGTCCGCGGGTCGGTCACCCCGAGCACGGTCATCGGTCCGTTGGTGCCGACCAGGGCGATGATGGTCGCGACCAGCGTGGCGACGAGCAGTCCAGGGCGCCAGCCCAGCGCGTAGGCCAGCCCAAGGATCAGGCCCATCCCAATGCCCGCGGCGTACCCGGTGAGCGCGCCGAGGCCCAAGAGCCGGTTGGCCAGGACGTCACCGGTCCCCGGCACCGTCACGCCGAACAGTCTCGCCATCGCTTCGACGGTTCTCTCGGGGGTTGTGCTCGTCGCCCGGCCCCGCACCGCGATATCCAGGTAAGTGATCACATTGAGCGCGGTGGTGCCTGCGGCCCCGGCCGCAGCGCCACTCAGCAGCCCCGCCCACAGCCCGGGGATCCGTGTCATCCGCATCTGCCACCGCCTCCTGTACCACCCGACGACCGTCGGGCCGAACCAAAGCATTCTCTACAACGTATTTCAGGTAAATGGCCGTGGCGTTCGTGTCGCTGTGCGCATTGAGTGAAGGGAAACTACAGTTGAGAGCCGTGACGCGTCGCAAAGGCAGGACGGCGGCCGCAATCTGCGGTGGCGCCGCCTTTGTTTTTGCGGTAGGACTCGGTGTTGGCGCCGCGGATCAGCCGCTGAGCAGCACCATGAGCGCTTCGTCCAGCGTGGTGCCGGCCCCCCCGTCGCCAGGGGACGTCACCGGCGGGGGAGGCGGCGCCTTGCCGGTGCAGCCCGTCGGTGGAGGCGCGTGCATTATCGGCCTCAACTGTGGCTGTATTCGCAACTACACATGTCCTAAGCCCCGCGCCAGTCATCCGGACACCGGGAACGGCCAACACAACGCTCCCGGCCCGCAGAATCCTTAGCCTCTTCGGCGGCGGGCGGCGACTTCCCGACGGACCGGCGCGGGGTTTTCCTATCATTTGGGAATGAGCGCCGGTGGGCTGGATACCGTGGGCTCGCCGGCCTTCACCGACGAGGACTCGGCACGGTTTCGTGCCGCCGGTTGGTGGTCTGACTCGACGCTGTCGGATGCGGTGCGTCGTAACGCCGAGCGATCACCGGACCGCCCCGCCTATGTCGACCATCCCGGGACCTCGCTGAATTGGCGCGAATTCGACTGCGCGGCAACCAATTTAGCGGAGCAGCTCGCCGGCCTCGGCGTCGCACGCGGTGACCGGGTCGCGGTGTGGCACGGCGACTCCACCGCCATCCACGTGCTGTTCGTCGCGATCGAACGCTGCGGCACAGTCGTCGTCGGCATCGGTGCGCGTGCCGGGACCCGCGAGGTCGGCGCGATACTGCGCAATTCGGAGCCGAAGTTCCTGATCACCGATCACCAGCGCGCCGGTGCCGCGACGCAGGCCGTCGCGGATGGCGCCGACGAGTCGCCAGCGTCAACGCTGGTCTTGGGCCAGCACGCCGGCGTGCCGCGGCTGAACGTTCACGCCGAGCGCAGGGTGTTGGGGTTCGAATCCCAACTCGGCCCCGACGACGTCTTTCTGATCAACTCCACCTCCGGGACCACGGGGCTTCCCAAATGCGTCGTGCATACCCAGAACCGCTGGTATTACTTCCATCAGAAAGCAGTCGCCAACGGGTTGCTGACGTCCGACGATGTATTCCTGCCGGTCATACCCACGCCTTTCGGCTTCGGAATATGGACCAGCCACACCACTCCGATCTATCTGGGTGCCACCGCGGTGATTTTGCAGCGCTTCACCCCGCGTGCGACGTGTGAAGCGATAGCCCGTCATAAGGTCACCGTGTTGTGTTGTGTCAGTACGCAATTGACCATGCTCATGGCGGACCCCGCTTGTCGCGATCACGACCTGAGTTCGCTGCGTGTCGTTTTCGCGGGCGGCGAGGCGTTGCCTTATCGGCCTGCCGCCGAATTCGAGGAACTCACCGGCGCGAAGATTCTGCAGTTCTACGGCTCGAACGAGACCGGGCTGCTGAGCGCGACTACGGTCGATGACTCGCGCGAGCGCCGGCTCCGCACCGGCGGCCGGATCGTCCCCGAAATGGCTGTCCGACTGTTCGACGGAGATCAGGACGTCACCGGCACGGGGCGAGGCCAGCCCGCATGCCGAGGTCCGGCGACCAGCCTCGGATACCTCGGCGGGACCGATCATGACAAGCTGTTCACCCGCGACGGGTGGATGCGCATGGGCGACATCTGCGAGATCGACGCGGACGGCTACCTGAGCGTCACCGGCCGCACCTCCGATTTCATCCTGCGCGGCGGCAAGAACATCAGCGCAACCCAGGTCGAAGACGCCGTCACGACCCACCCCGCGATCGCGGTGGCCGCAGCGGTCGCGATGCCCGATCCGGTCTTCGGTGAGAGGGTCTGCCTTTACGCCGAACTCTCCGAATCTCGGACCATCAACCTGCCCGAACTCGTCGAACACCTGCTGGGACTGGGAGTTTCCAAGGAACTGCTGCCCGAACGACTCATCGTGGTCGACAGACTTCCGCGCTCGTCGGGAGGAAAGATAGCCAAAGGCCGGCTCCGCGAAGATATTCGAGCCAGAATGGAGGCCGATGATGAACGCTCCTGAGGCGCGGCGAGGTGGCCTGGAGGTCTGGGCGCCATCGGTGGTGCCCCCGATCGGGGTCGAGCTGTCCAACGAGCAGGCGCTCGCCGTCGCGTTCCGCCACCTTGCCGCCATCGGATTCGCGGAGAATATGGCCGGACACATCACCTGGCAGCCCGACGGACAGACCGACATGTTCGTCAATCCGTGGGGGCTGTGGTGGCAGGAACTCACCGCGTCCGATATCTGCGTGGTGGACAGCGATGCGCGGGTGGTCCGAGGTCGTTGGGATGTCACCCCGGCGATCCACATCCACACCGAACTCCATCGTGTCCGCGATGACGCCCGAGTGGTCATTCACAATCACCCGTATTACGTGTGTGTGCTCGCCGCGTTGGGCAGGCTGCCCGAATTGGTGCACCAAACCGGTTCACTGTTCCTGGACGACCTGTGCCTGGTCGAAGCATACGACGGCGAAATCGACAGCCCCGCCCGCGCGGCAGACCTCGCCGCCCGCATCGGTGGCGCCAACCTCACGATTCTGGCCAACCACGGCGTCATCGCAACCGGTCGCAACGTGCCCGAGGCCGTCTACCGAGCGGCATCCATCGAGCGAGTGTGCAAACTGGCCCATGACGTCATGCTCACCGGCAAGGAGCCGGTGCAGATGAACTGGTCGGACATGGCGGGCATGCAGCGATCACTCATCGAACGGGCCGCCGACGTGTACTGGGCGGGGGCAGCGCGGATGACCATCAAGGCCGATCCCGATGTGCTCGCGTAGCAACGTGAATCTTTCCGCGCCGCAGGGGGATTGCCGACCATGAAATCGATCGACGAGCTGGCCGCCAACCCGAACTTCACGACCGCTAAGACCGGCGGGGACCGGTCGGTCACACTTTTGCCCGATCCGCCCCGGGCCCCGCGCCGCTACACGGTGATCTCGGTCGACGATCACATCGTCGAGCCCCCGGACACCTTCACCGGACGCCTGCCGCGAAAGTTCGCCGACCGTGCGCCAAAAGTCGTGGAGACCGACACGGGGGGACAAACCTGGGTCTACGACGGCCAGGAACTGCCCAACGTCGGATTCAACGCCGTGGTCGGGCGGCCGGTGGCAGAGTATGGCTTCGAGCCGGTCCGGTTCGATGAAATGCGCAGGGGCGCCTGGGATATCCACGAGCGCATCAAGGACATGGACCTGAACGGCATATACGCCTCGCTCAACTTCCCCTCCTTCCTGCCGGGGTTCGCAGGGCAGCGGCTGCAGCAGGTCACCGCGGATCGCGACCTGGCGTTGGCCTCCGTGCGCGCCTGGAACGACTGGCACCTCGAGGTCTGGGCGGGGTCATATCCGGAACGCATCATTGCCTGCCAATTGCCATGGCTGCTGGACCCCGAGCTCGGCGCGAAGATGATCTACGAGAACGCGGAGCGCGGATTTCACGCGGTCACGTTCAGCGAGAATCCGGCGATGCTCGGGTTGCCGAGCATTCACTCCGGCCACTGGGATCCGATGATGGCGGCGTGCGCCGAGACCGATACCGTCGTTAACCTCCACATCGGGTCTTCGGGGTCCTCGCCGTCCACCACCGATGACGCGCCACCGGACGTGCAGGGCGTGCTGTTCTTCGCCTACGCCATTTCGGCGGCGGTCGACTGGCTGTACTCCGGCCTGCCCAGCAGGTTCCCCGATCTGAAGATCTGTTTGTCCGAGGGCGGAATCGGTTGGGTCGCCGGGCTGCTGGATCGTCTCGACCATATGCTCACCTACCACGCGATGTACGGTACCTGGCAGGCCCTCGGTGAGAGTTTGACTCCCGCAGAGATTTTCACCCGGAACTTCTGGTTCTGCGCGGTGGAGGACAAGTCGTCGTTCGTGCAGCGTGACCGAATAGGCGTGGACAACATCATGTTGGAGGCCGATTATCCGCATTGCGACTCCACCTGGCCGCACACCCAACAAACGATCCACGAGCAGATCGGCGACCTGCCGCAGGACGTGATTCGTAAGTTCAGCTGGGAGAACGCGTCACGCTTGTACCGCCATCCGGTGCCGGCCGAAATACAGCGGAATCCCGAGGCATTCTGATACTCAGAACGCGAAGCGGTTGAGCACGTCGTAATTCCGCATCGGCGTGGCGTTGATCAGCCGCCACAAAAGCCGCACCGGCGCCGAGGGTATGCGCTCGTAGAGCGCCCCCACGGTGGACTGCTCGAGGAAGCGCAGCCGCGGATTCCATTGCTCGATTTCGCGGGCGTCACGGATGCCCCACTTGGTGATGCCCTTGGTGAGCACCTTGGACAGCCGCGGCCCCATCGGCGACACGGTGTCGAAGGCGAGCTCGCCACCGCCGAACCGATCCGTGAGGCGTTGCAGCAGCGTGCGCACCTCGGGCCCGGTGAGATACATGACTAGTCCCTCCGCGACCATCAGCGTCGGGCGATCGGTGGGTATCTCGTCCAGCCACGCCTCATCGGTCACCGACGAGCCGATCATCCGGTAGCCGTCGCGGTCGTCGTAGAGCTTGCGCCGAAACGCGATCACATCCGGTTGATCGACGTCGAACCACTGCACGGTTTCCGGTGGATGCAACCGGAACGCCCGGGTGTCCATGCCGCACCCGAGGTGTAGCACCACGGCGTTCGGATGGCGGAGGAGGAAGTCGGCGCTCCAGTCGTCGAGCTGTTTGGCGCGCATGGTGACCATGTATTGATTGGATCCGGGCCGCATGGCGCGACGCATGCGGGCCCAGTCGTATTCGATGCGGTCCACCGCGTCGGCGGCCGCGGTATCGGCGAGAATCGTTGCCGGCGAATGATTTTCGTATGCTCGCAGGTACAGCGTGCACAGGTTCGTCCATTCCACCGACCCCCACTGCACATCGCTGAAGTCGACCTTGTCCGTCTGGGTCATGGTCGTCTCCTCGCCCGGTACTCAGTCCACATCCGCATGAACTCGTCGCGGTAAACCTCGGTGGAGAACTCGCAGAAATCGCGGAAGTCCTCGACACGCCCGCGCTGTTCGGCGCGGTCCTCGCCCAGCACCGACAGACCGAACTCGGCGGCCTCGACGCCCAGACGCATCCGCGACGCCTGCGTGCCCAGAACGCTGGTAAAGCCGCCGGGCGTGACCCGGTACAGGTGTTGACGGGTCGGGCTGGGCAGCCGTTCCACCATGCCGGCTTCGTGCAGCTGCCGCGCGACCGTGCTCACCGAGGCCTTGCTCACCGACAACGAATCCGCCAGCTGGGTCAATGTTTGTCGCGGCGGATCGCAGATCAGCAGCCATCCGTACACGCGGCCCATGGTGCGCGAACCGCCGGAGAGCTCGAAGAACAGCCCCATGCGGTCGACGAACTCAGCCTCTTCCGGTGACATCGGGTTCTCGCTAGTTCATTCAGTACAAACTAAACGTAGTTTACATCGCGCGGCCGCCCACGAGCATCGCCATCTCGCGACTCGATTCAATGCGCGTCGATCACAGGCCAGAAGCCAGTCGCCGCAGAATGTCGGACGCTGGTTCGGCAGTCGCGTGCCGGTAGCCGGTGCCCGCCCAGAGATGGACGTATTCGGGTTTCCCTGCCGCGGCGGCGGCTTTCCGCAGTGGGCTGGTGAGGTAGTGAATCGCCGGATAACCCAGCGGTGCCTCCGCTTCGTGGGCGTCGATGAATGCGTTGCGCAAGCCGCGGGCGGGACGGCCGGTGAACGCCCGAGTGAGCACGGTCTCGGTGTAAGCCGGATCGGTGAGCGCCGCCTGGTGGGTGGCTGAGGCGCCGCTTTCGGCGGCCCGCAGCAGAACTGTTCCGACGACGGCCGCCGCCGCGCCCGCGCGGATCACCTCGGCCACCGCGGGGGGAGTGGCGAGCCCACCCGCGGCCAGCACCGGCAGTGGCACGGTGGCGGCGATGCGTTCGACGAGCTCGGCGATCGGGACCGGTGTCAACGGATTCCGCGGCGAGAGCGTGCCGGAATGCCCGCCGGCCGCCGCTGCCTGCACAGCCAGCATGTCCACACCGGCGTCGTGTGCCTGCGCCGCCTCGTCGGGCGTTGTCACCGTTTGAACCACAACGCTGTTGGCTTGTTTCAGCGCGGCGATCACGTTGCGCGGCGGTATCCCGAAGGTGAACGACACCATCGGCACCGGGTCGTCGAGCAGCAGTGCGATCTTCTCGTCGAACCTGTCGTTGTCCTCGATCGGCTCAGCGGGCAGGGTCAAACCAAACTGGTCGGCCTCCTTCTGAACGGTCGCGGCATAAATCCGGTAGCTGTCGGGGTCGACCGGCAGCGGATTAGGGGCAAACACGTTGACTCCGAAGGGGATTCCCTCGGTACGCACCATTTTGATCTCGGCTTCGACGGCCTCCACGGTCTTGTAGCCGGCCGCCAGCATGCCCAGGCCACCCGCCTGCGTTGCCGCCGAAACCATCGCCGGGGTGGTCGGGCCGCCCGACATCGGGGCGGCGACCAACGGAATGGACATCCCAAACTGTGCCAGCATCTCGGTGCCCCTTCGGTGTCCCGGCGTGCGATGGATCAAGCCCTGTCCCGACAATATGGCTCAGTAGAATGCAGATCGGCAATGCCCCGAACGTTCCATCCGGGCGCCGAACCTGACAGGATGCTTCAGCGTGAAGCGGCCCAACTTCCTAGTGATCGTGGCAGACGACCTCGGTTTTTCCGATATCGGAGCATTCGGCGGCGAGATCAATACGCCGAACCTGGATCGGCTGGCCTACGCGGGGATCCGGTTGACCGACTTCCATTCCGCGCCGGCCTGCTCGCCTACCCGGGCCATGTTGTTGACCGGGACGGACCACCATATCGCCGGTATCGGCACGATGCTCGAGGTCGCGATCCCCGGATTCCGGGGTGCGCCCGGCTACGAGGGCTACTTGAACGACCGGGTCGTAGCGTTGCCCGAGCTGCTGCGCGACGCCGGTTATCTGACGCTGATGTCGGGCAAGTGGCATCTGGGGCACACCATCGAGACGTCGCCGTGGGCGCGCGGATTCGAGCGCTCGTTCGCCTTGCTGCCCGCCGGCGCCAGCCATTACGGCCCCGCCGCGGGCGGCGGTTTTTCGCCCGTGTCAACGCTTTACACCGAAGACGACCACTTCGTCACGGTCGGTGACGACTTTTACTCATCGGACTCCTACACCGACACGCTGCTGCGCTACTTCAGCGAACGTCCCGAAGACCCTAATAATCAGGACCGCCCGTTCTTCGCCTATCTGCCCTTTCAGGCGCCGCACTGGCCACTGCAAGCGCCCGACGAATCCATCGCGACCTATCACGGCCGCTACGACGCCGGACCGGACGCATTGCGCGAGGCCCGCCTGGCAGCGCTCAAGCACCTCGGCCTATGCCCGCGCGATGTCGCGGCGCACCCGGTCGTGGCCGACGGCGCCCCGGAGTGGGCCGACATGACCGCCGACGAGCGTGCGCTTTCGGCCCGAAGCATGGAGGTCTATGCCGCGATGGTGGACCGGATGGACTGGAACATCGGTCGGGTGATCGACTACCTGGCCGAGACCGGCGAGCTTGCCGACACGGTCGTGATCTTCCTGTCCGACAACGGCGCCGAGGGCGCGATCGTCGAGGCGATGCCGCTCCGCGGTGCCCGAATCGCCGCGCAGATCGAAAAATACTGTGACAACAGCCTCGATAACCTCGGCCGCCCCACCTCGTTCATCTGGTACGGCCCGCGCTGGGCACAAGCTGCCACGGCACCGTCGCGCCTGCACAAGGCGTTCACCACCGAAGGCGGGATCCGGGTGGTGGGCTTCCTCACCTGGCCTGGCTTTGCCCGGCAGGGCGAGATCGGCACGGCGTTCGCGACCGTCATGGATATCGCCCCCACGGTGCTGGAACTCGCCGGCATCAAACACCCCGGCACCGCGTACCACGGCCGCGAAGTCGAACCCGTGCGTGGTCGCTCGCTGGTGGCATACCTGTCGGGTCACAGCGACGCGGTACATGACACCGAGATCGGCACCGGCTGGGAGTTGTTCGGCCGCCGCGCAATTCGTCAGGGCGACTGGAAGGCGCTGTACCTGCCCGCGCCGTACGGTCCGGGCACCTGGCAGCTCTATGACCTCTCCCGCGACCCGGGCGAGATCGACGATCTGGCCACCTCGCGGCCCGACAAGCTGGCCGAGCTCCTGGCGCTGTGGGACCGCTACGTCGAGGAAACCGGCGTGATCCTGGATCCGATTTCGGTGTACCAAGTCGACCCGGAAACGCTCCTCTAGCGCATGGCCGAGACAACCACCTGCGCGATCGTCGGCGGCGGCCCGGCCGGGACGGTGCTCGGGCTGCTCCTGGCTCGGGCCGGCGTGGAGGTCACCCTGCTGGAGAAGCACGGCGACTTCCTGCGCGACTTTCGCGGTGACACCGGTGCATCCGACCACGATGCGGCTGCTCGACGAACTGGGTTTGTGGGAGCGCTTCGCGGCGTTGCCGTTTACCGAGGTCCGCAAGGCGAAGTTCGACTCCGATGGGCGCTCGGTGACCTACGTTGACTTCGAGCGTCTGCACCAACCCCACCCGTTTGTGGCCATGGTGCCGCAGTGGGACTTGCTCAACCTGCTCGCCGACGCGGCGCAAGCCGAGCCGAGCCTCTCGTTGCGGATGAACACCGAGGTCACCGGGCTGTTGTGGGAGGGCGGCCGAGTTGCCGGAGTGCGCCTCCACGGGCCCGAGGGCCCCGGCGACCTGCTGGCCGAGTTGACCGTTGCGTGCGACGGCCGCTGGTCGATCGTTCGTCGCGAGGCCGGGCTGAAGGCGCGCGAATACCCAGTGAAGTTCGATGTGTGGTGGTTCAGGCTGCCGCGCCAGGAAGACGCGGAATTCTCCTTCCTGCCCAGAGTCGGCCCGGGTAAGGCCCTCGCCGTGATTCCACGGGAAGGCTATTTCCAGATCGCGTACCTCGGGCCTAAGGGGACCGACGCGCAGTTGCGCGCGCGAGGTATCGAGGCGTTCCGTCGCGACGTCGGCGCATTACTGACCGATATGCCCGCGTCGGTGGCCGCGCTGGCATCGATGGACGACGTCAGGCATCTCGACGTCCGAGTGAATCGGCTGCATCGCTGGCACGCCGATGGGTTGTTGTGCATCGGCGACGCCGCGCACGCGATGTCCCCGCTGGGAGGCGTCGGCATCAACCTGGCGGTTCAGGATGCCGTCGCGGCCGCGACGCTGTTGGCCGAACCGCTGCGCCGACACCGGATCACCGGCCGCGATCTGGCGGCGGTCCGGCGCCGCCGGTTGTTTCCCACCGCGGTGACCCAGGCGGTGCAGCGGGTATTGCACAGGGGGCTGCTCGGCCCCCTCCTTCGCGGCGAAGACCCCACGCCACCGGCGGCGCTGCTGAGCGTCCTGGAGCGGCTGCCGTGGCTATCGTTTTTGCCCGCCTACTTTGTCGGCGTCGGCGTGCGGCCCGAGCATGCTCCCGCATTCGCGCGTCGCGGATCCGGCAGCCGCCCCGCCTGAGCCCTCTGGTGACGCGGGCCGACCCGGGGCAGGTGCTAGCGTCGGGATCGTGTCTGGACATGGGACCCCGCTGCGGATCGGCATTCTGGGTGCAGCCCGTATCGCACCATTGGCGCTCGTCAACCCGGCCAAGGAAAATTCCGAGGTCGAAGTTGCGGCGGTGGCGGCGCGCGATGTGTCGCGTGCGCAGGCCTTTGCCGCCAAGCACGGCATTCCCCGGGTGCACGAAAGCTATGACGCGCTGATGGCCGATCCTGACCTCGACGCGGTCTACAACCCCCTGCCGAACGGCTTGCACGGCCGGTGGACTCGCGCCGCCCTGGCCGCCGGTAAGCATGTGCTTTGCGAAAAGCCGTTCACGGCCAACGCGGCCGAAGCCCGTGAGATCGCCGAATTGGCCGCGAATTCGGATCGGGTGGTGATGGAGGCCTTCCACTATCGCTACCACCCGCTGAGTCGCCGCGTTGAGGAGATCATCGCGTCGGGCGAGCTGGGCAAGCTCAGGCGGGTGGAGGCCACCTTTTGCTTTCCGCTGCCAAAGTTCTCCGACATCCGCTACAACTATTCGCTTGCCGGTGGTGCGCTGATGGACGCCGGGTGCTATGCGGTCCACATGGTCCGCACGTTCGGCGGTTCAACCCCGGAAGTCGTTTCGGCACAGGCGAAATTGCGCGACCCGCAGATCGACCGGGCCATGACGGCCGAGGTGCGGTTTGCCGCCGGGCACACCGGCCGGGTGCGCTGCTCGATGTGGTCGTCGCAGCTGGTGCAGATCAGTGCCCGCGTGACCGGCGAACACGGCGAGTTGCGGGTTTTGAATCCGGTGATGCCCTCATATTTCCATCGGCTCGCGATCCGATCATCCGATGGCAGGCGGGTGGAGCGTTTCTCGCACCGCGCTTCCTATGCGTATCAGCTCGATGCTTTCGCCGCGGGGGTGCTGCGCGGCGAACCGGTCAAGACAACCCCGGAAGACGCTATCGAGAACATGACTGTCATCGATGCGATCTATCGGGCTGCCGGCCTTCCGCTTCGCTATCCGAGCTGAACCTACGAAAAACGGCAACAGCCGCGGACATGCCACGAAGTTGGCGAAAACTGACCGGTCCCACTTGCGGGCAAGTGGATATTCGGTAGTCGTCGCATTAACTGCGATACACACGTCATGGCGCCTGGCAGGATGGAATCCGTGCGCGCCTTCGCCTGCCCCGTTTGTTTGGGCTTCGCCCCATTTGAATCGCAACGCTGCCCGAATTGCTCGGCAGAACTTGGATTGCACGTCCCAAGCCGCACGATGGTCGCGACCTCATCGGGCACGGCTGTTGTCGACGGCCAGGTCTGGATCGCGTGCTCAAGGGCGGCCAGCCTCGGCTGCAACTGGCTAGCTCCCGAGGAACAGGAATTCGGCGGCCAGCAGGGGCTATGTATGGCCCATTCCCTGATCCGCCGCGAGCCCGAGGCGGACGACACCATCGCGGTGGAGAAGCTGAAGTCCACGGTGATTGCACTGCGGCGGTTGATTTATCAGCTCATCGACATCGGACTACCGGTCGAGCCGTACTGGCGCCAGGATCGAGGGCTGGCGTTCGATCTGCTGTCCAGTTACAGCGGCGGTGGGCGGGTGTTGATCGGGCACGCCGACGGGGTCATCACTATCGATCTGGTCGAGTCGCTCGACGCCTATCGTGAGTCGCTGCGGGTACACCTCGGTGAGCCCTACCGCACCATGCTGGGTCATTTCCGCCATGAGATCGGCCACTATTACCAGAACGCGCTCGTGGAAACCGATCCCGGCGCCGCCCGCTATCTCGACGAGTGCCGCGAGATCTTCGGCGACGAGCGCGCCGATTATCAAGACGAGATCGCACGACACTACAAATTCGGTGCTCCCGCGAATTGGGACGAGTCCTACATTTCCGAATACGCGACGATGCACCCCTGGGAAGACTTCGCCGAGTGCTTCGCGCACTACCTGCACATCACCGACATCATCGATACCTCCCGCGAGGCGGGACTGGTCTTGCACGCCGACAGGGTCCGTTTCTCATTTCCGCGCGACATCGCGCCACTCGCGTGCTATGACGATGCGCCCATCGAGCAGCTGCTGGATGACTGGAAGTGGTTGGCAATGTTCTTCAATCGGGTAAACACCGCGATGGGCAAGAACCCGCTCTACCCGTTCCAGATCCCGCCGCCCGTGGTCCGCAAGCTGGGGTTCGTACACAAACTGATCCGAGAGACCGCGCTCAGCCGAGCGGTGGATCTCTGAATGAAGTTGTTGCAAGGAGTGTCGGATGTGTCGATGGGTTGGATACCTGGGCCGCCCGATCGCGCCCAGGGAGTTGTTACACGATCCACAGCGCTCACTTATTGAGCAGAGCCGCAGGCACGCGCCGAACATGGAGATTCCCAACGGCGACGGCACGGGGCTGGGCTGGTATGAGCACCGCGCAGAACCGGCGCTTTTTCGCAGCATCACGCCGGCGTGGGGCGATGAGAACCTTTTGGAACTGGCCACAGAGATCCGCACCCGCATGTTTCTTGCCCATGTGCGCGCCGGGACCGGGACTCCGGTGCAGCAGACCAACTGTCACCCATTCCGGTACCGCAACTGGCTTTTTGTGCACAACGGACATGTCGCCGGATATCACAGATTGCGCCGGGACCTGCTGCTGGCTGTGCACCCCGACTTGTTCGGCAACATAGCGGGGTCCACCGATTCGGAGTTGATGTTCCACCTCGCACTCACCTTCGGTCTGATGGACGATCCAATCACCGGGATCGCCCGGATGGCAGGTTTTGTCGAAGCGATCGCCGCGGCGGCCGACTTGGGTGAACCTGCCCTGCAGATGACGGTGGGGGTCAGCGACGGCGTGCGCCTGTACGCGGCCCGTTACGCCAGCGGACCGGAAGTGAATACGCTGTTCGTGAGCGAAGATCCGGAGTCGGTGCGGATGCTCTACCCCGGCAATGAGGGACTCGAGCACTTCGGTGATGATGCCCGGGTGGTGGTTTCTGAACCGCTGACCCATTTGCCGGGGATGTGGCGGGAAGTGCCGGCCGGGACCGCGCTGATTATCGGCGATGAGATCGAAGAGCGAGCGTTCCAGCCCATAAGCCCAATGGCTGCCTGATGGGGCTGTGAGCACTCCGCAATGACTTCATGGCACTCGGAAGTCATTGTCACTCTTCGCGTTTGCCGAGCCCACCGACGACCTGCGATAACAAGCGGCGCGCGGCCTCGACGCACGGGCGGAGGCGCTCGATTGGGCTGACACCGTCCAGCGCCAGTGAGCGTCTCGGCACTTCGAGTTCGATCACGATATCGGGGGGAAGCGCGGAAAGGATCTCAAGTAACGGTAGTTCGCCTTCGCCGGGAATCATGCGCTCGAACATGGCTTCCTCCATGTAGTTGTCGAGGCGTGGCTGCAGCGTTGTGTCGTTGAGTTGGGCGTAGCCGATGTGGTGGGGGTCGATCGCTGCGACATCGGCCGCGCCGGATCCGGATCGCACCAGGTGCATGGTGTCGATCAACAAGCGGAAGTCGGACCGTCCGACGTGGTCCCGGGCGGCCAGTGCGGTGGGCAAGTCGCCGACGGTCAGGCCGGGTACCGGTTCGACGACCGTCTGGATGCCGCGTTGGGCGGCAAGCTCTGCCAGGATCGCGAATTGGTCGAACGTGCAGCCGAGATCCGGGTCGAGGCTGACGACGTTTATCTGGGGAACGCCAAGCTCGGCCAGGACATCGAGATCCCCGGAGAGCGTGCGCATCTCGGCCCCGGGCAGCACCAGAAACCCGTCGCCGAGCGAGATCGTGACGCCGCGGTGATTCATGGCAGCGAGCACGTCTCGCCTGAGTGCGACGTCGTCCTTCAGCGAGAAGGGCGGATAACCCAACGGCACCAACGGCAGTCCCTGCACAACGGCCGACATCTGACTGCAGCCAAGATCCGCCGTGAGATTGACGAACTCCACTGGCGGAAGCCCGAATCCGCCGAGGAAACCAATGCCAAGCCGGTCCACGTTCATTCACCGGGTCCGGCATGCGCGCGCATCACAGGGGCCGGCCCGCCAGTTGGGCCAATTGGTCTGCGGCTTGGGGTGTTTGGGTGGTCAGCGCGATTTTCCCGGAAGTGACTTGTTCTTCGATGATGGGCGCTTCCAGCACGAGATCGTCGCGGATGAACGCCACATGGGCTTGTGGGTGTGCAGTGGTGAATGCCGCCCAGGCTGCCGTCGACGCCGGGTCCATCGTCAGATTCACCTCATAGAAACCCGATGTCAGCGACCGGGGCGCGTCTACGTGTGCCAGGACCAGCTGCATGATCTCCGGACCCAATGTATAGAGAGTGGTCCGGCCGAGATCACAGGTGATGAGGACGTTGGTCGGCGCGACCGGGGCATTCGGATTCGTCGGGGGGCACCTGTCGGGCGTGGTTGGCTGCGATTTCTGCACCGGCCGAACCGGTAACGGCTGGATGCCGACCACGGGTGCCACCGATTGGGTCGTCATGGTCGACGTAGTGGTCGACCTGCCAGTCGACGTCGTGGGTGAGGCCTGGTGCGTTGAGTGGCAGCCGAACAGAGCACCGAGCACAACGACGATCGATACCGGGGCGCGGCATTTGCTCATCGGCATGGCCTCCCGTCGGACATTTCAGCTGAAGGTAGAGGACCCCGGCCATCAGCCACGACGCGCCAACCGGCGTGTCGCACGCGAACATTTCTTTTGCTTTCCAAATGGACACGCGCACTCTCCCGCCGGCAGCGGTCTTTCCTATTCGAGACTCGGCGGCCGTAGTCGCCGCGCAGGTAGTGACCATATTTCTGGCTAAGGAGAAGATCTCCACCCTTTACGGACACTACGAATATAGAGTAATCTCTCGATCCGAGATAACGGAATCTTCGATGGACAAACGACGAAAGCCTAATCCTGCGGAACGCCGCCGCGACCTTTGCGACGCGGCGATTCAGCTATTGGCCGACGACGGGGCCAAGGGGTTGAGCCATCTCAAGGTCGACCGCAAAGCCGGCGTGCCCGACGGCACCACTTCTTTTTATTTCCGTACCCGCTCGGCGCTGCTGCGTGCCGTGGCCGAGCGGCTGGCTGAGCTGGATTTGGCGAGCTTGCAATCTGTCGCCGACAGCTCCGACGGCCGCAGAAACAATCCCTCACCGTCGCGGTTGTCGCAGGTGGTGATTCAAGCCGGCAGCGAGCCACAGTTGTCCCGGACGAAGGCCAGGTACGAGCTGACGATGCAGGCCAGTCGCGACCCGGCGCTGGCCGCGATCCTGCAGCAGGCCACGGACGGATTCACCAAGCTGCACAGGGAAATCCTCGTGCAGCTCATGCCGCACGGCGCCGAGCTGGAACCGGCCGTGGTCGAGGACCTGAGCAATGTCACGCTCACGTTCATCAACGGTCTGCTGCTGCGGTTCGCCCATGGCGATCGGATTGTCGACAGTCCTGAACAGCTCGACGCCATCTTGTCGGCGATCGCTGCCGGCATTCTGAAGAGTTCGGACAAGGGGCGGCTAACACAGGCCGGCGGCCTGCGTCCGGCGCGCCGCCGGGCGGCTGCATCCGGTTGAACGCACGAATCGGGTTTCACGGCTGCGGGTCTTGCCAGAGGACCCGCCGTATGGTTCTCTACGAGAATAGAGTAAGCCGACGCTCACGGGCCGTCGGTGACCTTCGACCGTGCCCGTGCGCATCTCTGAGCTAAGCGGAGTGTACAAATTGCCCGAACCGGATCCGGCGCTGATGCGCGGCAGCGTCAGCGCTGCCGCAGGCGTCGTTGGTGCCGGGAAGGGAGCTGGAAATGGCGGCGGCAGGAGAAATTCGTGACGGCGAGCACCCATAGCGATGTTCATTTCGATCCATACGATGTCGACCTCATCGCCGACCCGTATCCCATGTTCGCGCGCCTGCGTGACGAGGCGCCGCTTTACTACAACGCCGAATACGACTTCTTCGCGGTGAGCCGGTACGCCGATATCAACAAGGCGCTGGTCGACAACGTCACATACAGCTCCGCCCGGGGCGCGATCCTGGAGTTGATCAAGGCCAACCTCGAGATCCCGTCGGGGATGCTGATCTTTGAAGACCCGCCGATTCACGATGTGCATCGCAAGCTGCTGTCGCGGATGTTCACCCCGCGAAGAATCGCGGCGCTGGAGCCGATGATCCGCGAGTTCTGCGCCCAATGCCTGGATCCGCTGGTGGGCTCGGGTCAGTTCGACTTCGTCGCCGACCTGGGTGCACAGATGCCGATGAAAGTGATCAGCTCGCTGCTCGGCATCCCCGATGACGATCAGGAATATGTCCGCGACTACGTCAACGCCCAGCTGCGCACGGAGGCGGGCAAGCCCATGGACCACACCCGGGGTTTGTCGGTGGGCGAGCAGTTCGAGGCCTACATCGACTGGCGCGCCGAGCATCCGTCCGACGACATCATGACCGAACTGCTCAACGTCGAGTTCGTCGACGCGACCGGTAGCACGCGGCGGCTGACTCGCGACGAGATACTCGTGTACCTCAACGTCGTTGCCGGCGCGGGCAACGAGACAACGACACGCCTGATCGGTTGGGCGGGAAAGATTCTCGCCGAACACCCCGATCAGCGTCGCGAGCTTGCCCGGCACCCCGAGCTCATCCCGCAGGCCATCGAGGAGTTGCTGCGCTACGAGCCGCCCGCACCGCACGTTTCGCGGTATGTGACAAGCGACGTCAGTCTGTACGACCAGACCGTGCCCGCAGGCAGCGTGATGATGATGCTCATCGGGGCGGCCTGTCGCGATGAGCGTCAGTTCGGGCCCGATGCCGGCGAATTCAACATCCACCGAACCGCCCGTCCGCACCTCACGTTCAGTGTGGGCGCGCACTTCTGTCTGGGCTCGGCACTGGCGCGTCTGGAAGGCCGCGTCGCTCTGGAGGAAGTCCTGAAACGATTCCCCGAGTGGGAGGTCGACCTCAACAGCGCCAAGCTGAGCCCCACGTCGACGGTGCGGGGCTGGGAGTCCATGCCGGCTCTGGTGCCACGATGACCGGCCGGGTCGAGGGAAAAGTTGCATTTGTCAGCGGCGCCGCCCGGGGGCAGGGCCGCAGTCACGCGGTGCGCTTGGCACAGGAGGGTGCCGACATCATCGCCATCGACATTTGCGGACCGATCGAAAACCTGGCCTACCCGCATTCGACACCCGAGGATCTCGCCGAGACCGCGGACCTGGTCAAGGGCCACGACCGGCGAATCGTGACCGCGCAGGTCGATGTCCGCGACTACGACGAGCTGAAAGCCGCGGTGGACAGCGGTGTGGAACAACTCGGCCGCCTCGACATCATCGTCGCCAACGCCGGCGTGGGCACCGACGGGAGAAAACTGCACAAGATTCGCGAAAACGTCTGGCAGGACATGATCGACATCAACCTGAGCGGCGTGTGGCACACGGTGAAAGCGGGTGTACCGCACATCCTGTCGGGCGGCCGCGGCGGATCGATCGTGCTCACCAGCTCGGTCGGCGGTCGTAAGGCCTACCAGAACACCGGCCACTACATAGCCGCCAAGCACGGCGTGATCGGCCTTATGCGCGCCTTCGCCGTCGAGCTGGGCCCGCACATGATCCGGGTTAATTCCGTGCTGCCCACTCAGGTCAGTACCACCATGTTGATGAATGACAGCACATTTCGGCTCTTTCGCCCGGACCTGCCCAACCCCGGGCCCGACGACTTCGCCCCGATCTCTCAGATGATGCACACGTTGCCGGTGCCGTGGGTGGACCCCATCGACATCAGCAACGCCGTCCTGTTCCTCGCCTCTGACGAATCGCGTTATGTCACTGGCGTTTCGCTTCCCGTAGACGCGGGCAGCTTGCTCAAATAGGCGCTAACTCAATTAAGTAAAAGAAGTTGGAGAAGACCATGCCTGAATACGACTACGAAAAGCTGAAGAAGGAAGCCGAGCAGTATATCAAGTTCGAGAAGGACAAGAAGAACCGAATCGCCTATATCACGTTCAACCGTCCGGAGGAGCTCAACTCGACCACGTTGGGCATGCGGCACAACTATGCAGATCTGATCCACAAGTGCAACGTGGACGACGACGTCAAGGTCGTGGTGATCCGTGGCGAGGGCCAGGATTTCGGTAGTGGCGGCGACCTGCCCGAGCAGCGCCCCATGCTCGAGAACCCCGGCCTGCCGCTGCTGCACGAGCTCGCGATCAACGACGACGACGTCAAGTACCCGCCCGGCGGGTCCTACCGATACCTGTCCACCGTCACCGACTTCTACGCCAAGGCCCGCGCCGGAAACCGCCCGCTGCAGGAGCTTCGCAAGATCAGCATCATCGAGGCCAAGGGTTACTGCTACGGCTGGCACTTCTACCAGGCCGGCGATGCCGACCTGGTGGTGTCCTCCGACGACGCCCTGTTCGGCCATCCCGCGTTCCGTTACGTGGGCTGGGGACCACGTCTGTGGTGGTGGGCAGAGACGATGGGCCTGCGCAAGTTCTCCGAAATGCTGTTCACCGGGCGGCCGTTCACCGCGAAAGAGATGTACGAGTGCGGCTTCGTCAACAGCGTCGTGCCCCGGGACAAGCTGGAAGACGAGACGCTGAAATACGCGCTGGCGTGCTCGAAGTCACGCCCGACCGACACGGTCGCGGTCCAGAAGACCTTCCTGGAGCTCTACAAGCAGCACAAGGGCGAATACTTCGGCAGCCTGCTCACCGGCATGGTCGAGGGCATGCTGCCGATGATCCAAAACGACGCGCAAGAGGTCGACCTCACCGAGGGCACCTTCGAAAAGGGCCTCAACAACGTCGTGAAGGACAACGACCTCAACTTCCCGCCGGAGTGGCGTCTGAGCCGCTCGGGACGCAA
>NZ_JBKQOI010000347.1:0-13461 GCF_052145595.1 Mycobacterium sp. | reverse complement strand
AGACGCCCTGGGCGCCAAGGGCCATCGCCGCAGCCATCTGCCGACCCGATCCGATGCCGCCCGCGGCAAGCACAGGGACGTCGCCCACCGCGTCGACGACGTCGGGAATCAACACCATGGCGCCGATCTCACCGGTGTGCGCCGCCGCTTCATAGGACTGGCAGATGACAACGTCCACACCGAGTTCGACATTGCGGGCCGCCTTCTCCGGCTTGCCCACCAAAGCAACGACTTTCGTTCCGCGCTCGTGCGCGCGATCGATCAACCAAGCGGGCGGCGGACCCAGCGCACTCACCAGCAGACCGTACTCATGGTTCAGCACCACCTCGATCTGCTCTTCCCCGCCCGCGGCGGTGAAGCCCTCGGCCGTCCAATCCTGATGCTGGCCCGTCTCAGGCAGCGGCGGCAACTCACACCGGCGCATGATCTCTTCGGCGTACTCCCGATGCTTCTGCGGGATCATCTGCTCCAGCCGGCCGTGCATGTTCTCGGTGTTGCTCATGCCGGCCTCCCGGTCGGCCGTGGTGACCGGCAAGGCTACGTCGACTCCGTACGGACGGCCGTCGGCGTTCTCTTCCAGCCAGCGCAATTCGATATCGATTTCCTCCGGCGACATCGCGAGCACGCCGAGCACGCCCATGCCGCCCGCGCGAGATACCGCCGCCACCACGTCACGGCAGTGGCTGAACGCGAAGATCGGGTACTCGATGCCAGCCTGCGCGCGATCAGCCGAGTTGCTGCCAACGAATGGGCGCCAGACAACATCAACGTCAATGTCATCTCTCCGCTCGCGTTCACAGAAGGTGTGAAGGCCTACCTTGACGCCAACCCGGGCCTGTCAGAGTCGATCCTGAGCGCGGTGCCCCTGCATCGCTTCGGTGACCCTCAATTCGACATCGGTAGAGTCGCAGTCTCCCTCGCCAGCTCCGATGCCGCCTAGATCACCGGACAGACGTTGATGGTTGACGGAGGACTCATAAAGCTACGCTGACCGGCCGGCCACGCCGGCGCATGAAAACCCGAAACGTGTTGAACCGGGGAGGATTACGTCGATCACCTGGCCCAGTGACCGCAGTCACCGGGAATCTCACCGGACGAATCGTTCCGATCAACGGTACGGCAGCTGATCAGGGTCTGGCGGACCGCTAGCCTGACTACGTAATGAACTTTTCAGTTCTCAGGAGTTGACAGTGATTGATCCCCAGTACTACGGGCCGTGGGCAGTGATCGCCGGAGGTTCGGAGGGAGTGGGTGCCAGCTTCGCCATCGAACTGAGCAAGCTCGGCATCAACCTCGTGCTCATCGCCCGTAAGCCGGGGCCCCTCGAGGAAACCGCTGACGCGGCGCGCGCCAATGGCGTCGAGGTGCGTGCTCTGGCAATCGATCTCCTCGATCCAGATGCGCTTGATCAGGTCAGGGCGGCTACCGATGATGTCGAGGTTGGGCTCCTCATCTTCAACGCCGGAGCAAATAGCTACGGGCACGAGTTCGTCACGGGAGACCTCGACGGATTCTTCGGGGTCGTGACGCTCAACGTCAACAAACAAATGGAGTTCGCACATCACTTCGGTGCGAAGATGAAAGAGCGCGGGCGCGGCGGCATGATCCTGGTGGGCTCGATGGGCGGGTTCGTTGGTTCCGAGCACATGAGCGTTTACTCCGCCGTCAAGGCCTTCGGTCGTATCTTCGCCGAAGGGCTGTGGCTTGAACTCAAACCGTTCGGGGTGCACGTGGTTGAGCTCGTCCTGGGGCTCACGCGTACCCCCGCGATGATCCGCGAAGGTTTGAACTTCGACCTGCCGGGAGTGAAAGCCGCTGAGCCCGAAGATGTTGCGCGCGAAGGTCTTGAACATCTGACCGACGGCCCGGTCTGGATTGCGGCAAAGAACTTCCCCCGCGCCGAGAAGCAGTCCGGCTTCCCCCGAGACAAGATCGCCGAGAGCAATAGAGCTGCGGTCCGCAAAGTGATGGGCTTCGACGATTGATTTTCGTAGACGCGGAATGGGGCGCTGAACGGCATGGCGTCCTGGCCCTCTCCGCTCAACGTGCGCGGCCGTGACGACGTCCAAGCGCGCCGGCCATCAACCGCCGATGCAGTTGGGAATCGTCTCACCGGTGCTGATTCAGCATCCGGCCTCGACGTCGCCGTGGGAGGCAACTGCCGGAATCCACGAGTTATCGCAGATAGCAGCGACCGCCGATCGGCTCGGTTTCCATCACCTCACCTGCAGCGAACACGTCGCCATTCCCGTCGATGTCGCAAAAGAGCGTGGCGGGACCTACTGGGATCCGCTGGCCACTCTCGGGTTTCTCGCGGCTCAGACCACTCAGATTCTGCTCGCCACGCATGTCCTGGTCCTCGGCTACCACCATCCACTCGAGATCGCTAAACGGTACGGCACCCTTGATCTCGTCAGCGACGGCCGACTCGTACTCGGACTCGGAGTGGGGACCCTCAAAGAAGAGTTCGAACTCATCAACGCACCGTTCGACGACCGGGGTGCCCGTGCAGACGACGCTCTCGCCGCCCTGCGGGCGTCATTGTCGAATCCCGAACCCGAATATCACGGAAAGTTCTACGACTTTGCAGATTTCGTCGTACAACCACACGCGGTTCAAGACCGGGTGCCGATCTGGATTGGCGGCAAGACAGGGCGGTCGCTGCGCCGGGCGATTGCCTACGGTGATGGCTGGGTACCGTTCGGACTCAGACTGTCCGAACTTCAAGAAATGCTTGCGCGGGCCGCGCTCCCCGACCAGTTTGATGTCATATTGAATGCCGGCGCCGCCCTCGATCCCACCGCCGACCCCGCGAAGACCGCCCGGGTACTGAATCGCATGCGCGACGCGGGCGCGACCATCGCGAATGCCTCGATCGCTGCGCAAAACACGAGTCACTACCGCGAACAGCTCGAAGAACTCCACCGGCTCGCGCTTGCCGAAGGAGTTCATTTCACCGCCCCAAGTTCCGCTCATCACATGGAGAAGGACGCACGATGACCGATCAAATGACGTTGATCGAAGCCCTGACCACACGGGTGGAGCTGCTCGAAGACCGGCTCGCGATCACCAATCTCCTGACAAAGTACGGTCCTTCGGTCGACAGCGGATCCGCCGACGCCGTCGCGAACATGTGGCTCGAGGACGGCGTGTACGACATCGACTCCGGGGCGATGCACGGCCGAGACGAACTACGGGCCATGGTGCGTGGCGCCGCTCACCAGAACCTCATTCTGAACGGTTCCGCGCACATGATGACCCCCGCACATATCGTCATCGACGGTGATCGTGCCGTCGCGACCGGCCATTCACAACTCGTGATCACCGACCCAGAGAATCCATCCGCGTTCAAGGTTCTTCGGATCACCGCCAACCGTTGGGAACTGATCAAAACGGCGGGCGAGTGGAAAGTCCAACGCCGAGTCGGCCACGTCCTCGACGGGAGTGCCGAAGCGCGAGAGATCCTGGCAGCAGGGGTGTGAACGACGGCTCAGCTGCCGGGTTGGACGCCCGTCAGGGCAGCGATACCGAGCCTTCGTCCAGCGCCCTGATCAATCCGTCCGCCTCAGGCATCTGGAGCATCAGGTCGAAGTAGCGGTGCATCAACATCGTCCAGCGTGTGCGATCCGCCGCCGGCAACTCACCGAGCGTCTCAAGGAAGCCCGTCAGTTGCGTCTCACGCACCTTGGTCAGCAAAGCGGCCCCCTTGCGGGAGACCCGGATCAGGTTGCTACGCCGGTCGAAGCCGTCGACGGCGCGGTCCACCAGTCTCAGTTCGGCGAGCTGGCGAATCCGCTTGCTGGCCTGGGACGGATCGATGCCCAGCGGCTCGGCGACGTCGACGATCGGCATCGGACCGTTCCGGGCCACCACCCGGAGAGTGAAGTACCCGTGCTGGCGAATCGGCGCACGGACGACCCGGAGAAGGTCGTCGAAACCGCCTGATTGACCGGCCCAGGACACCAGCCCCATGACAGTGCTGAGGAATGTCCGCACGGCGGGCTCGTACACGTTCGGATCGACCAGGGACTGCCAACGTTCGGCGCTGCGGGCGGCGGGTCTGCCGGGCAACGCCTTGTCGAGGCGATCGTGCACGACGGCGAACCAGCGCGTCAGGTCCACCACGTCGCGCTCAGGCCATGTCGTGACGGGCCTGAGGTAGTCATCGCTCCAGGCCAGCAGCCACTTGTCGAGCAGCCTCGCGGTCTTCGGGGTCAGGGCCAACAGCGTTCGCCTGCGGTCTGCGGGATCCGCTGTGCGGGCCAGGTACCCCAGCTCCTCGAGCTGGCCGGCCTGCCGGCTCACCTGCGACAGGTCGATGGTCAACTCGGCGGCCAATACACTTGCCGCCACCGGTGGCCGGCCCGCGAGCAGTTGAAGCAGCCGCAGACCGGACGGCGGTAGATCGATGCCAGTGACATCACGGACCTGGCGGGTCATCCCACGGCTGCTCGTCGCGTATACCACCCGGTTGAGTAGCCGCAGGGTAAGGGTTTCGAGATGGACGTCCTCACCGGGCGATCTCACCCATGGACTCCTTCACATCCCGCGGGGCCATCCCGTCCGGCAGGTACCGGCCATCTGCCAAGTATCGCAAGACAGCGGGCCCGCCGCGGCCCTCGGGGCGGCCAGGCCCTCGACCTCCGAGTTGGGGAGTGCGCCCTCCTCGACCCACGAGTCCGGGTCGAGCAGGACGGCCAGCCGGTCGTCGACGGAGAGTTTGATCCGCCTGACGGTCTTGTCGGCGCCAGCGACAGCCGTCGCGGACACCACCTCAGGCGCCGATCAGGTCGCCGAGCTCCAGCATCCGTCGTGACGGCCCGCCGAGCGCCAGCTCGCACTGCTTCACCGCCAGATAGTGCCGGTGCAGCGGATAGTCCATGTCGACACTGAGCCCGCCGTGCAGGTGCATTGCCGCCTCGACGACCCGGGTCGCGGCATCCGACGCCCACCACCCGGCGATCGCCGTAGCCTCAGCGTCAGGCGTCCCCCGGCCCACGAGCCACGCCGCCCGCCATGCCGTCAACCGGATCCCGAGCACATCGATATAGGCGTTGGCGGCGCGATGGGCGACCGCCTGGAACGAACCGATGGGACGTCCGAACTGGCGTCGTTCGCTGACATAACTCGCTGTCATGTCAAGCGCGGCTTCGCTGTGCCCGAGCTGGGTCATGCACCGCGCCACGAGCGTCCAGTCACGGATGCACGCTTCGGCCTCCTCGGCCGGCGAGCCGGGCGCGATGAGCACGTCAGCGGCGGGGACCGCGACACCAGCGGCCGCCGCCAGCTGCCATCGCGGTCTGCGGTCGATCGACGACTGGGCGGTGACGGTGATGCCCGCGGTCGTGGGGTCGAGCAGGAAGATGCCACGGTTTCCGGCATCATCGCTCGCTGCGACGAGCACTCGAGCGGTCTTGTCGAGGAGCGGTACGTGAGACAGTTCCCCGGTTACTTGCCAGGTGCCGGACACCTCCCGCGCGCTCAGCCCGCGAGACGCGACACCGTCGACGGTAATGGCGCTGCTGAGCAACAGGTCGCCCGCGCAGAACGGACGCACCAGCGCGTCCCGCAGGGCGTCGGTACCGAAACGAGTGATGGCCAGGGCGGCGGTCGCCGACTCGACAAGGAATAGGTGTGCCGCTACCCGCGCAATCTCCTCGATCACGAGGCAGAGCTCGACGAATCCCGCGCCGCTGCCCCCCTGGTCCTCGGGTATCGCGATCCCGATGAGCCCGGCCTGGGCGAGATCGCCCCACAGTCCGGTATCGAACCAGTTGTCACTCGCCTCCAGCTCGGTCAGGCGATCAGCGGTGACCCGACTCGCGAGGATCTCTTGAGCGAGGTCACGCACGTCGCGCTGCTGCTCATCCAGGCTGTAGTCCATTTTTTTCTCCTTAAGTCCTGACGACGGTACTCAGCGCGCTGTGCGCGGAAGGCCCAGACCCAGCTGTGCGATGAGGTCCCGCTGGATCTCGTTGGCACCCCCAGCGAAGGCCAGTACGTTCGACGACGACGCCGCTTTGGCGAATGCGCCATCGAAGACCCGCCCGGGGGAATCCTCGTCGAGGCCGATGTCTAGTCCGACGATCTCGAACAGCAGGTGTCGGCCGCGTGTCAACAGCTCGGTACCGAACACCTTTGCCGCGGATGCTTCCGCTGGTTGGAGCTCGTGACGATCGACAGCGGTGGCGAGGCGGGCATTGAGAAGCTTGAGGAACTCAAGGTCGGCGCGTACGCGGCCCAGGTTGGCGCGGACCCACTCGCGGTCCAAGAGACTTGAGCCATCCTCGGCTTTCTGATCACGGGCCCACTCGAGCACCCGAGCCATGGCACGCTCCAGCGGTGCCGAGGGCACCAGGGCGACCCGCTCGCTGTTCAGCTGACCGGTGATCATCGCCCAGCCGTTGTTCTCCCCGCCGATGCAGTTTTCCACCGGTACACGGACATCGTCGAAGCTGACGGCGGCGATGGAGTGGTTGCCGAGGTTACGCAGCCTCGTCGAGCTGATGCCTGGACTGTGCCGGGGAACCAGCAGAACCGAGATGCCTCGGTGCTTCGGGGCGTCGGGATCGGTGCGGACCGCCAGCCAGATGTAGTCGGCAGCCTCCATCATTCCGGTCCAGAGCTTCTGACCGTTGATGATGTACTCGTTGCCCTCGCGTACCGCCCGGGTCCGAATCGAGGCGAGGTCAGTTCCCGCCTCGGGCTCGGAGTAGCCGATCGCGAAGTGCAGCTCGCCGCGCAGGATGCCCGGCACGATCGTTCGCTGCTGCTCAGGGGTGCCATGAGCCGCGATCGCTGGGCCGACGCTGTTGATGGTCAGTAGCGGTGTCGGCACCTCGGCCAGTGATGCCTCGTCGTTGAAGATGGCCTGTTCAACCATCGAGAGACCCTGGCCGCCGATCTCTTTGGGCCAACCGATACCCAGCCAGCCGTCCTCGCCGAGCTGACGCACAACTCGCCGATACGCGTCGGTGGCGCTCTCCGCGTAGTGGCTTTCCCGGAACTCGTACCGCAGCTCATCTGTCATCAGCTCGGCGAAATAGTTACGGAGGCGTGCGCGTAGCGCGCTCTGCTCAGCAGTGTCTTCCAAGTACATACTCTTCTCCGACTCGCCGGTCCGTGTCGCCAAACTCCGTCGAGTTCACCACATATACATGCTTTATGTCAAGTATCATGTGCACCGTAATTCATATCCGAAAGTTGGACTTGCCGAGTTATCGTTGCCGCTGTAATCGCCTTAAGCAGAAAGCATTTACAGGGCGCATACACAGCCAGCATGCTCTCGAGAAGAGGTTCCGAGGCCGTCTGCCGAGTGAATCCGCAACCCGTCTGTTCGATACTTGACTGATCTCATGCAATGATATTGTGAGCCGGCACGACAGAGAGGCAGCCTCCGTGAGGACCTCGACGGTGTCGCTTACGACAACGATTTCACCTTGATGTGCTGCCATGGAACTTCGAACCCTCCGAGCTCCTGGGCGTTCGGCAGCTACCCGAACCTGTTCCGGCTGCCCCGGCAGGATCCGGATTTCCACACCGCGTGGCTGTTCTATCCGGTCACGATCCGCGAGGACGCGGGCTTCGCCCCGTCCGATCTGCATGACAAGATGGTGTCGTTCTACGTGCGAACGCCCGGAGGTGGGATCTCGAGGTGGGATGCGAAGGCAAGCTGGTCGACGAAACCTCGTATACGGCAGAAGAAATCACCGCGGACAGCTACTGGGGCCATCAATGGGATTTCAGCCGGCCATGACGACGCGGAAGCCTCGCTCATCGCGCCTGCGTGATGCCCTCGGTCTGAGTCCGCGGCAGACCACGATCAGAGTGTTTTGTGTCGGGTTTAGTCGGCTGTGGTGACTACCTGCTCGCGGCGTAATTGGCCCGTGACACCATCTGAAAGCAGCTGACGTGCTTCGTCTTTGCCGTCGAGTGCGCGGGTGGTACGAGTGACGATCTGCCACCGGCCGTCGATGTGGCGCAGTTGGAAGTGGTTGGCGCCGGCCAGCGCCACGACAAAATTTTCGTCACGGCGGAGCAATAGCACCGACTCACACACCGCGACCGCCTCGTCGCCATCCACGGTGACCACGGCCGGGCCGTGGAAATGCGCTGCACCGCCGCGGATCAGAGACTGGTGGGCATCCGAGTTCACCATCTTGGCCACATCATCGCGGCTACTCATCAGCAAGCCATCGACGTCGTAGACACCAGCTGTAGCCCATAGTTCCGCCACCGCATTGGCCTCGCAGGCATCCACCAGCGGCCCATACGAGGCGATCAACCGCTCGATCGCGCGCTCGTCCTCAATCCGTTGCAGCCGCTGCTCGAGTTCGGCCAGCCGGTCGTCAGTCACGTTAGTTACTTTCTTCGCCGTCACACCGTGGCAATCGATACCCCTGCACCTGCTGCGCCACCGACACCGTCTGGCGGGGCCGACCGCCGCCTCACCAAGAACCATCCACAGGTTGACCTTTGCTCCCACTCCCCGTCGCCCCATGAGGGCTCATGCGTCACAGCCCTTCGAATCGCGCCTTCACGGCGTCAACGGTCAGGCCGTAATCGCTCAGTGAGTAGGTGTGCTTCGGCGCGCGCGGCCCGGTCTTGCTCTCCGTGTGCATCTCTTCGATGGCCTGGCGCGCCGCGTCGGTGAACGGCAGACCGAAGTGCCGGTAGATGCCCTCGACGGCGGCAAAGGGATCGGCGATGAAGTCGAAGTAATCGACGTCATAGAACTGGGCCGAATTGTGGTTAGCTCGTTCGGCGTTGAATCGCTCCAGGCCGCGTGACCAGGTTTCCAGTGCGTCGGTGCCGATCTGCGCTCCGACGAAGGAATTCGACCAACCCTTGGTGGTGTGCTCAGACAGTGAGCACATCGACGCCATGATCGTCTCGGCCGGCCGATGGCACTGCACGACCAGGGCATCGGGATAAGTCGCAAAGAGCGCGTCCAGCGCGAAAAGGTGGCTGGGGTTCTTCAGCACCCAGCGTTTGCCTGCCTCGTTGAGGCCGATGAGCTGAAGATTCTTGCGGTGTCTGCGATATGACGGTGTCCAGTCCTGCTTGGAAAGCCACTGCGCATAGCGGGGGACGTGGGCCAAAGCTTCGTAGGACACCGAGTGCACTGACTGTTGAAGAAGCCGCCAACATTCCTCCACCTCGTCGGCGGTGCTGTAGTGCAGCCCCGTGTGCTCGGGGTATTCGCTGTTTTGTTGGGTGTACCGGGCTTCGACTTGGCGGTAGACCGGGTTGTCGGCCCAGGTCTCACGTGGTGGCCGTGGTTGGGCGTATTCGGCAAGCCACAACTGCAAGCCTTGGTGGGCAGGGTCGGCTGCCAATAATCGGTGCAGCGCGGTGGTGCCGGTGCGGGGCAGCCCGGTGACGAAGATCGGCCGCTCGATCGGGACATCGACATGCTGTGGGTACTTCTTCCAGGCCGCTTCACTGAGCAGCCGGCCGGTCAATGCCCCGCGCAGGTAGAAACGAGAAATCTTGCTACCCAACGGGGTCAAGTCGGCGTCGCGCTGGTAGGACTCCAGTAGCACCTCGAGTGCCTCGCGGTAGTTGTCGTCGTCGGCTCCGAAGTCGTCGAGGCCGACCGCCTTGGTGGCCGAGGCGAGTAGGTCGTCGACGGTGCCGACGTCGGTTCGAGTCGCCATCAGGCCTTGTACTCCCCACAGTTGACGTCGAGTGTCTGCCCTGTTATGCCGCTGGAGAGGTCGCTGGCCATGAACAGGACGGCCGATGCCACTTCATCTTCGATGGGCAGTCGCTTGAGATCTGACGGGGCCGCGGCTGCGTCGTAGATCTGCTCGATCGTCGTCCCGTACTTGACGGTCTGGTGGGTGAAATACCTCTTCAGGGTCTCGCCCCAGATATATCCGGGCACAACAGAATTAACCCGGATGCCGTGCCCGCCGAGCTCTGTGGCCAGCGACTGCGACATCGCCAGCAGCGCCGACTTCGCCATCTTGTACGCGCCGTATTTGGCCTGCGAATGCCGGATCACCGCTGAGTTGACGTTCACCACAGATCCCTTTGATTCGGCGAGCGCCGGGGTAAAGCCCGGGGTGAGTCGCAGCGCGCCAAGAACGGTGAGCTCGATCGCGTCGCGAATGTGCTGGAATGTGGTGTTCGCGAACGGCTTCATCGACGGGTTCACGAAGGCGTTGTTGATCAGCACATCCACCTGGCCGTAGGCGCTCAGTGATGACTCGACCAGATTCTGCACCTGATCGTCGTGCGTGATGTCGGTAGAGACTGCGACCGCGCGTCGTCCCATGTCGGTGATCTGCTTGGCCACATCGTCGAGGCGCTCGGCGGTTCGGGCGGCCAGCACCAGGTCGGCGCCGGCCTCGGCGCATCGCCGCGCCAGTGCGGTGCCCAGTGACGGGCCTACACCGCTGATCACCACGACCTTGCCGTCGAGAATCCTGGACACCTGCTAACCCACCATTCTGTTGCCGATTTGCGCCTGGCGCAGGGCAATTCGTGCACGCCAGTCCTGATCGGTGATGGCGTTGTTGTCGTAGAACGGCAGCGACGCCGGCACTGCGTCGAAGTCCACCAACTCGACGGCGGGACCGTCGGCCTCGGTGAGTTGGCGCGACACGCGTTGCCAGCGGAACTGTAGGAAACCCTTCGCATGCCCGAGTGTTTCGACCCAGTTGGTGACGCCGGGGTTGCGATCGGCCACCACGATGCGGATCTTTCCGTCCGGATCGGCTTGCGCCTGCGTGCCGTTCAGCGACGTCTGGTGGTTGATGTAGTCGAGGGAGATGTACCAGAGGCTGCCGAGCTGGAACCCGAGATACGGGGCGTCGGTCACCGGCAAGGTGATGATCAGAGCCTGATCGGGTGTAAGTTCGTAATGGCCGGCCGACGAATACTGGGTGGCCAACCCACCCGGGGTCAGCCGCGGCGCGACCAGCGTGTTGACCGGGATGTTGAAGTAGAACCACTGCGGGAACTGCAGCCACGTCTTGATCCGGCTCACCAGTAGCTTTCCCGCTGTGGCGTATCGTTCTTCGATGGTCGCCTTGGTCAAAGGTGGTGGAGCGGTGCCTGCGGTGTCCAGCCGGGCGATGGCCAGCGTGCCGCGCTGCTGCGACCAGTCGCCGTACACCTCGCGCACCACCAGCTGCCCCGGAAGGGTCGGGCGCAGCCGCCATTCGAAGCTGCCGTCTTCGGCGATGTCGAGCTCACGGTCGTCGAAGGCAGTTTCGCTGTCGGGCACTTCGGTGTCGGTGTACTCGCCGCTCAGCACCTGAAAACTCAGGTCGGTGGTCGTCCCGCGCCTCCCGGTCACGATGTACTCGCGCTCGGCGTGCACCCGGGTCCCGAAGTACAGCGTGTCCGGGTTGTCCAGGCCCATCTTGGTAAACGGGCCGGTACCACTGTGCAGGAATGGATGGTCGCGCTCGAAGTCGAACGCCATATGCGTAGACCCCGCCACGCAGCCCGCCAGATACTGCAGTCCCTCCAGCAGGTCGGCTTCGGTTTCGATGTGCGGCGCCGCGGCCACCAAATGCTCGGCTTCGGCGATGGCGTCCATCAGCGGCTGGGAGTACATGGCAGCATCGAATCCCGCGCCGGACGGGCGCTGTGTGGTCGTTTGAGTCACCTGGTTTCCTCACGATTGAGCAGCAAGGTGAGCGGTCGCTGTATCGAGGTGGCGGCGTTCACATCGATGTGTTGTTCCGAACAGCGGGATGCGGGAAGGTCCTCCGCGAGCTTCACTTCCGACGGCTTGGTGCAGCCGAACCCGTCCTCGGTCGAAGTCTCCCGCAGGGTCGTGTCGTAACTCAGGTTCGTTGCTGACGCAGTAACCAACGTCGCCTCCACCGCATCGCTTCTGCTATCGACACCCTTTCACGCCGCGAAGACCAGCCTTGAGCCTTGTTCCGGTCAGTGGGCGGGTAATGCCAACCGCCGCGCGCGTCGCGGTGAGCGGTCATCCGGCGAAACGGGAGGTCAGTTCAGATAACGCTGTTGCGGTGGGTAGCCGCGCGTCGCGGCGGTTGCGCCGCCGCACTGTATCGGCGCCGAGAACATCATTTCCATCCATCGGCATCAAGGGCCGCAAGGCTGAGTTGTGCCATGCATGATCGAGACGCGAATGAAGCCTGCGTCCGGGCTCGCGGCTATTTTCTTGGATGCCGAGATGGAGGAGTAGTGACCGAAGTCGCGCTACCCAGCTATGACCCGGCGGCCCTCGTTCGCTCACAGACCGTCGAAATCAATGCTCCCGCAAGCGTTGTCTGGGAGGTTCTTACGGACTTAGAGCATTACGGGGATTGGAATCCATTCTGCAGATCCGCCAAATCAACGCTGGAGATCGGTGCCACCGTGGAGATGTTGCTTGCCGACTACTCGGGCGCAGGTGGCACATTCGCGAACACCGAATACCTGTGTGCGTTCGTACCTGAGCGACTGCTGTCGTGGGAACTGCGCGCGACCCAGGAGTCGCCCAACGCTGCGCGGCGTGACCAAATCATCGAAAAGGTCGACGACCAGCGCTGCCGCTACTACTCGACCGACGCATTCCTGGGCGAGAACGCCGCGCTGATGATGGCCGTGGTGGGGCTCTGGGTGAAACGCGCTTTCGACGACACCGCCATTGCACTCAAGTGTCGTAGCGAGAGCATTCACGCCATGCGCTCCGCGGACTAAGTTGCGTTCCGCACGCATCGACCCAACGTTATGCGTCTGGCCGCCGACGGCCAGGCCTCCCCGCACGTAATCGAGATTCACGGACGGTCATCGAGACGGGCACCCAGGGCATCGCTGATGTCAGCGGCGACGACCGTTCCACCTTCCTCCAGGATGCGGTTCAGCAAGGAAGGTATCTAGTTCAATGCCGTCCAACCCGGATCGATCTCATCTGGAATAAACACCGGCACAGGCGAATCCAAACAGAGCATCGGACCCCGGCTGCCCGCCGACGCATACTTCGCCCTTCGGCAAGATCGCCCCCATCCTGCCACTGCAGAACGGCCCGACCTTCGCCAAACCTGATTCGGTCGCCGCGGTCGTCGCGATGCTCGGCTCCGGCGACGCCTACTTCATCCTCGGTACCGAAACGGTACCGAGGTGCATGTCAACGGCGGCTCGCGCATGTGATGTGCCCGTCACCGGGCCTGCCGGTCAGCGGACTCCGACATGTCAAGTGCCGCGTGGTGACCGAACACCATCGCTGCGCCGATCGGGTTACCGCCGCCGGGGTAGGTCGTTTCGCTCACCGCCGCCGACGCGGTCGGTCGCCTCGAAGATGATCACCCGTAGACCTTCACGGGCCGCGGTGTACGCGGCGGTGAGCGCACGGCCGCCTGAGCCAACGATCAGAAGGTCGCACTCGGTGTCCCAAGGGACCGCCCGCCCCGACTATCGAGACCTAATGCCGGCTCAGTCCTTTAGGTAATCCTCGAGCTGGCTGCTCACGCGCTGCAGCGTGTCCATGTA
>NZ_JBKQOI010000346.1:0-40225 GCF_052145595.1 Mycobacterium sp. | reverse complement strand
TCAACGGGACAGTGGGTGATCATCGCGGCGCTGCGCCAGGACCGCACCTACAAGCCGCCCGCCGACCAGTGCCCGCTGTGTCCGGGTCCGACCGGCCTGACCAGCGAGGTGCCCGCCCCCGGCTACGACGTCGTCGTCTTCGAGAACCGGTTCCCGAGCCTGTCCGGCGCCTTAGATCCGATGCCGGCGTTTGTGCCTGCCGGTGACGGCTTTGTGTCCGCCCCGGGGCACGGCCGCTGCGAGGTGATCTGTTTTTCCAGCGAGCACACCGGGTCGTTCGCGGAGTTGGAACCGGCGCATGCCCGGCTGGTCGTGCAGGCCTGGCGGCACCGCACCGCCGACCTGATGGCCACACCGGGCATCGAGCAGGTGTTCTGTTTCGAAAACCGCGGCGAGGAAATCGGGGTGACGCTGACCCATCCGCACGGCCAGATCTACGGCTATCCCTATCTGACGCCGCGGACCGCCGCCATGCTGGCACAGGCGCGCGAACATCGGACGCGTCACGGCGGCAACCTCTTTGTCGATCTGTTGGCGCGAGAGGTCGCCGACGGCAGTCGCGTTGTGGCGCGCACCGAGCTGTTCACGGCATTCGTGCCGTTCGCGGCGCGCTGGCCGGTCGAGGTGCACATCTACCCGAACAGGTTCGTGCACAGCCTTGTTGAGCTCGACGAGGACGAACTGGACGGGTTCGCGCGGGTTTACCTCGACGTGCTGGGGCGGTTCGACCGGATGTATTCGGCTCCGCTGCCGTATATTTCGGCGCTGCACCAATTCTCCGCCGCCGACGCCCAGGCTGACGGCTACTTCCACGTCGAGTTGATGTCGATCCGGCGCAGCGCCACCAAGCTCAAGTACTTGGCGGCCTCCGAGTCGGCGATGGACGCGTTCATCAGCGACGTCACGCCCGAAAGTGTGGCCCGTCGGCTGCGGGAGGTCGGATGACGGTCCGGTACGCCGCCCCCGGGAGGATCAACCTGATCGGGGAGCACACCGACTACAACCTGGGGTTCGCGTTGCCGATCGCGTTACCGCAGCGCACCATCGTGACGTTTACGCCCGACAGAAGCGATGCGATCACCGTGTACAGCGAGCGCGCGCACAGCTCGGTGCAGTTTCCGCTCGGCACCGTCCCCGGCCAGGTGACCGGCTGGCCCGCCTACGTGGCCGGGGTGGTGTGGGCGCTGCGCGGCGCCGGCCACCCGGTGCCCGGCGGCACCATGTCGATCAGCAGCGACGTCCCGATGGGGTCGGGCCTGTCTTCCTCGGCCGCGCTTGAATGCGCGGCACTGGGCGCGATCGCGTCGGCCGCCGACATCCGCATCGACCCCATCGAGCATGCGCGGCTGGCCCAGCGTGCCGAGAACGACTATGTCTGCGCCCCAACGGGTTTGCTTGATCAGCTGGCCTCGCTGTTCGGGCAGCCGTCGACGGCACTGCTGATCGACTTTCGCGACCTCACCGTCGCGCCGGTGGCCTTCGACCCGGACGCGCGTGGAATCGCGCTGCTGCTGATCGACTCCCGGACCCGGCACAGTCACGCCGGCGGCGAATACGCAGCCCTCCGCAAATCGTGTGAGCGCGCGGCCGCCGAATTGCGGGCGTCATCGTTGCGTGAGGTCTGGGATCGCGGGCGCGCCGCGTTGGACGCGGTCAACAACCCGATCGATGCCCGCCGCGCACGCCACGTTCTCACCGAGAACGGCAGGGTACTGGATTTTGCTGTGGCATTGGGTGATTCGGACTTCGTTGAAGCCGGCCGCATCTTGACCGCTTCACACGTCTCCATGCGTGACGACTTCAAAATCACCACCGAACATATCGATCTGATCGCCGATACCGCGGTGCGTGCGGGTGCTCTGGGCGCCCGGATGACCGGCGGTGGCTTCGGCGGCTGCGTGATCGCGTTGGTGCCGGACAGCCGCGCGGACGCGGTCGGCGACGCGCTGCGACGGACGGTGCCCGATGCGGGTAACCCGCGGCCGATCATCACCCGGACCCGCGCGGGCGCGGGCGCGGGGCTATGTGGGTGAGCGAGCCGGTCGGCTACGTTGACGTTCGGGCATACGCCGAGCTCAACGACTTCTTGGCAGCCGAGTCGCGGGGTGTGACAGTGCGCCGTCCGTTCCGGAGCCATCAGACGGTCAAGGACGTGCTGGAGGCGATGGGCATTCCGCACACCGAGGTCGACCTCATCCTGGTGAACGGGTCCCCGCAGAGATTCAGCTACCGACCTAGTGCCGGCGACCGGATCGCCGCCTACCCGATGTTCGAGGCACTGGACGTCGGGTCGACGGCCAGGCTGCGCCCGGTGCCGTTACGCGATCCGCGGTTCGTCGTGGATGTGAACCTCGGACGTCTCGCGCGACTGCTTCGAGTGCTCGGCTTCGACGTGTGGTGGTCGAGTGACGCCGACGATGCAACCCTGGCTGATGTCAGTCTGGGCCAGCAGCGGATCCTGCTGACCCGCGACCGCGGCCTGCTGAAACGCCGCGCGATCACCCATGGTCTGTTCGTGCATTCCCAGCAGCCCGAGGAACAGGTGGTCGAGGTGATAAGACGACTGGACCTGGGGCAACGGGTGGCGCCGTTCACCCGGTGCCTGCGGTGCAACGGCACCTTGGCGGTGGTCTCCAAAGACGAGGTGATCGATCAGCTCGAACCGTTGACCCGGCAGTACTACAAGGAATTCAGCCGGTGCTCGGAATGCGGGCGGATCTACTGGGCCGGGTCGCATCACGCGAGGCTGGTCGGACTCGTCGAAAGACTTCGCCAGCGGCTGTGAGCCGGTGATGCTGGGGAGCGCTACTTGGCCGGAGTCAACCTGACAGCCGCCAGGTGTAGCCGGTCGACCGCCTCGGCGAACTCGTCGCGCGTCGGTATTCGGGGGTCGCGGAATTTCAGTCCCGTCATGCGCTGTGCGCGCTGCACGCCATAGGACTCGGTGCAGCGGTGAAACAGGTCGGCGACGACGGTGCGGTCGCGGATAAGCTCGCCGCGCATGTCGGATGTCTTGCCGTCGTAGACGACTCGGGCGGGCGCGCCGCCGCGGAAGTTCTGCTTCCACGGGGCGCCGGTCAGCGCGTAGAGGTCATGGTCGATCAGGTGGGCACTCACCGGAATCGAGTACGGCCGCCCGGTCTTTCGTCCGGTGAAGCTCAACACCATGAGCTGCTTGCGTGCGGGCCCGGCCAGCGGAGTGCGCAGCAGGAAGCTCAGGATCGGGTTGACGAGACGGAGCACCGCCGACGGCGGGTGCCCGGCGTCGATTGCATACGACTGTTCTGCCATGCCAACCACCGTACGGCCAACCGACCGTCGCGGCGTAGCGAAGAAACGGGAGGCGGGGCGCCGCGGAGCGGTGCATCTCCGCGGCGCCATCCGCCTCGTGACTCAGAGGGCGATCGTGGTTTGGTCGTCGATGACGTTGGTGGCGTCCATCAGCGGGCCTTGATCGCTTTGCAGGGAGTCGGCGTTGAGCTGAAGCACGAACACCGCACCCTGGCTGGGAATCACCACCGTCTTCTGCGCGACGCTTCGCGTCTTGCCGTCCTTGACGTATGTGCCACTGATCTGCCACGCCTGGAAGTTGCTGAGTGTGGACGCCATTCCGTCGCCGGAGCCCTGGTACCCCGGCAGATTCTGCAACTCGCCCGGGGCGTACTGGATGATCTTCGCCGGGTCGACGTCACCGGTGAGCTTGGAGACGAGCGCCGCGATCGTCGGTGGATCGGAGGGATTCGCCGGCTGGCTCAAGACGATGGCACCGTATGACGCCGAGCTGTCGTTGGCTACCTGCCAACCCGGGGGCATCGGCAGATTGATGGTCGGGGAGCCGGCGTCGCCCCGGTGAATGGGGGTCTCCGTGATGTGGTTCTCGGTGACGTAGTCGGCGATGGTTTTGTGGGCCTGCGCACCCGGTGTCGCGCTGGTCGTCGACGTTGTCGTCGAGGTTGAGGTCGAAGTGGAGGTCGATGTCGATGTCGATGTCTTGTTGGAGCCGCAACCCACCAGCGCCAGACTCAGCGCCACAGCAACGGTTGCCGCGGTGAAGTATTTCATCTAGTGCATCTCCCGAAAATTGGGCTGGTACCAGCGCCAGCCACGCGGAATGAGACTAGCCGAAGTCGGTGCCGACGGTTGCTAGTCGAACCCGCCAACTTTTGCCTCCGTCATATGGGGGGTCATCCGTGGGTCATCCCTGGGCTCGCGGATCGCTGCCAAGAATCCCTGTCGAAATACCACGCGAAGAGATGGTTATGCAGTAAGAGACAGCTATGCGGTCACGACGGGCCCTCATCGCGCTTCTCGCGGCCGCGGCTATCTTCATGACGTTCATTGCGGCGGCCCCGCCCATTGCTTACGACGGCGAGCCCGCGTTAGTCGCGAATCCAGCCGACCACGTCGACACGCTCATCGGCACCGGGACCGGCGGTCACTGGGTGGGGGAGATCAACAACTTCCCCGGCGCCTCGGTGCCGTTCGGCATGGTGCAGTACTCGCCGGACACCGTCGGCAACTACGCCGGCTACAGCTACGAGAACCCGCGTTCCACCGGGTTCAGCATGACCCACGCATCGGTGGGCTGTCCCGCGTTCGGCGACATCTCAATGCTGCCGACCACTACCGCGATCGGTTCGCAGCCGTGGAACGCCTGGGAAAGGATCGCCCACGACGACACCGAGAAGGGCGCGCCGGGCTACTACACGGTGCGGTTCCCAAGCACCGGGGTGACCGCGGAACTCAGCGCCACCACCCGCACCGGCATCGGCCGGTTCCGCTATCCACATAACGGTCGGGCCGCCCTGTTCCATGTGCGCTCCGGCGCGTCACTGGCGGGCAATTCCCGCGCGGCCATCCAGATCGGCGAGGACAACACCACCATCACCGGATGGGCGACCAGCGGCGGATTCTGCGGCAAGAAAAACACCTACACCGTGTATTTCGCCATGAAGTTCAGCCAGCCGTTCACCTCCTACGGCGCCTGGGATGGCTATTCCGTCGACGCCGGTGCCCGCAGCGCGGCTTCCCCTTACAGCGGGGGCTACGTGGAGTTCCCGGCCGGCTCGACGCTCGAGGTGCGGACCGCGATCTCCTACGTCAGCGTCGACGGGGCGCGGGCGAACCTGGCGGCCGAGGGCGGAGCCGGCTTCGACGCCACCCGCGCCGCAGCGCTGTCCCAATGGAACGCGGCGCTGTCCCGTATCGCGGTGGCCGGCAGGAACGTTGGCAATCTGGATACCTTCTATACCTCCCTGTACCGGTCACTGTTACACCCCAACACCTTCAACGACGCGGACGGACGCTACATCGGATTCGATGGCTCCATCCACACCGTGGCCAACGGGCGCACCCAGTACACCAACTTTTCCGACTGGGACACTTACCGGAGCCTGGCGGCCCTGCAGGCACTGCTCTTCCCCAAGCAGGCCAGCGACATGGCCCAGTCGCTCGTCAACGACGCCGAGCAGAGTGGATCGTTTCCGCGTTGGGCGCTAGCGAATTCGGCGACCGCCGAGATGAGCGGGGACAGCGTGGTACCGCTCATCGCGAACTTTTACGCCTACGGAGCCGAGGACTTCGACCTACATACGGCGCTGCACTACATGGTCAACGCGGCGACCAAAGGCGGTGACGGGCTGGACGGCTACGTGGAGCGGCCGGGCATCGCCACCTATCAGGAGCTGGGATACGCACCGCACACGTTGGAGTTTGGCAACGGCGGCTGGATCGCCGACGCCTCGATCACGCTCGAATGGTCGGTCGACGACTTCGCCATCTCCCGATTCGCCCAATCGCTCGGCGACACAGCGACCGCCGCCGAATTTCAGAATCGGGCGCAGTACTGGCAGAACCTGTTCAACCCCAGTACCCGGTACATCTCGCCCCGCGGCACGATGGGGTTCTTCCGCCCCGGCCCGGGTTTCGTGCACAATCCCACGGGCTTCGGCCAGGACGGATACGACGAGGGCAACGCCGAGCAATACGTCTGGTGGGTGCCGCATAACGTCGCCGGCCTGGTGACCGCGCTCGGCGGCCGCGCGTCGGTGGCCGGCCGGCTCGACCGCTTCACGAAAGAGCTGAACGTGGGCCCCGATGAGCCGTATCTCTGGGCCGGTAACGAGCCGACCTTCGAGGTGCCGTGGCTATACAACTACATCGGTCAACCATGGAAGACCCAGCACACGGTCGACCGGGTGCGCGGGCTGTTCGGTCCGGAGCCCGACGGCGAGCCGGGCAACGACGACCTCGGCGCGATGGCGAGCTGGTACGTTTGGGCCGCCCTCGGCCTGTACCCGATCACCCCGGGAACGCCGATCCTCACCGTGAGCGCGCCGCTGTTCGATCGCGCCGTAATCGCACTTCCGGGAGGCAAATCCATTCGGATCTCCGCCCCGGGCGCATCGGGGCCGCGCCACTTGAAGTACATCAGCGGCCTGAGCATCGACGGCCATCCCACCAATCACACGTGGATTCCGGAGTCGCTCATCCACACCGGCGGCGACCTCACGTTCTCGCTCTCCGCCCACCCGGACAAGGTCTGGGGCACCGCGGAGTCCTCCGCGCCACCGTCATTCGGTGCGGGCAGTTCGGCGGTGACCGTCAACGTCTCCCAGCCCATGGTCACGATCGCTCCGGGAAGCACGGGCGTCGTGAAAGTCGACGCGCAACGGATGATCGATGGCGCGGGCGGTTACACCATCACCGGCACGTCGTCTGACACCGGGATCAGGGTGGCGCCCGCGTCCGGACAGTTCGACTCGGACGGATCGGCCGCGGTTGACGTCGAGATCACGGTGGCGCGGTCGGTGCCCGAGGAGTATTACCTGGTCTTTCTCACCACGACGGTTGGCGAGAGCGTCCGGAGATCAACCGTCCTGGTCGTCGCCCAGGCCGAGTCCGACGAATCCTGACCGGCCCCTCAGACCATCTCGTTCTCGGTCAGCCACCGCATCACCGGCCAGCCGACGAAGACGGGTAGCCAGCAGGTGAGCACCCGATACAGCAGAACCGACGGCACCCCAGTGGCCGCGGGTACGCCGAAGGCGGCCAGACCACCGATCAGCGCGGCTTCCACGGCCCCGACGCCACCGGGCGTCGGGGCGGCTGAGGCCAGCGTTCCGCCGACCATTGTCACCACGGTGCAGGTGACGAACGTCGCGCCGCCGCCGAAGGCTTCGACGCTGCACCACAGCGCCAATGCGGCGCCGAGAGTCGTTCCGGCGCAACCGAGCACGATCAGCCCCAGTCGTTTCGGTTCCCGGGCAACCTCGACGAGGTCGTTGCCTAAGTCCTTCAGTCTCGGACGCAGGTCCGTCGCCAGCCAACGCCGCAGCCTCGGTACCGACAGAAATGCGCCGACGATGCCCAGCGCCACACCCGCGATCAGGTACAGCACCGTGGCGTTCGGTACGAAATGCGAGAGGTCCATCGACGCGCCCGCAACGGTGCTGAACAGGATCAGCAACAAAACGTGCATGATCACCTGCACCGCTTGCTGCAGCGCCACCGCAGTCGTGGCTCGCACCGCCGACAGCCCTCCCCCCTTCTGCAAGTACCGCGCGCTGAGTGCGAGGCCACCGACCCCGGCCGGCGTAGTGGTTGCGGCAAAAGTGTTGGCCACCTGGGCTATTGATAGCTTCCAGAAGGTCACCGATTCGTCGGCGCTCGCCCACAAAGCGGCTGCCGCGCCCACGTACGTCGACGCCGATATCACTAAGCCCAGGAGTGCCCACCACCAGTTCGCCCTACTTAGTTGGGAAAAGAACGTCGGCACGGTGCTGATGAACGGATACGCGACATAGACCAGCGCGACGAGCAGCACCAGCTGAATGACTTGCCTGCGGGTGAACCGGGTGATGGTTTCGGTTTTGATCTGATCCGCACCGGTTTGACGCTTCACCTCCGCGCGTGCAGCGGAGATGACGGCACCAGCGTCTGCCATGGATTGCCGAATTCGTTTTGGCACAGCGGATTTGGTGAGCCGGCGCGATGCGTCCAGGACGGTGTCTTTGCCGAACGCCTCGATCGCGGCGCCCACCGCGGCCTCGGGGTCATACAGCGCCGACGTGGTTACCAGGAGCGCAGCGATGTCGGATTGGAGTTGGGTGTCGGTGGCGCCGTATTCGGCGCTGCCGAACCCACCGAATAGCACGGTGCCGTCGTCGACTGTGATCTCGTTGCTGCGCAGGTCTCCGTGGGAGATTTGGCGGTCGTTGAGGGCCTGCAGTGAATCCCAGACGTGGGAAACCGGCGTCGTCTTCGCGCATTGGTCGAGCGGAATCCCCCGGACCGGCTTATGCGCGTACAGCATCCATCCTCGGTCAAGTGTCGCGACAGCGATCGTGGACGTGTTGGCGACGCCCACGTCGCCGATGGCAATGGTCATCAGCGCGCGATGCTCGACGGCGCGGCGCATCGAGGCCACCAGGGGCGCGGTCTCACTGCCCCGCAGTCGCAGCTTGCGCCAGAGCTGGAGCAGTGCGCCGCCGCTGCGCTGATGCGGGCCGTACAACTCGATCGCCGCCTCGGGCGGTGCCGGGGCATCGGGATCCCAGGCCGTGGCCGCGAGAACGATTGACCCGGGCCCGGCCGGCCGGACCACCCGAAGCCCCGACACGACGAATCCGCGTTTGGCCATTGCGCGAACCGCACCATCCAGCGGCACCTCGAGAGCGGGCGTGCCGACGACCAGGACGACCAACGCGCCGACGACCCACCCGACCGCCAGACCCAGCAAGGAGCGGGCCGGCACGATGGCGCTGACAATGAGGTGGATCGGCACGAATGCGAGCAGCAGCGTCCACCACCAGCGGCGCCAGCGCGCGGGCAACCAGGGACCCGACACCGTCAGCACCGCCGCGAGCATCGCGATCCAGCGGGGGTCGTCGAGGAACTGGGCCAGCACGGTCTGCAGACGTTCTGAGAGGTCGAAGTGCCATCGGGGTGCCGCAAAGCCGTTGCCACCTAGCGATAGCGGGAGAGCCGCAAGGAACGCGGCGGCCGCATACGCGCCGAGCAGTTTCCATTGCCGGGCGACGATCAGCCCGAGCAGGATCATGAAAGGTAAGGCCAGAATCACGATGCCGTATCCGAGGTAGACCAGGTCGGATTGTCTGGGGGACAGGACCCCGACGATCTGCGAGATGGATTTCTCCAACTCGTCCCACCGCGGGCGGGTGATCAGTGAACTCGTGATCACCACAACCAGGAAGACGACGCTGGCGGCGAGCCGGATGATGTCGTTGGTCCGCCGGGTCAGCGGTTGCAGCAAGCTGCCCGAAACGCTGATTTCGCGCCCGTCAACTCGCATGTCGAGATCCTTCGGATCGGGGCCGCGCCGATAGCGGCCCTTCGACAACTTAGCCGGATACCTGCGTCGCAGGGCTGCTGTGTGCATTCGATGAGGCAACAAATCGGACCCAAAAGGGACTGAGCGGACCTTTTTGGTGAGTCAGCGCGGGGGCTCAGCGGCCCGACAGATGGTCTGGTGGCTAGCGGTCTGACCACTTGACGTCTAACCAATTACCAGCCACACTGGGGGCATGGCGCTGCAGCCGGTGCATCGTCGATCGGTGCCCGAAGAGGTTTTTGAGCAGATCGCTGCCGATGTGCTCAGCGGGGAGATGCAGCCCGGTGAGGCGTTGCCCAGCGAGCGCCGGTTGGCGGAGGTCCTCGGGGTATCCCGGCCCGCTGTCCGTGAGGGGCTTAAGCGGCTTTCGGCGGCCGGTCTGGTCGAGGTGCGCCAAGGCGGCGTCACCACCGTGCGTGACTTCCGACAGCACGCCGGCCTGGACCTGCTGCCCCGGTTGCTGTTTCGCAATGGTGAGCTCGACATCTCTGTTGTCCGCAGCATCCTCGAGGCCCGGCTGCGCAACGGTCCGAAGGTCGCGGAGCTGGCGGCCGAACGGCACGGACCTGAGTTGGCTGAATTGCTTGAGGATTCGCTGCGCACGCTGGAGACCGAGCAAGATCCGATCGAGTGGCAACGCCACGCGCTCGCGTTCTGGGATCATGTGGTCGACAGCGCCGGCTCGATCGTATTCCGGTTGATGTACAACGCATTTCGCGCTGTTTATGAGCCGGCGCTTGCTGGCCTGCCCACCGCCATGACCGCTGAGGTCAAGCGTCCAGATGCCTACCGGGAATTGGCCGATGCGATCTGCGATGGTGATGGCGCCGCAGCGAAGAAAGCTGCCCACGACTTACTTGCGCTCTCGAACGCAACATTGATGGACGTACTGGACAGCCCGGGGAATCGGCAATGAGCGTTTCGACGCCGCGCACCGGCGTTGACGCGCCGCAAAATAGGCGACATCAAGAACGGTTGCTTCATAGCTCGGGGGAATGGCGCCAAAATCGCCCTCGACGACCCAGAATTCGAAATCGAGCTCAGAAGTTCGCTTTTCGGGCTCTTGCCTTACTGCGAGCAGGGTTGCGAATCAACAAAGCGCCTGACCACATCTTGCGCGACATACCGGCCGGCATCGTCGGTGGTTACGCCGAGGGGTTGTGTCGATGAGCACCCACACCGCGATCACCACCTATCTCCGCGGCCAGATCCAGCCCGGGGTCGACGCGGTCGGCGGGTTCTACCGGACGTGTGTGCTGACGGGTAAGGCGCTGTTTCGACGGCCCTTCCAGTGGCGTGAGGCGATCGAGCAGGGCTGGTTCATTACGAGTGTCTCGTTACTGCCAACCCTCGCGGTCTCGATTCCGCTGACCGTGCTCATCATCTTCACGCTCAACATCCTGTTGGCCGAGTTCGGCGCCGCCGACATCTCAGGCGCGGGCGCTGCGCTGGGTGCGGTCACGCAGCTGGGGCCGCTGACCACCGTGCTGGTGATAGCCGGCGCCGGATCGACGGCCATCTGCGCCGACCTGGGCGCCCGCACCATCCGTGAGGAGATCGATGCGATGGAGGTCCTCGGCATCGACCCCATCCACCGACTGGTGGTGCCCCGCGTCGTCGCCGCGACGATCGTCGCCACGCTGCTCAACGGCGCGGTGATAACCATCGGCCTGGTCGGCGGTTTCGTGTTCGGTGTCTACATCCAACACGTTTCGGCCGGCGCGTACGTCAGCACGCTGACCCTGGTTACCGGCTTGCCCGAGGTGATCATCTCCGTGGTCAAGTCGGCCACGTTCGGTGCGATCGCCGGCCTGGTCGGCTGTTACCGCGGGCTGACCACGAAGGGCGGCCCCAAGGGCGTTGGCATCGCCGTCAACGAGACGCTGGTGTTGTGCGTGATCGCGCTGTTCGCGGTCAACGTGGTACTGACCACGATCGGCGTGCGGTTCGGGACGGGGCGCTAGATGTCGACTGCTGTCCTACTGCGCGCCCGCTACCCGCGGACGGTCGCCAACCTCAACCGATATGGCGGCGGCGCGGCCCGAAGACTTGAGCAGATCGGGATTTTCGCGAGGTTCACGCGACTCAGCGTCGGGCAGGTCGGCTGGGCGCTGCGCCGCTACCGCAGGGAGACGCTGCGGCTAGTCGCCGAGATCGGCATGGGCACCGGCGCGATGGCCGTCGTCGGCGGCACGGTCGCGATCATCGGTTTTGTGACATTGTCCGGCGGTTCGCTGATCGCCATCCAGGGGTTCGCGTCGCTGGGCAACATCGGTGTCGAGGCGTTCACCGGATTCTTTGCCGCACTGGCCAACACGCGCGTCGCTGCGCCCATCGTCGCCGGTGTCACGCTAGCCGCCACGGTCGGCGCCGGCGCCACCGCCCAGTTGGGTGCCATGCGGATAAGTGAGGAGATCGACGCGCTGGAAGTCATGGGCATCAAGTCGATCTCGTTCTTGGTCTCCACCCGGATTCTGGGTGGGCTGGCGGTGATCGTGCCGCTGTACGCTCTGGCTCTCGATATGGCTTTCACGTCGGGCCAGGTCGTCACAACGGTGTTCTATGGACAGTCGAACGGCACTTACGAGCACTACTTCCGCACCTTCCTGCGCCCAGAGGATGTGGCTTGGTCGGTGCTGGAGGTCGTGATCATCGCGGTGGTGGTGATGATCACCCATTGCTACTACGGATACACCGCAAGCGGTGGCCCGGTCGGCGTCGGCCAGGCCGTCGGTCGATCGATGCGTTTCTCGCTGGTCTCGGTGGTGGTTGTTGTCCTGCTGGCCCAGTTGGCGCTCTATGGCGTCGACCCGAACTTCAATCTCACGGTGTAACCGCCATGACGACGCCGATGACGCGGAAGAACCGCCGCGCGTGGGTGTACCTGGAGGGCGTGGTCATGTTGTTAGCCGGTGCGTTGGTTCTTGTATTGGTGTACTTGCAGTTTCGGGGCGATTTCACGCCAAAGACCGAGCTGACAATGGTGGCTTCGCGGGCGGGGCTGGTGATGGAACCGGGATCGAAAGTCACCTACAACGGGGTGGAGATCGGCCGGGTGGCCGGCATCTCGGAGATCGAGCGTGACGGCAAGCCGGCGGCCAAGCTGGTGTTGAACGTGAATCCGAAGTTCATCATGCTGATTCCGGCCAATGTGGTGGCCAATATCGAGGCGGCCACGCTGTTCGGCAACAAATACGTGTCGCTCACTTCACCGGAAAATCCAGAGCCGCGGCGGATCTCGTCGCATGATGTTATTGACGTGCGGTCGGTGACCACCGAGTTCAACACTTTGTTCGAGACGGTCACCTCGATCGCCGAGAAGGTGGATCCGGTCGAGCTGAACGCGACGTTGTCCGCGCTGGCGCAGGCGCTGAATGGGCTGGGCAGCAAGTTCGGAGAGTCGATCGTCAACGGTAATCACATTCTGGCGCAGTTGAATCCGCGGATGCCACAGCTTCGGTACGACGCGCAGCGGCTGGCGGATCTCGGCGAGATCTATTCCCGTGCATCGCCGGATTTGTGGAACTTTCTGCAGAACGCGGTGACCACCGCGCGCACACTGACCGGGCAACAGCGCGATCTGGATGCCGCGCTGTTGGCGGCGGTGGGCGCGGGCAACACCGGCGAAGACATCTTCGCTCGCGGCGGGCCGTATCTGGCGCGCGGTGCCGCCGATCTGGTACCCACCGCTGCGCTGCTCGACACCTACAGCCCCGAACTGTTCTGCATGGTCCGCAACTTCCACGACGCCGCGCCCAAAGTCGCGAACGCGGTTGGCGGCAACGGCTATTCGCTGACAGGCGCCGGGACGATCACGGGAGCGCCCAACCCATATGTCTATCCGGACAATCTGCCGCGGGTGAACGCCCACGGTGGACCGGGTGGACAGCCGGGCTGCTGGCAGACCATCACCCGGGAATTGTGGCCGGCGCCGTATCTGGTGATGGACACCGGCGCCAGCCTCGCGCCGTACAACCACTTCGACCTCGGTCAGCCGATGTTCACCGAGTACGTCTGGGGACGCCAATACGGGGAGAACACGATCAACCCATGAAAACAACTGGCACGGCAATCAAACTCGGCATCTTCTGGTCGGTCCTCTTGCTGTTCACCGTGATGATCATCGTTGTGTTTGGCCAGGTGCGGTTCAACCGCACCACCGGGTACTCGGCGTTGTTCACCAATGCCAGCGGGCTGCGGGCCGGGCAGTTCGTCCGGGCCGCGGGGGTGGAGGTCGGCAAGGTCTCCAAGGTGACGCTGATCGACGGGGACCGGCGGGTGTTGGTCGACTTCGCCGTGGACCGCTCGCTGCCGCTGGATCAGGCAACGACCGCGTCGATCCGCTACCTCAACCTGATCGGCGATCGCTACCTGGAGCTCAAACACGGCGACAGCGGTCATCGGCTAGCCCCGGGTGCCACGATCCCGCTCGAGCACACCCAGCCGGCATTGGATCTCGACGCGCTGATCGGCGGGTTCCGGCCGCTTTTCAAGGCTTTGGACCCGGACAAGGTCAACAGCATCGCCCAGTCGATCATCACCGTGTTCCAAGGGCAGGGCGCCACCATCAACGACATCCTCGACCAGACCGCTTCATTGACCGCGACGCTGGCCGGCCGGGACCGGGCGATCGGCGAGGTCATCAACAACTTGAACACCGTGCTGGCCACCGCCGTCAAGCATCAGAACGAGTTCGACCGAACGGTCGACAAGTTAGAGGTGCTGATCACCGGACTGAAGAACAGGGCCGATCCGCTGGCCGCGGCGGTGGCAGATATCAGCGACGCCGCAGGAACCCTGGCCGACCTGCTGGGTGAGGACCGGCCCCTGCTGCACAGCACCGTCGGATACCTCGGGGGCATCCAGCAGCCGATCATAAACGAACTGCCGGCTCTGGACGGTGTGCTGGCCAAGCTGCCGGACGCCTACCGCATCATCGGCCGTGCCGGCGGCACCTACGGCGACTTCTTCAACTTCTACCTGTGCGATATCTCGCTGAAAATCAACGGATTACAGCCCGGCGGTCCGGTACGCATTGTCAAGCTCTTCGGACAGCCCACCGGGAGGTGCACGCCGCAATGAGGACCCTGACGGAATTCAACCGCGGCCGCGTCGGGCTGATGGGTGCGGTGGTCACGCTGCTCGTGGTTGGGGTGGCGCAAAGCTTCACCAGTGTGCCGATGCTGTTCGCCACACCCGCCTACTACGCGCAATTCGCCGACACTGGCGGCATCAGCGCGGGCGACAAAGTGGAAATCGCCGGGGTGAACGTCGGTCTGGTGCGCTCGCTGGAGATCCGCGGCGATAAGGTCCTGATCGGATTCTCGTTGGCCGGCAAAACGATCGGGACGCAGAGCCGTGCGGCGATCCGCACCGATACCTTTCTCGGCCGCAAGAACATGGAGATCGAACCGCGAGGTTCAGATCCGTTGCGGCCCAACGGCGTCCTTCCCTCGGGGCAGACCACGACGCCATACCAAATCTACAACGCGTTCGTCGATGTAACGAAGGCGGCGACGGACTGGAACATCGACGTCGTCAAACGTTCGCTGAGTATTTTGTCGGAGACCTTCGATCAGACTGCTCCGCATCTGAGTGCCGCCCTCGACGGTGTGGCCAAATTCTCCGACACCCTCGGCAAACGCGACGAGCAGATCAAGCAGCTGCTGGTGAACGCCGACAAGGTCGCGCGCGTGCTGGGCGACCGCAGCGAACAGGTCAACGGGTTGCTGGTCAATGCCAAGACTCTGCTGGCTGCCTTCAGGGAACGCAGCCAGGCGCTGAGTATTCTGCTGAGCAACGTGTCGGCGGTGTCGACCCAGGTTTCCGGCCTGATCCGGGAAAACCCCAACCTCAACCATGTGCTGCAGCAGTTGAGCACGGTCAGCGACGAGCTGGTCAAGCGCAAGAAGGAACTGGCCGATGTGCTGGTACTGCTCAGCAGATACACCGCGTCGCTGGCAGAGGCCGTCGGTTCCGGGCCGTACTTCATGGCGATCGTGGCGAATCTCCTGCCCCCTCAGATCCTTCAGCCGTGGGTTGACGCGGCGTTCAAGAAGCGGGGCATCGACCCGGAGAACTTCTGGCGCAGCGCCGGCCTGCCGGCGTTGCGCTGGCCGGACCCTAACGGCGCCCGGTTCCCCAACGGCGCGCCGCCGGCGGCGCCGCCGGTGCTGGAGGGCACGCCGGACCATCCGGGACCAGCCGTCCCGCCAGGGTCGCCGTGTTCGTACACGCCGCCTGCTGACAGCCCGCCGCGGCCCGCAAATCCGTTGCCCTGCGCGATGTCCGATCAAGGCCCGTTTGGCCCGGGCCCGGGCGGTTTTCCGGCGCCGGTCGACGTCCAGACGTCGCCGCCGAACCCCAACGGTCTGCCGCCCACACCCGGCATACCGATCGCGGGCCGGCCAGGTGATACGCCGCCCGACGTTCCCGGCACCCCGGTGCCGCTGCCGGCGCACGCGCCTCCGGGCGCACGTACGGAACTGCCGGGGCCGGCTGCCGGCCCCAACCCCTCGCAACCGGGTCCTCCACCGGGCCATGCACCTCCGGGACCTGGGCCACAGCTGCCGGCCCCGTTCATCACGCCCGGCGGAACGGGAGATAGCAACCAATGAGCACGATCTTCGACATCCACAACCTTCGACTGCCGAAAGTGTCCGGTAAGGCAGTGATCGTCGGAGCGCTGGTGGCGGTTCTGGCCGTCGTCGCGGCTGTCGTCGGCGCGCAGCTCTACAGGAAACTGACCACCACTACCGTGGTTGCGTATTTTTCCGAGACCCTCGCGCTGTACCCGGGCGACAAAGTTCAGATCATGGGTGTACGGGTCGGTTCGATCGACAAGATCGAGCCGGCCGGCGACCAGATGCGAGTCACCTTGCACTACGGCAACAAGTACAAGGTGCCCGCCAAGGCCACCGCGTCGATCCTCAACCCGAGTCTAGTGGCCTCGCGCACCATTCAATTGTCACCGCCCTACACTGGCGGGCCGGTGCTGAAGGATGGCGCGGTGATCCCGATCGACCGCACCCAGGTGCCCGTCGAGTGGGATCAGCTGCGTGACTCCATCAACGGCATCCTGCGGCAGCTCGGTCCCACTGCGCAGCAGCCGAAGGGGCCGTTCGGCGACCTCATCGAATCGGCCGCGGACAACCTGGCCGGCAAGGGCAAGCAGGTCAACGAAACCCTGAATAACTTGTCGCAAGCGTTGACCGCGTTGAACGAGGGCCGAGGGGACTTCGTCGCAATCACGCGAAGCCTGGCGCAGTTCGTCAGCGCGCTGTACCAGAACGATCAACAGTTCGTCGCACTCAACGACAACCTGGCCCAGTTCACCGACTGGTTCACCAACTCCGACCAGGACGTGGCCAACACGGTCAAGCGGATCGACGATGTGCTAGTCGCCGCACGAAAGTTCGTGAGCGACAACAGATCCGTGCTGGCTCATGATGTCAACAACCTCGCCGACGCCACCACCACGCTCCTGCAACCCGAGCCGCGGGACGGCTTGGAAACCGCGTTACATGTGCTGCCCACGTATGCGAGCAACTTCAACAACCTCTACCACCCGCTGCAGGGCTCGCTGGCGGGCTTGTTCGCGTTCCCGAACTTCGCGAATCCGATTCAGTTCATCTGCGGTGCCATCCAGGCCGGCAGCCGACTGGGCTATCAGGATTCGGCCGAGCTGTGCGCGCAGTATCTGGCGCCGGTTCTGGACGCCATCAAGTTCAATTACGTACCGGCCGGCGTGAACTTGTTCAGCTCGGCGGCCACCTTGCCCAAGGAGGTGGCGTACTCCGAGGAGCGGCTGCGCCCGCCGCCCGGGTACAAGGACACCACCGTCCCGGGGATCTTCTCGCGGGACACACCGTTTTCGCACGGCAACCATGAACCGGGCTGGGTCGTCGCGCCCGGGATGCAGGGCGCGCAGGTTCAGCCGTTCACGGCCAACATGCTGACGCCGGAATCGCTGGCCGAGCTCATGGGCGGACCCGATATCACACCCCCGCCGCCGGGAACCAACCTGCCCGGACCGCCCAATGCCTACGACGAGAGCGATCCGCTGCCGCCACCGTGGTACCCGCAACCCGCGCCGCCACCACGTCCAGCTGAAAGCACCGCCGCACAGCCAGGGCCGGGCCAGTGAGGCGCGGTGTGAGCGCGGTGAGCGCGAACGGCAAGCCGAACCGATGGACGTTGAGGCGCGGTGTGAGCGCGGTGAGCGCGAACGGCGAGCCGAACCGATGGCCAGTGCAGCGCCTGATCGTCGGCGCCAGTCGCCGCGGACTGGTGTTACTGGCCTTTTTATTGGCCCCTGTGGTGTTGACGTCGTGCACCTGGCGCGGTATCGCCAACATGCCGCTGCCGGTTGGCCGTGGCACGGGTTCCAACCACATGACGATCTATGTGCAGATGCCCGACACGCTGGCCTTGAACACCAACAGCCGGGTAAGGGTCGCCGACGTATGGGTCGGCACGGTGCGTGACATCAGGTTGAGGGACTGGATCGCGACCCTGACGCTGGACCTCGATCCGACCGTGAAGCTCCCGGCAAACGCGACCGCGAAGATCGGCCAGACCAGCCTGCTGGGCACGCAACACGTCGAGCTGGCCGCGCCGCCAAACCCGTCACCGCAGCCGTTGAAGAGCGGCGACACCATCGGCCTGATGAACTCCTCGGCCTACCCCACCGTCGAACGGACGTTGGCCAGCGTCGCGATAATCCTCAATGGCGGCGGCATCCCGAACCTTGACGCGATTCAAACCGAGATCATCAACATCCTTGACGGCCACGTCGACCAGATCCGCGAATTCCTCAAGCGGCTGGACACATTCACCGCCGAGCTGAACCGCCAGCGCGACGACCTCACCCGCGCAATCGATTCGACCAACCAACTCCTGACCATCGTCGCGAACCGCAACGACACGCTGGATCGGGTGCTCACCGACATCCCGCCGCTGATCGAGCATTTCGCCGACACGCGCGATCTGTTCGCCAACGCCATTGAATCCCTGGGGCGTTTCAGCGACGTCGCCAACCGGGCGCTGTCGGGTACCCGGCCCAACCTTTACCAGAACCTGGAGTCGTTGCAGCGACCGTTCAAGCAATTCGAACTGGCATCGCCGTATGTGGTCGGCGCGCTGAACTTGGGCCTCACAGCACCATTCAACATCGACAACGTGTCGAAAGTGATCCGCGGTGACTACGTCAACGTGTCCGGGGCGTTTGACCTTACGCTCAGCACCTTGGATAACGCGCTGCTGAGCGGAACGGGGTTGTCCGGATCGTTGCGGGCGCTGGAGCAGTCGTGGGGACGGGATCCGAGCACCATGCTCCCGGATGTCCGCTATACGTCGAACCCGAATGACGTCCCGGGGGGACCGCTGGTGGAGAGGGGTGAGTGAAAGATGTTGCCTCGCATGATCAAAACCCAGCTGGTGGTGTTGACGGCGGTGGCGGTGGCGGCGGTGGTGGTGCTGGGTTGGTACTACCTGCGGATACCCAGCCTTGTCGGCGTCGGTCGATACACGCTGTATGCCGAATTGCCTCAGTCCGGGGGCCTGTATCGAACAGCCAACGTCACATACCGGGGCATCACCATAGGCAAGGTCACCGACGTCGAACCGACCGAGCGGGGCGCGCGGGCAACAATGAGCATCGACAACCACTACCAGATCCCTGCCGACGCGTCGGCCAACGTGCACTCGGTCTCTGCGGTCGGCGAGCAATACCTTGACCTGGTATCGACCGTCAACCGCGGTCCGTACCTGCGGAATGGGCAGACCATCACCAAGAGCACGGTGCCCAGCCAGATCGGCCCGGCGCTTGATGCCGCCAACCGTGGATTGGCAGTGCTGCCCAAAGACAAGGTCGCGTCAGTGCTTTACGAGACGTCACAGGCCGTGGGCGGGCTGGGACCATCCCTGCAGCGCCTGGTCGACGCGACCCAGGCGATCGCCCGCGACTTTCGGGGCAGCATCGACGACATCGACGACATCATCGCGCGTTCGGCGCCCATCATTGACAGCCAGGTCAATTCCGGTAACGCGATCGGGCGCTGGGCCGCCAACCTCAACGCGCTGGCCGCGCAGACGGCGCAGCAGGATCAAACGGTGCGAAGCATTCTGGCCAACGCGGCGCCGACCGCCGATCAGGTCAACGCCACGTTCGCCGACGTGCGGGAGTCGCTGCCGCAGACGCTGGCCAATCTCGAGGTCGTGATTGAGATGCTCAAGCGCTACCACGACGGCGTCGAGCAGGCGTTGGTGTTCTTGCCGCAGGGAGGTGCCATCGCCCAGTCAGTTACCTCGGCAGTTCCCGGCCACGCGGCACTCGGCATCGGCGCTGCGGCCCTCAACCAACCACCGCCGTGCCTGACCGGCTTCCTGTCGGCATCGGAGTGGCGAGCACCGAGTGACACCAGCATCGCGCCGCTACCGGCTGGCACCTACTGCAAGATCCCTATGGACGCAACGAACGTCGTGCGCGGCGCCCGCAATTACCCGTGCGTGGACGTGCCCGGCAAGCGGGCGGCGACCCCGAGGGAGTGCCGCAGCAACGAGCCCTATGTGCCGCTGGGTACCAACCCCTGGTACGGAGACCCGAATCAGATCGTCACCTGCCCCGCGCCGAGCGCGCGTTGTGACCAGCCGGTGAAGCCAGGCCAGGTGATCCCGGCGCCGTCGGTCAACAATGGCCTCAACCCACTGCCCGCCGATCGGCTGCCAGGCACACCACCGCCGATCAGTGACCCGCTGCAGCGACCCGGGTCGGGCACCGTCCGGTGCAACGGGCAGCAGCCCAACCCGTGCACCTACACCCCGAACGCGAATCCCACCGCACTGTACGACGTGCAGAGCGGCAAAGTTGTAGGGCCCGACGGTGTGGTCTATTCCGTTGACAATTCGCGCAACGTTGGGGACGAGGGTTGGAAGGAGATGCTGGCACCGCCCGGCTGAATCTGTCTGCCCGGAAAGGTTCGCCGGATACCTGCAGGCCAGCAGGCATGAACCTGACGGACAGCTTGTTCACACGCAGCGCGCGTAGGGTCGACTAGGTAGTCGTGCTAGCGAATTGGAGGAGATGAGCGTGGCCAGAACCGACAACGACACCTGGGAGATCACGGAGAGTGTGGGTGCGACGGCACTGGGCGTCGCGGCGGCCCGTGCGGCGGAAACCGACAGTGAAAACCCGCTCGTCAGCGACCCATTCGCGCGCGTTTTCCTCGACGCCGCCGGAGACGGCATGTGGAACTGGTTCGCGGCCCCCGACCTGCCCGCCGAGATCGCCGAGGCCGAACCCGACTTGAAGCCGCGGATGCAGGGAATGGTCGACTACATGGCAGCGCGGACGTCGTTTTTCGATCAGTTCTTCCTCGATGCGACCCGCGCGGGCGTGCACCAGGTGGTGATCTTGGCGGCGGGTTTGGACTCGCGCGCGTGGCGGCTGCCCTGGCCCGATGGCACGACGGTTTACGAACTCGACCAGCCCCGGGTGCTGGAATTCAAGTCCTCGACGTTGCGCGAAACCGGCGCCGAGCCGACGTGCAACCTGGTGCATGTTCCGGTCGACCTGCGCCACGACTGGCCGGCGGCGTTGCAGCAGGCCGGTTTTGACACCTCGGCGCCGAGCGCCTGGTCGGCCGAGGGGCTGTTGCCGTTCTTGCCCGCGGCCGCGCACGAGCTGCTGTTCGAGCGTGTTCAGGCACTGGGCGCCGTCGGCAGCCGGATCGCCGTGGAGGCGCCCGGCCCCGACTTCCTCGACCAGGCCGCCATCGCAAAGCGGCGCGAGAGCATGCAGCGGGTGCGTGACCTGATGGCCAAACTGGAGCCGCAACGCGACATCCCCGACGTCCAAGACCTCTGGTACTTCGAGGAGCGCGAAGACGTCGGCGACTGGTTAGGTCGCCACGGCTGGGACGTCACGGTGACGGAGGCGGTGGAGCTGATGGCCCGCTACGACCGCAGGCCCCCGCAGGACGTCGAAGACGGCGCGCCGCAGACCCTGTTCGTGGCCGCCGAGCGAAAGGGGAGGGACTGAACGTGGCCAGGACGGATAACGACAGCTGGGAGATCACCGAGAGCGTGGGGGCGACGGCGCTGGGTGTGGCCGCGGCGCGCGCGGCGGAAACCCGAAGTGAGAATCCTTTGATCAGTGATCCGTTCGCACAGGTTTTCCTCGACGCGGTCGGCGACGGAGTCTGGAGCTGGCACTCCGCTCCGCAGCTGCCCGCCGAGCTCGTCGAAGTCGAACCCGAATTGCCGCTGCAGATGAAGGCGATGGTCGGCTACATGGCTTCCCGGACGGCGTTTTTCGACCAGTTCTTCCTCGACGCGACTGCCGCCGGCATCCGCCAGGTGGTGATTCTGGCGGCGGGCCTGGACGCGCGGTCCTGGCGGCTGCCTTGGCCAGACGGCACGACCGTCTTTGAGCTCGACCAGCCCCGGGTTCTGGAGTTCAAATCATCGACGTTGGCCGCGCACGGAGCCGAGCCCGCCTGCAACAGGGTCGCCGTCCCGGTGGATTTGCGTCAGGACTGGCCAACCGCATTGCGGGAGGCTGGTTTTGACCCGTCCGCAGCCAGCGCCTGGTCGGCGGAGGGGCTGATGCCGTACCTACCGGCCGCGGCCCAGGAGTTGCTTTTCGAACGTGTTCAGGGACTCACGGCCGCCGGCAGCCGGGTCGCCGTGGAGGCCCTGGGACCGAAGTTTCTCGATCCGGAGTTTCGCGCGAAGCGTCGTGCGCGGATGGATCGGATTCGTGTGCTGATGGCCGAAGTGGACCCGCAGCGTGACCTCCCCAGGACCGACGAACTGTGGTACTTCGAGGAACGCGAAGACGTCGGCAATTGGTTCCGCCGCCACGGCTGGGACGTGACGGTGACGGCATCCGACGAGCTGATGGCCTGCTACGACCGCAAGGCACCCGCAGAGGTCGAGGACGAAGTTCCGGGGAACTTGTTCGTGGCCGCGCAGCGGGCGCGGACTTAGCGGCTGAAAGCATTCGCTCGCGACCCGATTGTCTGCCCGTGCGGTCGTCGGTTCGGCTCGTTCGACGTGATTCAAGTCCATGACAGCGGAAAACTAATGTCCAACCGCTCGGTCCGCCTGTATCCCGACCACGTCGGCACCCCGGCGGGCTGGCCACGATAGATACCGTGCGCCGCCGCCACGACGCGGTCGTGCTGCGTCGGCCACTGGATCTCGGATGCTATCTGTTCCAATACGTTTCGGTCGCGGTCCAGCACCCGGTCGACGATCGCAACAGCCGGCAAGGCGCCGCTTTTGTCACCGTTGCAACGTGCGCACGCAAGAACCAGATTGGCCAGGCCGTCGATACCGACCAAGGACCACGGCAGCACGTGATCGATTGGATTGTTGATTGCCAGATGTGTGCCGCAGTAGAAGCAGTGCGGGCCGAAGGCCTCTTTCAACGGCCCGCGGACGGCGGCGAGGGCGGTGCGCTCACGACCGAACAGATGGCCTGCGACGTCGGGAACCTTGGCGTCGAGGAACTTGTTCATAGCGCGGACGTCATCGATCCACATGATTTCCATTGCCGGCTTGAGGAGTCCGGCGAGCCGGGCAAGACCGTGTGCGACACCGGGTCTGAGTTCGATGGCATCGCCGTGGGCGCGCAGTGTTGACAGCGATACATGGTCGTGCAGAAACGAGTCGTCGAATAGAAATGGATCACTCGTCGACGAGCCCGGCAGTTTCTGCAGCCGGTGCAACGGCTGTTGTGCAAGGCAAAGCGCGATCTCATCAATGGCACGCCGGTACGCGACAGGCGCGCGCAGCCTGGCGATATCCACCGACAGACTGGTAGCCTTGACCCCGGAGGCTTTGCGTAACGCATTGGTGGCGAGCACGATTCGTGCGCGCGGTTGTGTGGATTGGCGCAGTTCTCGTCCCTCGAATGGGCGCACCTGCTGCCAATAAATCTCCAGCACCCGGTGCGCGAGGTCAGAAATCGGCACCCGCAGCACATCCGCGGGCTGCTCCGGCAAGTTCTCGATGCAGTGGTCGATCAACGCCATCAACGTGGCGAGCTTGTAGGTGGCCGTGCGCAGGCCCGTCTCGAGGATCGCCACCACGCGCTGCCCGAGCCGTAGCGGGTCGGCCGCGTCATCGTCCACGGCTGTCCCGGGATGTCGGCCCGGCGGAGTAGAACTGCACCACCACATTATTGCGAGGGGAATGGGGGTGGTGTGGGCAATTTCGTTCGGGAATCTCGGCTTGGCGCGTATATTGGTTCTGATATAACATGGGCATCGGTCTGAAGCCCATCAGATGGCTTGGCACAACCCGCGGCGACATCCGCGACCAACGTCCGGCCATCCGGTATGAGTTCGGCCAGCAGCTGCTTCGAGTACAGATGGGGCTGATGCCCAACAACTGCAAACCGTTGAGCGCCGTGGGTCCCGGTGCGTACGAGATACGAGTGCAGGACGCCGACGGCATTGCGCGGCTTATGTACGTCGCGAAGTTCCACGACACGATTTGTGTCCTTCATGTCTTCACGAAGAAGTCGCAGGGGACACCGGAGACGGATATCGACCTCGCCCGGAAACGCTATCGAGAGGCAAAAGATGGCTAGCAGCGTGTTCTACGACCTCGCTGAGACCCCGGAGGAGGCAGCCAATCTCACCGCGCGCGGCCTGCTCATGATCGCGATCGAGCAGCGAATCCGGGAAGAAGGTTGGACGCAGACCGAAGCCGCTGGGCGTCTTCACGTGACCCAGCCCCGAGTTTCGGATCTCCTGAACGGAAAGATCACCAAGTTCAGCCTTGACGCGCTGGTCAACATGCTCGCACCGGTCGGCCTGACATTCGATGTCCGACCGATCGAACATCCACCGGCGCGGGCGGCGAAGAAGGTCAAAAGTGTGCCCGTAGACCGTTCGGCCAGGCCACGTCGAGCAAGCCCAAAGCGCTCAGCACGCGTTGACCAGGACCACCGTGAGCAGTCTCAGCGGCCCGGTGCAGCGGTCGGCAAGTCCCGGCCTAGTCTGGAATCGAAGTAGCCACAGGAGGCACCCTTGAGCGATCACGAAGCAAAAATGATCATCTTGTCGACCGACGACCTGGATGAGTCGATTCGGTTTTACAGCGAGATCCTCGGGATGCCGCTCAAGTTTCGCGACGGAGCCCACTTTGCTGCTCTCGATGGCGGCCCGATCACCCTCGCGCTGGCAACTGGGGTGGACCATCCCATACCCGGGCGGGTTGTCGTCGGTATCAAGACGGCCGATGTGGACGCCGCGGCGAAAGCCGTCGAGGCCAGTGGTGGCGCCATCGTGAAAGAGCCGTACGACGACGCACACGAACGCCGCGCCGTGGTCTACGACAACAAAGGCAACGGCTTGGTCTTCTATAAGCCGTTGGCTCGCTGACAGGCGGGCTCGGACCCGCTAGCGATGCGCGGTTCGGGGTGGCCGTATTCCAGCAGTAGGTGCCGTCGCCTGCAGCCGCTGGCGTAGCCCGCTCGCCCGCACCGCCCGGCGCCCGATCGCCGCCCCCACTGCGGCCTCGGAACCCACTATCCGCACCTTGGTCTGCGCACGTGTCACCGCTGTATAGAACAACTCTCGGGTGAGCAATCGCGAATCCTCCGGCGGCAACAGCACTGTCACCTCTTCGGCTTGGCTGCCCTGACTTTTGTGGATCGTCATGGCGTGCATCGTCTCGACGTCGCCGAGGCGGCTGGTTGCGAAGGTCAGCGGCCCGGTCGCGCCGGCGATGACGGCCCGCAGACCTTCCGGGGCGGCCACGGTTACACCGGTGTCGCCGTTGTAGATTCGCAGTCCGTAGTCGTTCGCCGTCACCAGCAGCGGCCGTCCCGCATACCACTCCGACCACGCCGGCTGGCCGGTTTCCTCGGCAATCCACTTCTGCACCTGCCCGTTCCAGTGGGCCACGCCGAAAGGCCCCCGTCGATGCGCACACAGCAACCGGTGCTCGTCGGCCACCGACAGCGCGATGTCGACGGCGCCCAGCACGGCAGCCTTTCGCAGGCGCAACGCATGCGGCACGAGGATCGAACGCAACTGCTGCGTCGGGTCGTCGTCTTCACCGAACTCGAGGTACTCGATGTGCTCATCGCCCGACCGCAGCAGCGCCAGCGCCTCAGCCGCATCGCCAACCCGGATTGCGTCGGCCAGCGCGCCGATCGACTCTCCGAACCGGTGCGAGGTCTGCAGTGCCGCCACCCGCACGTCGTTCCGCGTCGACAGTCCGTCGACAAGGTCCGCCAGCACCGCACCCGCCTCCACCGACGCCAGCTGGTCGGCGTCGCCGACCAGCACCAGTCTGGCGCCCGGACGCACCGCCTCAACCAGTCGCGCCATCAGCGTCAGCGATAACATCGACGTCTCGTCGACCACAATCACGTCGTGCGGCAACCGGTTTGCGCGATCGTGCCGAAACCGCGTCGAGGTGCCCGGCTTGGCGCCGAGCAACCGATGCAGCGTCACCGCGTGCAGCTCGCCGAGCCGCTCCCGGTCGACGGCGGCAAGCTTGGCCACCTCATGGGAGACCGCCTCTTGCAGCCGGGCGGCCGCCTTGCCGGTCGGCGCGGCCAGCGCGATCCGCGGCCGCGCCACCCCCGACAGGTCCGCCTGCTCGGCCACCAGCGCCAGCAGCCGCGCGACCGTCGTCGTCTTTCCGGTACCGGGCCCGCCCGTGAGCACCGTGACCGCTTGCGCCAGCGCGATTTCGGCCGCCTCGCGCTGTTCCTCATACCCGGCCGGGAACAGTCGCTCGCAAGCGGGCAACTCGACTGCCGGCCTGAACGCCAGCAAAGACAGCAAGTCGTCGCACACCTGCGTCTCTTCGAGCCAATACCGGTCGAGGTAGAGCAGCCGGTCGTCGTAGAGATGCAGCACGGGCGGCTCGACGAGCAACGGGCTCGCCCGCACCGCCGCCAGCCACCCCACGCCCTCGGGCCACGGCAGGTCGTCGGCGCCCACCGACGCTGCCACCGTCGACAGATCCACACACACCGAGCCGCCCCGCAGCGCGCGCACCGCCAGCGCTACCGCCAGCGCCACCTGCTCGTCGGGTTCCTTGCCCAGCGCGCAAATCCGATTCGCCACAAGGACATCCGAGACATCCAGCACACCGGCCTCGTTGAAAGCCTTCAGCATGCCGGTGGCGGCGATGGCGACCTCGACATCCGTTCCCGTCACGCCACCCGCCTCCCCTCATCGAGGAGATCCGACAGCTCCGCCACCAGGGTCGCGGGCGGGTTCCAGCTGAACACGCCGGCCGGATGCCCGTCGTATACCGGCGTGTCGACACCGCACATGCCCCGAACGAAGAGATACAGCACCCCGCCCAAGTGTCGCGCCGGGTCGTAGCCAGAAACCCGCCACCGAAGAAAGCGGTGCAGCACAACGGTATACAACAGCGCTTGCAGCGGGTAGTCGGAATGCAACATGGCCTCGGTCAGGCGCGCAAAACTGTAATCGGCGGCGCTGTCACCCAGCTGGTTGGTCTTGTAGTCGGCTATCAGATAACGCTGTCCGGGGAGTCGTAGCACGACGTCGATCGATCCGGCCAGATATCCCCGAAGCGACTGACCACCCAGATCCGCGGCCATGAGCCGGTCGGCGTACGACGCCAGCGGATCGTCGGCGGGTAGATGCGAGCGCAGCAGCTCGCCGACGTCGGACACCGAGACGCGCGGGGTGGCACCGCGCAGATCGCCCCCGGCCAACGGGATCTCGAAATCCAACTCGCGCAGCCGGTCCCGCACCGCGATCTGCCGCAGCGTCAAGCCGTCCGTCAACGGGCCCAGCGGGGTGTCGTGCATCGGCACCAACGCGGGGGCCAGCTCGGCGGCGTCGACGTCGACAGGCCACCACGTGCAGTGGCGCCGCACCTGCCGCTCGAGCTCGCCGGGCAAGTCGGGAGCACCGGGGTCGGCGGTCTCCATTACCGCGTGCACCAGGGAGCCGAATGTCGCGCCGGCGGGCATGGCCGCCAGCGGGGAGCGGACGTCGTGACCGGACGCCGGCGCGGTGACCACGACCGCCTCCACCTCGTCGTCGCGCACGCCTAGCTCCGGTTCGCTGGCCACACGGACCGCTTCGGCGCCGCGCACCAGCGCCGAATACGAGGTCCGCCGCCAGGAGGTGTCAATCGCGCGGTGAAAGTGCCGCACCTCCAAATCGCCGACCGGCGGAGGCTTTTTCACCGCGACGGGGGCGGCGATCACCGATTCCGCCACTGACGGCCCGCCCGCGGCCTCCCACCGCTTGAACATCGCCCACGCGTCCTCGTCGGTGATGCCCGGTTCGCACCGATCCGGCAACTCGGCCTCATCCATGCCGCGGCCACGCAACAACCGCGACAGTCCGCCGTTGGGCTCATCCCACGATGGCGCCCACCACGCCACCACCTGCGACTGCGCCCGTGTGAGCGCGACATAGGTCAGCCGGACATTGTCGCGGGCCATTTCGGTGCGGTGCAGCTCCTCGACGCGGCGACGATCAGGGCTGGCCTTGCCGCCGATGTGCAGGCAACGGGTTTCGGTGTCGTCGTGATAGAGCAGGATGTCATCGCTGCGGATGTTGCGGTTGAAGGCGAACGGCAAGTACACGATCGGAAACTGCAGACCCTTGGCCACGAACACGGTCATGATCTGCACCGCCGCGGCATCGCTGTCCAGGCGGCGATTGTGTTCGCTCACACCGGTGTGGGCATCGCACTGATGCCGGAGCCAGTCACGCAGCGCCGGCAGGCCGAGTCGCTCCCGATGCGCGGTCTCGTGCAGCAGCTGCGCGATGTGCGCCAGGTCGGTCATGTCCCGCTCGCCGCCGCGCTGGCCGAGGACGCGCCGGCCCATGCCACCCAGCTGGGCCGCCTCGAACACCGCTGCCACGCCGCGCAGGCGCGCGTGGTTGACCCATTCCCGCAGCGTGCCGGCCACCCGGTCAGTCAGCGCATCACCCTCGGCGGCAAGGGTTTCCGCGGTCTCACCGAAGAACATCGTGCACGCGGCGGCGCGGACCAGACCGCTGCGCTGAGGCGCGTCGAATGCCTCCAGCAGGCAAAGCCAGTCCTTGGCGGCCGGCGAGTCGAAGACGTCGGTGTCGCCGGTGTAGATGGCGGCAACGCCGGCGGCGGCCAACGCGTCTCGGCAAGCGCGAGCATCCCTGTGTTGTTCGACGATCACCGCGATGTCCCCGGCCCCGAGCCGACGGCCCTCGTACGTGGCCCCTTTGGCCAGCAATGCCGCGATGTCGGCGGCCAAATCAGCGGGAATGTGTTGGCGCAGAGTGTCGATCGGAATGTTGTCGGTGGTTGTGTAGCCGACGGTGTGTCGTTTGACGACACGCAGCCGAAACGGCGCGTTGTGCGGAGCGCCGGCCAGCCGGTGCCCGTCGTGGTGCGCATCGACGTCGCGCACGACGATGTCGGGGTGGCCCAGGGTAGCGCCGCGCAGCACGGTCTGCAGGCTGTCGACGAGCACTTTGTCGCCGCGCCAGTTGACGCCCAGCGTGTATCGGGTGTCGGCGGTGCGGGCCGCCCTCAGGTAGGTATGTATGTCTCCGCCGCGGAAACCATAGATCGCCTGCTTCGGATCACCGATCAGGATCAGGGTCGACTGGCCGCTGAACGCGCGCTCCAGCACCCGCCACTGGATGGGGTCGGTGTCTTGGAATTCGTCGACCAGCACGATTCGCCAGCGTCGCCGCATCCGGTCGCGGGCCGAGGAGTCCTCTTGCTCAAGTGCTTTCGCCAACCGGGTGAGCAGATCGTCGTAGCTGAGGATGCCCAGCCGGCGCTTGCGGTGCTCGAGTTGTGCGAGCACCTCGTCGGCGAAGCGCAACCGGACACCGGCTTCGCTGTCCGGATCGGGATCGACTGGGCGCAGCTCGGCGCACGGGTCGGCCACGACCTTGCGGGCCAGTTCGAGCGCCTGTGCGTAGCTCAGCACCGGATCATGTTCCTGACCGCCGAAGTCAGCGAGGTACAGGTCGTCGACGATCTCCGTGACCAGGGCGTCGAGGTCCTCCTCCAACTTGACACCGGCGGCGGTATCACCAGCTACGCCAAGGGATTTCAGTACCGATCCGCAGAACTCGTGCGTGGTGGCGATGGTGGCCGCATCGAAGTTTGCCAGCGCGTCCTTCAGCCGCGCTCGTCTGGCCGCGCGTTCGCCGTCGCCGGCGCGCGCCAGGTGCCCGAGCAAGTCGCTGCTGGCCGGCGCCCGACCCTCGAGTACAGAGACCGCCTCGGCGATCTGGTCGCGCACCCGTTCGCGAAGCTCGCGGCTGGCCGCCCGGTTGAAGGTGATCAGCAGCATCTCGTCGAGTGTCGTCTCGGTCTCGGCGAGGTAGCGGGTGACCAGACCCGCGAGCGCATACGTCTTGCCGGTGCCGGCGCTGGCCTCCAGCACGGTGATGGAGCCCTTTTCGGGCAGCCGGCCCAGCAGGTTGAAGCGATCCAACGGATCCATCAGAGGCTCCCTTCGGCGGCCAGCACCGGCAGCCACAGCCGAGCGGCGAGCGCGCCCAACCGCGTGTCCTCCCCGGGCATCTCCTCGCCCGGGCGCGGCGGGCCGAGCATGCTGTCCAACGCGGAGCGCTTACCCCAAACCCGCTCGTGGGCACGCTCGTCGTTCTCCCCGGTGTGAAACCTGTTGGTCCCCCACTTCGCTCGCGCAGCCTCATGCGGGTCGTCGCCGTCGCGGCGCGCCTCCGCCCACGCGCACGACGTTTTCAGCGGCAACGGCAGCGGCTCGCGTCTCCCCGCGTCGTACAGCGCGACCAGGTCCCGCAATACGGCCACCGGGTCCGGTGCCGGTGCGAATAACCGTGCCGCTATGCGGTTCTTGCTCTTGCCGCGCCCGATGCACAGCGCCGTCCAATCATGGCCGGGATTTTGAACGGCGAGCGCGACCAGTGCGATCCAAGACGCCAGCACATGCGTGGGCGCCAGCCTGGAGTAGGTCACCGACACGGTGCGGTCGCCGAACACCGGTGTGACGGTCCCGGTGAGCCGGCGCCCGCCTCCGAGGTCCACGTCGACGTCGTGCGCGTCGCCGTCAACCGCCCTGTATTGCAGCGCGGCCAGCGCCAGATCGCGTGCTCGGTCCCGGATCTCCTTCGCCTTGCGCACCCCGAGTCGCCCGGGCGGCAGGGTTCCGCGACGCCATTCGGCGTGGGCGGCGGTGTCCGGGTGCATACCGCGCAGCATGTCGTGCAGCATCCGGTCGCCGACCGCCCACTCTTCCAGTGCGTCGATCTCGACGGGCATCGCGTCCTCGACTCCGTCGACGTCCCATGGCAGCGTGCAGTCGAGCGCGCGGAAGAACCCCTTGACCGGATCTTTGAAAAAGTCGAGCAGGTCGGCGAGCGCGACGTCGTCGGCGGGCGACGCGGGCAATGGGCCCGTGATGAACGATTTTGGCGCGCAGCGGTTTCCGGCGGCCGCCTCGGCGGCGGCCAGCGCCGTGGGGTCGAACGTGAATGGCGTGCCGGGCACCAGCTTTCCGGGTTGCACGTTCTTGACGTCGAACGGCTGCAACGGGTGCTTGATCAGGATGCGTTCCCGCACCGGCGTTTCCGTGGTCTGGTCGAGCGAGTCGAGCAGCTCAGCCAGCGGCACCGCCGGCGGATGCGGGTGACCGGTGTGCTCGTCGTTGCCGGTGTAGGTGATCACCAGCATCTCGGCGGCCGCGCACACGGCGTCGAGCAGCAATTGCCGGTCCTCGGAGCGGATGTCACGCTCACCGGTCATCGGTTCACGTGCCAGCACGTCGTCGCCGTCCGCGACGTTGGGCCGGGGGAACACCTTGTCGTCGAGTCCGACCAGGCACACCACCCGGTGCGGCACCGAGCGCATCGGCACCATCGTGCACACGGTCAGCGTGCCGGTGCGGAAGTTGGCCCGGGTGGGGCGCCCCGACAGGTGTGCCGACAACAACGCGCGTATGTCGGGTAGCCGCAATTGCGTCGACGCGCGCGAACCCGCTTGCGCCAGAACGTCGGCGAACTCGCGTTGCAGTTGTGCATCCGGCCAGGCGTCATCGGAGCGGGTGAGCATGCCGATGCCCTCGGTCAGCGCGTCCAGCCAGTCCGTCAAAGCCATTGTGCCACTGAGCCGTTGGATGATGCGATGCAGCCGCTCGACGAATTCGGCCAGCCGGCCGGCCAGCTCCACCTTGTCGCTGCCGACGTCATCGAGCGGCAGCGCGGTGCCCAGCCAGGCCTGCGAGTCGTCAGACATCGCGACGCCGGTGAGGATGCGGTCCAGCCCGAAGTGCCAGGTGTTGTGGACGATGTGGTCCAGCCCGTAAGGCTGGCGGTACTGCTGGTCGAAGCCCCAGCGGATGTTTGACTCACGCACCCAGTCGGTGATCTCGTCGAGGTCGTCGTCGCTGAACCCGAAGCGGGCCCGCACCGGCGCGGCCTGGGCCAGGTTGAGCACCTGACTGGCGGTGGCGCGGGTCCCGGCGGTCGCGAGCAGCTCGGCGGCCACCGCCAGCAGCGGGTTGGTCTGGTTGAGCGCCCGGTCGGCGAGGCGGACCCTCAAGCGGTGCGCCGGATGGCTTTCGCCCGCCGTCTCGCCCAGTCCAAAGCCTGCGACGATCAACGGCGCGTAGGTCTCGATGTCCGGGCACATCACCACGATGTCGCGGGGCTCCAGCGTCGGGTCGTCCTCCAGCAGCCCCAACAGCACCTCGCGCAGCACGTCGATCTGCCGGGCGGCGCCGTGACAACTGTGCACCTGCACGGATCGGTCGGTCGCGGCCAGCGTCCGGCCGCGCTGCTGGAGCCGGTTGGCGGCGATGTCCGACTGGAGCCAGCCCAGCAGCGTGTCGGCTTGGCTTGCGCCACCGAGGAATTCGTCGGTAGCGCGGCTCACCGGCAGTAAGCGTTGCAGCTCGCGCAGGTCGCGGCCCAGCGTTTCCAGCAGCGGATGCTTGGCCGCCTGCTGGCTGGCGTCCACGGCGCGCGGCACCGGACCGGTCATCCCGGCGAGCGCCTGCCACAGGTCGTCGCTGGGATGCGGCAGCCACAGATGCAGTTCGTGGTGGACGGCCAGCGCGTCGAGCAGCTCAACCTCGGTGCGCGCCAGCCGGGTGTGCCCGAACAATGACAGCCGCGCCGGCAGGTCGGCCGGCCCTTCGCGCAGCCGGGCCACCGTGTTTTCGTGGCGGACCTGCGGGGGATCGGCGGGGACGGTGGCAACCAGCGCCCGCCAGAGCTCCGGCTGCCAGGCCAGGTCGGCGTCGAGGCCTTGCGCGTTGCCGTCCAGCCAGTCGACCAGCAGCTGCGGACGCTGCCTGGCATAGGAGGCGAACAAGCCGGCCAGCCGGCGCGCCACCGAGTAGCGGCGCCCGCGGCGAAGCTCGGCCTCCATGTCGGTCCGCGCGAAGTGGCCCAAATGCGTTGCCAGCGTGTGGCACCAGGGCTCGCCGAGGCTGCGGTCGATCACCTCGAGCAGCGGCCAGGCCAGGGCGTCCGGCGACCACGGGTCGTCGTCAACGGTGCCGGTGATCGCAGAAATCTCAGAGATCAGCGACCGCGGACTTCGGAACGCCACCGCGGCGCACACCCCGTCGCCGCTCGAATTTCCGGGCCTGCGGCCCAAGACGTGCGAAAGCCGCTGGCTCAGCCAGCGTTCCACGCCGCGCGCCGGCACCAGCACCAGTTCCTCGGCGAACGGGTCGGACAGCGGGTCGGCCAGCAGGGCGCCGAGTCCGTCGGCAAGTAGGTCGGTGCGCTCGGCACGGTGCAGATGAAGCGCCATCGCGGTGCAACGATAGACCGGGACACCGACAGGAGTGGGCGGTTATGGACTTCAGTGCTGTATCGCCGTGCCACAGTTGACCGAGCGGCCCGTCGACCGGGAGGTGGCAGCGTGACTGACCAGGTGGGGTCCCCGGGCCGCACGCCCAAGTTGGGCCCCAATTTCGGCCCCAAGTTCGTCCAAGCCCTGGTGTACGCGGCGGAGAAACACGGGGAGCAGAAACGCAAAGCCAGCGAAGTCCCATACGTTGGGCACCTGCTTTCGGTGGCCGGGTTGGTCATCGAGGCCGACGGCACCGAGACACAGGCCATCGCCGCGTTGTTGCACGACGCCGCCGAGGACCAGGGCGGCCGCCCGACGCTGGCCGAGATCGGCCAGAAGTTCGGCGCTGATGTGGCGTCGATCGTCGAGGAATGCAGCGACACGTTAGATACCCCAAAGCCGCCTTGGCGCGAGCGCAAGGAACGCTACATCGGCCACCTGTCCGAGGCGTCGGACGACGCCATCCTGGTCTCGCTGGCCGATAAGCTCGACAATGCGCGCTCGACCCTGCGTGACTTCCGCGCGGAAGGAAACAACGTCTGGCAGCGTTTCAACGCCAAGGACCCCCAGGACCACCTTTGGTATTACCGGTCGCTGCTGAGGGTCTTCAGTCAGCGCACCGACAGTTGGATGGTCGGCGAGCTTCGCGACGTCATCGACGCGCTCGAGCAAGCGATCAACCGCCAAGGCGCCTAGCAACAGGGAGGGACGAGATGGAAGCCTGGGACGCGATCCGTGCGCGGCGCAATGTGCGGCAGTACAAGCCAGAGCCGGTGTCGGATGACGACCTGAACCGCATCGCCGAGGCCGGCTGGCGGGCACCTTCGGCGAAAAACCGTCAGCCGTGGGACTTTGTCATCGTCACCGACCAGACTCAGCTGAAGGAACTCTCGACGGTCTGGCGGGGCGCCGGCCACATCGCCTCGGCTGCCGCCGCGATCGCGATCGTTGTGCCGGTACCGCCGGACGATCGCAGGCTGGTCACCGACAACTACGACGTCGGTCAGGCCACGATGGCGATGATGATCGCGGCCACCGACCTCGGGATCGGTACCGGCCATTCGTCGGTGGGCGATCAGGGCAAGGCGCGCGCCATCCTCGGTGTTCCCGACGACCGCCTGGTGGCCTTCATGCTCGGCATCGGATATCCCGCCGATCGTCCGCTCACCCCGATCCGCAAGCCCGATCGGCGGCCATTCTCCGAGGTCGTCCACCGCGGCCGGTGGTGATCCATGGCGGGCGTCGCGGATGCCATCGGATGGGCACGTAAGCAGATCATGGACCGGGTGCCCAAGGCGGACCTGGACCAGCGTGACCCGGACTTCATCCGCGACCAGCTGCCGGGCACGTGGCTGCTGGCGTCGCTGTATTTCCGGGCCGACGTCCGCGGGCTTGACCGGATACCACCGCAAGGACCGGTGCTGCTGGTCGGCAACCACAGCGGCGGCAACGTACCGCCCGACACGTTCGTCTTCACGTTGGCGTTCTGCTCGTATTTCGGGGTGGAGCGCCCGTTCTATCAACTCGCGCACAACCTGGTCACCCTGTACCCGCCGCTGCGCTGGCTGCGCAAGTTCGGCACCGTGGCCGCAAGCCCCGAAAATGCCCGGCTGGCACTGGAATCCGGTGCCGCCGTGTTGGTATATCCGGGCGGGGACTACGAGGTTTTCCGCCCGTCGTGGCAGCGGCACGTCGTCGACTTCGGCGGCCGCAAGGGCTTCGTGCGGCTCGCCCGCGAGACCGGTGTGCCGATCGTGCCGGTGGCCAGCGTCGGCGGTCAGGAGACGGCCCTGTTCCTCGGACGCGCCCAGTGGCTGGCCAAACTGCTGCTGCTCGACAAAATGGTCCGGCTCAAGAGTGTGCCCATCTCGCTGGCGCTGCCGTGGGGGCTGAACGTCAGTGACCTGTTGGGGCATATCCCGCTGCCCGCCAAGATTGTGATCGAGGTGCAGGAGCCGATCACGGTGCACGACGACGACCAGGCGGTGTACGACGAAGTAATCGCCAGCTTGCAGGCCGGCGTCGACCGGCTCGCCGCCGAGCGTCGATTCCCGGTGATCGGCTGATGCGCGTCGAACGCCGGATCGTCGTCGATGCGGATCGCGACACCGTGTGGCGGGTGCTCAGCGACCCGAAACGTTACCCGTCTTTCCTGCCTCACCTCGAGCGCTGGGAGACGCTGACCGAAGGCCCGGCCCGGGTGGGCGCCCGCTACACCGTGTTATGGAAGATCGGCTCGATCCCCGTGGGGGGCGTCGCCGAGGTGGTCGAGTTCGACGAGGCGCGCGATCTGGCTTGGATCAACATCACCGGGGTGACCCACCGCGGCCGATTCCGGTTGCGCGACGCCGGGCCCGGTCGAACCGCGGTGACCTTCCGGCTTGCCTACAGCTCAGAGGGCGGGCTGCTCGGCCTGATCGCCGACCGTGTTGCGGCCTTCTGGGTCGGCCGCTCGGTCGCCGAGAGCCTGAAAAACCTTTGCCGCCTTGTCGAGTCGTAAACTCGTGGCCGTGAGTGATCGTCGCGGCGACTACGGAATCGACGGGTCATTCCACACCCTCTCGGCGCGCGGGCAGGCGATAGGTATCGGCGTCCAGACCGTGACCCTGGCGGCGTGGGCCGGGATCGCCTGCGCACGTGGCAAGCGGATAACGGCGGCGCTGTCGGGAACATCGGCCGTCGGGATCGCGGCGAGCGCTGCCCTCTACATTTACGCGACGCGGGCCGGCAAGTTCGAAGTCTGGAACCGGATCCTCGACGACCTGCGACTGGGTGGCGACGAAACGCTGCTCGACCTCGGGTGTGGCCGCGGTGCGGTGTTGCTCGCCGCGGCGAAGCGGTTGCCGCGGGGTCATGCGATCGGCGTCGATCTATGGCGCGCCGACCAGACCGACAACTCGCAGCAGGCCACACTTGCCAATGCGGCATTGGAAAACGTCGCCGATCGCGTGGAGGTGCGCACCGCCGTCATGACCGCCCTGCCGTTGGCCGACGACAGCGTCGACGTCATCGTCAGCAGCCTGGCCATCCACAACATCCCGACCCGCGCCGGCCGGCGGCAGGCGTTGGACGAAGCGGTTCGCGTGCTGCGGCCGGGCGGCCGGCTCGCCATCGCGGACCTGTGGGAAACCCGTCAGCATGCGGCCCACCTGCGCAAACTGGGCTGGCGAAACGTGAAGCGCCGCAACGCAGGATGGCGCATGTGGTACGGCGGTCCCTGGTTTTCCACGCGCCTGGTCACCGCCCTAAAGCCGGGGTGAACCCGCGTAAATCCGGCGTGCATGCTAAGGCCATGAACAGAAACGAGATCACCGAGCAGATCGTCGTCGCGCGGCTGGCCAAGGGACTGAGCTGGCAACAGCTGGCCGACGCGATCGGCAGGCCGGTGCTGTGGACCACGTCGGCGTTGCTCGGGCAGCACCCGATAGCCCCCGAGCTTGGCAGGGTCCTGGTCGGGATGCTCGGCCTCGACGAGTCGGCGGTGCCCGTGCTGGCGGCACCGCCCATGCGCGGCGGCCTGCCCACCGCCGTGCCCACCGACCCGACCATTTACCGCTTTTACGAAGCTCTTCAGGTGTACGGTGGCGCCATCAAGGAACTGATCCACGAGCAGTTCGGTGACGGCATTATGAGCGCGATCAACTTCAGCGTCGACATGCAGAAAAAGTCACACCCCTCCGGCGACCGCGTCCTTGTGACATTCGATGGTAAATTCCTTCCATACCAATGGGTTTCGGCTGATGACTGACGCGTCACGATGAGACCGAGCAATCCCATGCGGCACCCGTTCCGGGTGGCCCGCGCCCCAAAGCCGCGCGCCGAAGGACGCTTCTACTTGCCCAACGGTCGCCGGCTCGGCTTCGCCGAATACGGCGATCCTTCCGGCGCGGTGGTGTTGTGGTTCCATGGGACCCCCGGCGGCCGCCGCCAGTTCCCCATGCTGGGCCGGCGCGCCGCCGACAACCTCGGCCTTCGGGTCATCGCGGTGGAGCGGCCAGGGACGCACCTGTCCGACCCGCACCGGTACGAGTCGGTGGCCGAGTGGGCCACCGACATGGCCTGTGTGGCCGATTCGCTCGGTGCCGAACGGCTGGCCGTCATCGGGCTCTCCGGCGGTGGCCCATACGCGCTCGCCTGCGGCGCGGTGCCGCCGCTCGCCGGCCGGGTCGCCGCGGTGGGCGTGCTGGGTGGTGTGGTCCCGACGGTCGGCCCCGAATCCTGCGCTAAGGCTAAGGGGGTCATCGACCTGTCCCGCCGCTTTGCCCCGCTACTGTCGCGTCTGCGCTGGCCGTTGTCCACGCTGGTGTCCGGACTGGTGCTGCCGATCCTGCCCTTCGGCCACTACGCCTACCTGGCGTATGCCGCCACCACCAAAGAGGGTGACCGGCGGGTCTTCGCCGATCCCGAGATGGAACCGATGTTTCTCGACGACCTCGTGATCCTCTCCGGGGGGCGCTTTTGGGCCTTCGTCGATGACATCCGGCTGTTCGGGCGCGATTGGGGGTTTCGGTTGGCCGACGTGAAGGCGCCGGTGCGGTGGTGGCACGGGGACGCCGACCCCATCGTGCCCCTCGATGCCGCGCAGGCGGCGGCGGCGCACCTGCCCGACGCGGAGCTCATCCTGCGGCCGAAAGAGAGCCACCTCGGTGGTTTCGCCGCCGCTGACGAGGTCCTCGGCTACGTTCGCCAGTTGCTCTGAGCCGCCTGCTGTCGATGGCTTCTCCAGTGATTCATCGAGTGAACTGACGGCTCGTGGCGTACGTGTCACACTTGCGACGAGGAGGCGATGAGAACGCGGTGGCCAGGCCTTTAGCCGGCCACCGCGTTATCATGTTCCGGCTATCAGAGCCGGTTCGGGCCTGCGTCAGAGCCCAAACTCGGCTGCTATCCCGTCGATTCCCGCGCGGATGGCCTTCAGCGCGTCGGCACGGGCACGCAACTTGGTCGCGGCGTGGGCGTGCTGGTGCAGACCGGCGAATTCCCGCGCGGCCTCCTCGGCCCGCTTGACCACCATCTCGGGCAACACGATCTCGTCGAGAAAGCCAGCCGCCAGGGCGGTTTCTCCGAAGAACGTCTTGGCCAGCCCGGTGGCTTGCTGATATGCCGACCGCGTCAGCCGCAGTTTCATGATCTCCAGGGCGGCGTAGGGGATGATCATGCCGATCGCGACTTCGTTGGCCTGGATGTTGTATGCGTGGGCGGCCACCCGGTGGTCGCCGGATGACAGCAGGAACGCGCCCATCGCGATGGCATGCCCGGTGCAGGCCATCACCACCGGCCTGGGGTAGGACAAGAGTCGATGCGCCAGCTCGAAGCCGCCCCTGAGCATGTCGATGGCGGGCTGCACCTCACCAGAGGTCAGGATCTTGAGGTCGAACCCGCCGCTGAAGACCCGCTCGTTGCCGGTGATCACCAGCGCCCCGACGTTGTCGCCGTCGGCCTGGTCGATCGCCTCGTTGAGGGCCTGCTGCATGGTCGGGCCCAGCGCGTTGACTTTGCCGTCGTCCATCCTGATGACCGCGATGGAATCCTTGTGGCTGTAGAGGACCGGGCCGCTCATGGGTTGCTCCTCGTCAGACGTGCTCGCTGTGGTGTTTGCCCAGCTCGTCTTGGGCGTTACCCCAGCGCACGCTGACATCGGTGGGCTGCTCGAGCTGCCGGGTGCGCCACCTGTCCTGGGTTTCCTGCACGGCGCCGTTGATTCGTTCGATCTCGCTGCGGAACACGTCGGGACGCGTTTCCTTGCTCGCGTAGTGGAAGTAGGTGAGCAGGCCGCGCAGCAGCTCCAGCTTCTGTTTTTCCCGCTTGGCCAGGTCGTGGGTCGTCATCAACTCGATGCGCTGAACCGGCGGCAGGGCATCCCAGTCCAGCACCACCTTGGTCTCCAGCGCAGAGCGCTCGGGCTGCCAGAACCGCCACCCGCGCGGCTTGTCGGGGCGGTCGTAGTAGATCACCGCCCCGGTAAAGCGAGACTCGATGCCAGTCCCGATTTCGGCGCGGTCGAGCGCCGAATCCCACACCATGCGCCATTCCTGGCCGGGCGCCAGCACCGGCAACTCGCTGGGCAGCTGCAGATCGACGACGTCGGCGTAGCCACCGGCGGCATTTTCGTATTCGGCCACCGTCGGCGGATGCGGAAATGAAAACCGGATGTCGTAGGCCGCGGTTTGGCCGAAATTCCGGACCACGAGCTCGATCACGTGCCAGTCGGCGGGATGCGGCTCCATGAACATCGCGACGTGGGGCCGGGTCTGCTCGGCGGCCAACCGACGGTTGAGCTTGATCTGGTGGTTGGTGAAGACCAGCGTGGCGATCGCGAGTGCAATCGCCGCCCACGCCGCCCACGCTATCCAGGTGCTGGACCCCACATTGGTGACCCCGTGCCAGCCGCTCTGGATCCACCCCATGGAATCCACCTCACGCTTATATCACAGTGACCATCGACCCGAAATTTCGCTGGTCCGGTCGGGCGGTCACCCGGCTTGTTACAAAACAACGGTCGCGCGCCGTGTCGTTTCAGCCGCCCATCAACATTCGCCACTGATCGAGGTTGGCAGCTCGATACACGTAGTTGTAACGCTTGACCTCTGAAAGCGATGCGCTCGGCTCAGCCGAATACCAATGCCCCGGAAACACGGTCGGGTCACCCGGGAGGGCCGCGAGTTGCCGCAGGCTGCGATACATCGCGTCGGAGTCGCCACCCGGAAAGTCGGTGCGCCCGCAGCCGTCGAGGAACAACGTGTCCCCGGCGACCAGGCGGCCGTCCAGCAGAAAGCACTGGCTGCCCGGCGTGTGACCCGGGGTGTGCAGCAGCTCGATTTCGACGTCGCCGATGCTGACCTTGTCGTGGCTCTCATGGGTGGTGAGGTCGCCCAGGCTTATCCCGGTAACTCGCGAAACCCAAAGCGCCTCATGGGTATTCACGTGTACCGGCACAGGCGCCCTGTCCAGCAGCTCGGCCAGGCCCTTCAGCTCGAAGCCCATCATCGACCCGCCCACGTGATCGGGGTGATGATGGGTCACCAGCACCCCGGACAGGCGCATGCCGTCGGCCTCGAGCGTGTC
>NZ_JBKQOI010000345.1:0-6297 GCF_052145595.1 Mycobacterium sp. | reverse complement strand
CCGGGCGGGACAATGGCGGCGGCTACCTGATCGGAAGCTTCCAATTAACTTGATAGCCTTCAGGACTCGGCGGAGGTCGTCGGGTAGCGGGTGAAGAACATCCGCCGGCACTACGCGCGTGGCGGCTCCGGGGAGGGCCAAAGCGACCAGAGCGTGAGGTATGCCAGCCCGAAAAAGGCCCCAACCGCGAGCGCCACACCGGTCGGCTGGACGTAGGCAAGCGGCGACCGCACCCAATCGAGCGTCGTGGCCACCACCGCGCCCGGCTGCGTCACCAAATCCCAGGAGTTCCACCGCTGGAACCGCCCGATCACCACACCTACCGCGCACAGGCCGACCGAGACGGCTACCGCGATCCATCCGCTCAGCCCACCGAACTCGCGCTCGATCCGCCGACACACCAGATGCATCGACACCACACCGAGTATGACGCCGGTCCAGGCCGCGACCCCGTATTGCATGACGTGCCGCCACAATTCGGCGTCGCTGCCCAGGTGCACCAGGTCGGTCACCAGATACGGGGCATTGGGCAGGAACGCCAGCCACCCCAGCCCCAGTGGAATCAACCAGATCCGCCGGCGTACCAGGGCGAAACCGGTCGCAAAGAACACCGGGATAGATGCCAACACCAGATTCCAAACGAAGAACCGGGTCGGGTAGGTCAGGGGTGGGGCCGGATCGGTGAGGCCCAGCACCAGCGCCAGCCCGGTTGTGGCCACCACCGATCCGATCAAGACCACACGGCGTGCATTGGTCATGAGTCCAGTTTGCCAGCCGCGCGCAGCGACCCAACAACGACGACAGGCAAGACACCAGCGTGGGCGCGACACGGCGAGGGCATGATCGAGAATCTTTCTAAGTTGCTGTGAGGCCGATGAAGGCTTGCAGAACAACCGTCTTCACGTCAACGCGTTGTCGTATACCGCCGCGGCACAGCCATACCGTGACCCGGCTACTGCGGACGGCTGCTGAAGTCTGACGAAGGCGAGCCCTGACCTGGTCAAATGTGGTGGAGCTAAGGGGATTCGAACCCCGTACTGAAGCTGCAGAAATGGGCTCTGAGCTGCAGTTCGTGTCGATCTACGTTGTTGGGTTGGTGCTCTTTGTACTGGTGATATGCCTCCGGGTGTTACGCGACGTAACGTCACTGGCCGGGAACCCACGGGGTTGAGGGCGAGGGGACGAGGTTGCCCAGGCGCGACGCATTATCCAAGTGGTGACGGGAATCGAACCAGACGCATAAACGGCGTGACCTGCGGAGACACCGGATTTGACCCGCCGTCACGGAGAACTGCAGCAACACCACCATTGGAGTGTGGTTGGAGAACACCTAGACGGCACTGCGGTGGTAGCGCCATACGGCTAACCGGCACGCCATAACCCCTCCTTCCGCGGGCCTAACCGCCGCCGAGCTCAGCGCGCAGCCGCTTTTTGTCGACCTTGCCGCTGGCCAAGACCGGCAACTCGTCGACGATTACCAGGCGTCGCGGCATCTTGTAGCCGGCCAGTCGGCCTCGGACGAAATCCTGGACCGCGTCCAGCGTGAGGGTTGCGCCCGACCGTGGCACCACGACGGCACAGACAGCCTCCCCCCACCGCTCGTCCGCTGTTCCGACCACGGCGCAGGCCGCGACCTCATCGAGCCCGCTGACCGCATCCTCCACCTCCGGCGAGTACACGTTCTCCCCGCCGCTGATGATGACGTCCTTTTTGCGGTCCACCAAGTACAGTAGGCCGCGGTGGTCGAACCGCCCGATGTCTCCGGTGTGGCACCACCCGTCGCGCAGCGTCGTCAGCGTTGCCACCTGGTCGTCCCAGTACCCGCGGAACCGTGAGTCCGACCGCACGACAATCTCGCCGGCGCCGCCGACCGGCACATCGCGGCCGTCCTCACTGACGATCCTTACCTGCACGCCAGGAAACGGGAAGCCGACCGACCGCAAACGGTCGGCCGCGTCGGGGCCCTCGACTCCATGCAGTTCGCGGGGCAGCCCCGACACAATCGCCTCCGTCTGTCCGTACAGATTGAGGAAACCCACGTGGGGCAGCATGGCCAGCGCGCGCTGCAACGTCGGTAGGGCCATCGGCGCGGCCGAGTACACGATGGTGCGCACACTTTCCAGAGTGCGATCATCGGTGACTTCGTCGAGCAGCGTCCGTAACATCACCGGCGCGAGGTGCAACACCGTAATGTGTTCTTCGGCGATTAACCGGACAGCTTCAGCTGCGTCGAACTGCCTCTGCAACACCACCGTTCCGCCACGGGCGTGCAGGCCACCGATGATGCCCATGGCGCCGAAGTGAAACATAGGCATGTTGATCAGCCCACGGTCCGCGCTGCCGGACCGCATTTCGGCGTTCATCGTGAGCGCGACGCGTCGCAATTCCCGCTGGCCTAGGACGCAGCACTTGGAAGCGCCGGTGGTGCCGCTGGTGAACAACAGGCAAGCGATATCGTCGGGGCGCGCGACGAATGCCGGCTCGTCGCAGTCCCCGCAGGCAATGAATTCTTCGAAATCGGTCATGTCGGGCCCGCCCGTGGATACCAGCAAGGGCGGGACCGGCAATCGCGGTGCAAGTTCTGAGACTGTCGCTGCAAATTCCTTGCCGCAGAACACCATCGATGGCCCTACTCGACGCAGCACGTCGAGCACTTCGGGTGGCGAAAGCCGGAAATTGACCGTGGCCATGATGATCCCGCTCAGCTGTGCGGCGGCCATTAGCTCGCCGAACTCCACACTGTTGCGGCTCAGCACCGCGATGCGATCCTGCCGCCGGACACCTGCGGCCGCCATCGCCGACACCAGCCTCACCGCGCGGTCGCGCAACGCAGCGTGAGTCACCGTACGGTGGCCCAGTCGATATGCGGGCACGTCGGGAAACCGCCGGGCGTTGTCAGTGACGATGTCGCCCAGCGTCATATCGTCACATTCCGCGCTGCCCTTCAACGGCTGGGTCACCGGGCCACTCGGTTCGATGCCGTGATGTTCCTCAACGTGCCGGCGGTGGATACGCCCCCAGCCGCTCCCCAGGCCCCGGTACCTAGTTCCGCTCCGATCGCATCGAGCGCGTCGCCGGTGGACCCGATCGTCCTCATGGCTGCTCCTGCCCTGACGTCCAGCTCGCTATACCGATATCTATTTAACGGTATAGACTAGCCACGCTCGCCGGGCCCACCGGGACCGCTAGCGACTGAAGCCGAGCAGGGAGAGATCACTGATGACTCAGTTCACCGAAGCGCCGATCTTCGATGCGGACCAACACATGTACGAGACACCGGAAGCGCTCACCAAGTACTTGCCGGAGCGCTACCGCAAGGCCGTCCAGTTCGTCCAGGTCGGCAAGCGCACCCGGATCGCGATCATGGGCCAGATCACCGAGTACATCCCCAACCCGACCTTCGAGCGGGTCGCCGCCCCGGGCGCGCACGAGAAGTTCTACGCGGCGCAGAACACCGAAGGCTTGACGATGCGCGAGATGACCGGCATCCCCATCGAGACACCGGCAGCTACACGCAACCCGGCGGACCGCATCAAGGAGCTGGACCGCCAGGGCGTGCGGGAGGCGTTCGTCTACCCGACGTTGGCCAACCTCGTCGAGCACTCCGCGGCGGAGAACCCGGAGTTGACGATGGCGATCATCCACGCACTGAACGAATGGATGCTGGAGGCTTGGAACTTCACCTACGCCGACCGTCTGTTCATGACGCCGGTGATCAACTGCGCCGAAGTCGACAACGCCCGGCGTGAACTGGAATACGTTCTGGAGAACGGCGCCAAGGTGGCGCTGATCAAGCCGGCACCGGTCAAGGGCTTCCGCGGCTGGCGCTCGCCGGCGCTGCCCGAGTTCGACCCGTTCTGGCGCGACGTCGAGGACGCCGGGTTGCCGATCGTGCTGCACGCCAGTCAGCCACCACTGGAGGAATACGTCAGCAAGTGGGAGCCCCCGGACACCAACAGCGCATTCGAAATGTCGGCGTTCAAGTGGGTCGCTCTGGGCCACCGCGAGATCTCGGACATGATCACCAGCCTGATCTGCCATGGCACCCTGACCCGGTTCCCGAAACTGCGCATCGCCAGCGTGGAGAACGGCAGCGCCTGGATCCACCCGCTGTTCCATGACCTCGGCGATATTTATAAGAAGATGCCGCAGAACTTCGACGAGCACCCGCTCGATGTGTTCCGTCGCAACATCTGGGTGAGCCCGTTCTGGGAGGGGTCGGTGTCCGATGTCGTCGAAACGATCGGGTGGGACCGCGTGCTATTCGGTTCGGACTACCCGCACCCCGAAGGCCTGGCCGAACCGAAGGGCTTCTTCAAATACGCCGAGGGCATGGACCGGCGCCGCACCTACGATTTCATGGGCGACAACGCCCGCCGCTTCCTGGGGCTACCGATCGCCAACCCCGACCCGGACGCCGTGAAGCCGCCGACCCTGGCCCACGCCTGAGGCGCAAGAGCTGATGACAGGCACCCACACTGGGCCTCAGCAGCGTGCTGAGATGGACCTGGACCACCATTCACCCGAGTTCCGCGAAGACCCGTTCGGCAAGTTCGACGAAATCCGATCCCGGTGTCCGGTCGCGCATTCCGACCACTACGAGGGCTTCTGGACACTCGTCGACTACGCGTCGGTGTTCGAAGCCGCCCGCGACGACGACCTGTTCAACTCCTACCCGTCGGTCGGGGTCCCGGCCAGCGGCATGCCCTTCTCTATCCTGCCGATCGAATCCGATCCCCCGGTCACCCAAGAACTGCGTGAGGTCACCCTCCGCCAGTTCTCCCCCGGTTCGGCCGAGAAGGCCCGGCCCGCCACCCTAGAGATGGCTAACGAGGCCATCGACGCCTTCATCGAGCGCGGCAAATGCGACCTGGTCGGCGAGTTGACGACACCGCTGCCGGCGCGGCTGATCCTGCGATTGCTGAAGTTCGACGAGTCCCGCTGTATGGAGTGGGTGGACTGGGTGCATACCTTGGTGCACAACCGCGCCCACGACCCGGAGAAGTCCGCCGCAGCGGGCATGGAGCTGTTCGCCGAGATCAACAAGCACATGGAGCAGCGCCGCGCCGAGGGCCTAGGCGACGATCTGTTCAGCGACATCCTGCGCGGCACCCTGAACGGCGAACCACTCGACGACACCCAGATCGCCATGTACACGTTCCTGATGATGCTGGGCGGCATGGACACCACCAGCGGATTCACCGGCAACGTGCTGCTGTGCCTGTGTGAAGACAACGAGCTGCGCAAACAGCTGATCAACGATCCGGGCCTGATCAAGAAGGGCACCGACGAGCTGCTGCGCGTGTATACGCCGACACTTGGATTGGCCCGCACCGTCTCCCGCGACACCGAGTTCCACGGGCAGTCACTGTGCGCGGGCGAGCGGGCGATCCTGATGTGGGCGGCGGCCAACCGCGACCCAGCGATGTTCGAGAACCCCCAGACGCTGGATCTATTTCGGCCGAACGCGAAGAGGCAGATGGCTTTTGGCGTAGGAATACACCGGTGTCTGGGCTCCCATTACGCCAAGATGATGTTCCAGGTGATGTTGGGTCAGATCCTCGAACGCCTGCCTGACTTCGAACTCGCCGGCGAGCCGCAGCGGTTCGACGACGCCGGTGAGGTCTACGCCGTGTCCAAGCTGCCGGTGAAGTTCACCCCCGGCCGACGTATCGGCGGCCCGAGCGGCCGGTCATCGTCGACGAATTTCCGTTGACAGGCCTGGGCAAGGTCTCGAAATCCAACTGGCCCAACATATCGCAGGAGGAAGCCGATGACGGTGTTGTCCACCGACGAGCGGCAGGAGCTCGCCGGGTCCGTACGCGCTGCCTGCGAGAAGTTCGCGTCGGAAGAGCGGGTCCGTGCCGCCGCCTACGGCGGCAACGGCAGCTGCGGCGGCGTGGACACCGAGCTGTGGACGGTACTCTGCGCTCAGGTCGGGGTGGCCCAGATCGCCCTGCCGGAGCACCTTGGCGGGGCCGGCTACGGCGCGTCCGCGCTGGGCGTCGTCGCTCACGAACTCGGCCGCGTGCTGGCTCCGGTGCCGTTCGTCGCGTCAGCGGTGCTGGCTACCGGACTGCTACTCGACACCCACGCCGACGATCCCGACACCGAGAAGCGTCTGTCTGGTCTGTTCGACGGGCGACGCACCGCGGCGGCGGCGATCACCAGCGACGGCGGGTTTTGGCGTCGTGCCGCCGTGACGCTCACCGCAGCACGCAGCGGCGACGATTGGAGCGTCGACGGCGTGGTCCGCCATGTCCTCAACGGCACTGCCGCCGACGACTTGTTAGTGGT
>NZ_JBKQOI010000344.1:0-4273 GCF_052145595.1 Mycobacterium sp. | reverse complement strand
AAGCGAGAGGGCGTCCGATGGCACAGCAAGCGCAGGTCACCGAGGAACAAGCGAGAGCCCTCGCCGAGGAATCCCGCGAAAGTGGTTGGGACAAACCGTCCTTCGCCAAAGAATTGTTTCTCGGTCGGTTTCCGTTAGAGCTCATCCACCCGTTTCCCAAACCGTCTGACGCCGACGAGGCGCGCTCACGCGCGTTTCTCGACAAACTGCGGGAATTTCTCGAGACCGTCAACGGCAGCGCCATCGAACGCGATGCGCAGATTCCAGATGAATACGTAAAGGGCTTGGCCGAATTGGGCTGTTTCGGCATGAAAATACCGCCCGAATACGGCGGCTTGGGCATGTCGCAAGTTGCCTACAACCGTGTGTTAGTGATGATCGCGACGGTTCATCCCAGTCTGGGCGCGCTGCTCTCGGCACATCAGTCGATCGGGGTTCCCGAACCCCTCAAGCTTGCCGGGACCCCGGAACAGAAGAAGAGGTTCTTGCCGCGGTGTGCGGCCGGAGCGATATCGGCGTTTCTGCTCACCGAACCGGATGTGGGCTCTGACCCGGCGCGCCTGGGCTCGACGGCGACACCGGTCGACGACGGACAGGCCTACGAACTTGAGGGCGTGAAGTTGTGGACCACCAACGGCGTGGTCGCCGAACTGCTCGTGGTCATGGCCCGGGTTCCCAAGAGCGACGGGCACCGAGGCGGAATCAGCGCTTTTATTGTCGAAGCCGACTCACCCGGGATCACAGTGGAGCGACGCAACTCGTTCATGGGGCTGCGCGGCATCGAAAACGGCGTGACCAGGCTCCACCGTGTCCGAGTTCCTGCCGAAAACCTGGTCGGCAGGGAAGGCGACGGTCTGAAGATCGCGCTGACCACACTCAACGTTGGCCGACTGGCGCTACCGGCGTCAGCAACGGGCACCGCCAAATGGTCGCTGAAAATAGCGCGCGAATGGTCCAACGAGCGAGTGCAGTGGGGCAAGCCGCTCGGCCAACACGAAGCCGTCGCCAGCAAGATCGCTTTCATCGCCGCGACCACCTACGCACTCGAAGCGGTGCTGGAGCTGTCCGGGCAGATGGCCGACGAAGGTCGCAACGATATCCGGATCGAGGCGGCGTTGGCCAAATTGTGGTGCAGCGAGATGGGCTGCCTCATCGCCGACGAGCTGGTGCAGATCCGCGGTGGCCGGGGCTACGAGTCCGCGGAGTCGCTCGCCGCGCGCGGGGAGCGTGCGGTGCCGGCGGAGCAGGCGGTGCGGGACTTGCGGATCAACCGCATCTTCGAAGGTTCGAGCGAGATCATGAGGTTGCTCATCGCCCGGGAGGCCGTCGATGCGCACCTGGCCGCGGCCGGTGATCTCGCGAAGGCCGACGCCGGTTTGCGACAGAAGGCCACCGCGGCGGTCAGCGCGAGCGGTTTTTACGCAAAATGGTTGCCACAGCTTGTTTTTGGCGAAGGCCAGCGGCCCACGGCGTACAACGAGTTCGGCCCACTGGCGTCACACCTGCGGTTTGTCGAACGCTGCACTCGCAAGCTGGCCCGCAACACCTTCTACGGGATGGCGCGCTGGCAGGCCAAACTGGAGCAACGGCAGGGATTCCTCGCGCGGATCGTCGATATAGGTGCCGAGCTGTTCGCAATGTCCGCCGTCTGTGTGCGCGCCGAGGGGCAGCGGACCGCGGATCCGGTCGTCGGTGGACAGGCCTACGAGCTGGCCGACACTTTCTGCCAGCAGGCAACCCTTCGGGTCGAGGCCCTGTTTAACGCGTTGTGGACCAACACCGACAGCAGCGATGTTCGGCTTACCCGCGATGTGCTGAACGGCCGTTACAGCTGGCTCGAGGACGGGATCATCGATCAATCAGAGGGCACCGGGCCGTGGATCGCGCACTGGGAGCCCGGGGCGTCGACCGAGACCAATCTGGCTCGACGATTTCTGACCTAACCCCTTTGCGCCGAGCGTGGACTTGGTGGGCGAAATCCTGCGATTTAGGACCAACAAGTCGACGTCGGGCCTTGAGGCAGAATTGTCGCCATGGCTTACGTTGCCGGGGCGGGCGAATTCACCCGCGACACTAACTACATCACCACCCGCATCACCGCCGACGGACGCGACGGCTACCCGGTAGAGCCGGGCCGGTATCGGCTCGTGGTTGCCCGGGCTTGTCCGTGGGCCAATCGCGCGATCATCGTCCGGCGATTGCTGGGCCTGGAAGACGTTTTGTCCATTGGGTTTTGCGGTCCCACTCACGACGAGCGCAGCTGGACGTTCGATCTCGATCCGGGCGGTGTCGACCCGGTGCTGAAGATCCCACGGCTGCAAGACGCCTACTTCAAGCGCTTCCCCGACTATCCCAAAGGCATCACGGTCCCGGCGATCGTCGACATACCCACCGGCGCGGTGGTCACCAACGATTTCGCGCAGATGACCCTGGACTTCTCGACAGAGTGGACCGCCTACCACCGCGATGGTGCACCCGAGCTATACCCCGAGCGCCTGCGGGCCGAGATCGACGAGGTGAGCAAGAGGGTCTATACCGAGATCAACAACGGTGTGTACCGTTGCGGATTTGCCGGCACGCAGCAGGCCTACGAGGCGGCCTACGACCGGCTGTTCACCGCGTTGGATTGGGTGAGCGATCGCCTGGTTAACCAGCGATACCTAGTCGGCGACGCGATCACCGAGGCAGACGTACGGCTATTCACCACGCTGGCCCGCTTCGACCCCGTCTACCACGGGCATTTCAAGTGCAATCGAAGCAAACTCAGCGAAATGCCCGTGTTGTGGGCCTACGCGCGCGACCTGTTCCAGACACCGGGGTTCGGCGATACCGTCGACTTCGTCCAGATCAAGCAGCACTACTACATCGTGCACGCCGACATCAACCCCACCGGTATCGTGCCCAAGGGCCCGGACCTGACCGGCTGGTTGGCGCCGCATGGACGGGAAGCGTTGGGGGGCAGGCCTTTCGGAGACGGAACGCCTCCCGGGCCGCCCGTCGATGGCGAGCGGGTACCGGCCGGTCACGGCGCCTAACCCAGTGCCGAGCGTCGACTTGTTGGGCGAAATCGCGGTGGCTTGGCGCAACAACTCCACGCTCGGCGTACTGGTTAGAGTGGGCAGCCGGCGGCAAGCAGGGCGCTACGGACGCGTGCCACGATGACGTGGGGTCGATATCGCAGCCGGTCGGCGCTGACCCGGATGATCGTCCAGCCGCGGGCCTCGAGCTCGGCCAATCGATCGATGTCCCGGGTCCGCTGCGCCGGATCGGTCCAGTGTTGTGCGCCGTCGAATACGACGCCGATCGTCCACTCCTCCCAGCCCATATCGATCCCCGCGATGACCGCGCCCCAGTCGTTGACCAACTCGATCTGGGTCTGGGGGCGCGGCAGCCCGCTGCTGATGAGAACCAAACGGGTTCTCGCCTCGTAAGGTGATTCGGCGCCGGCGTCGACTAGGGGCAGAGCCTGTCGCAGTTGCACCAACCCGCGTGCCCCCCGATGGCGCTCGGCCACCAGTTCCACGTCGGCCACCTTCACCTCGCTCGCACGCGCCAGCGCGTCGAGCCGAATCACCGCTGCGGTCAGTCCTTTTCGTCTTCCCAGGTCGAACGCCGTGCGTGCCGGTGTGGTCAGCCGAATCCCGTCGCGCATACACGTTTCATCCTCGTCGAGGGTGTCGCTGTGCAGGATGATCCCGCGTGCCTTGTCACGGCTACGCCGGTTCAGCTCGGCCGGCAACCAGTCGTCGATCCACGCCGTGCGGTGTAGCGCTGCCGCGGACAGGCCCACAACCGTCGCGGAACGCCCCGACCACAGCCAAGCAGCGACCGCCCGGGTCACGGGCGTCAGCTTCTGCGCGCGAGGGATGTACACGTTGCGATGAACCATCTCGAAATCGGTCCGCAATCGATGCGGTGTGACGATTCCGGCTGCGAGCGCTTCGGTTCCTCTGAAAGGCCAGTCCAGGATTTCCATGCGAGCACGGTGCATGTCGGCACCGACATGTTTCGCCCAACGTCGACTTGTTGCGCCTAAACGACTTAAATCCGCACGACAAGTCGACGTTCGGCCTTGGAGAAGTCACGAGGTAAGCCGCACCGACCATTCCGCGTGCGGGACGGCGCGGACCGTAGTGATGTCGTTCGGTTGGCCCTCGTCGACCACCAACGTGAGCAACTGCACCACTATCCCGGTCAGCCGCCCGCGCTGAGGATCGACCGACGGAATGGTGACCGCCAGCCGGGTGCCCGGACGAAACATCGTGGTGGTGGC
>NZ_JBKQOI010000343.1:0-13140 GCF_052145595.1 Mycobacterium sp. | reverse complement strand
TTCGGCCCGTTGCATCGCAGCTTTCCGCACGAACTCCGACGTCTGCTCATGGACAAGGTTGGCGGCGCGCTGGATGCGGTCCAAGGTCGCTTGCTCCGCGCGAATCTCGATGCGCTTCGTTTTGACTGCCACAGCGACACCTCCTTCTTCCTTCAGTCATCTCTGCTCGCAGCTGTCGATCACTTCATCGTACGGTGAATGTACGTACACGGCTAGTGAGGGTTGCGGCCAGCGCTGGGGACCACCCAGGGACCACACGTCATGCACGATGCCGAACGACCTGCACGTCCGTGAACGTCACACACCACGCCCCGACCACGGAAACCTCCGGTGACATGGGAAAATGCGCTACCGCTACTTCCTGGGGGTCAAGTGGTCGCAGGTTCAAATCCTGTCAGCCCGACCAAGCGAAATAGGTTCTGATCTGCGGTTATTAGTCACCACCGATCTGATCATGCCACTGCTTTGGGCCGTTGGGGACCAGCTTCTTCGGCTCTTTGGAGGAGCACCCAGGACCTGCGCGAAGACTTGGCGGGACTTGACCATTGGACAAGTGGTTGTAGGTGGGACCGTAATCGGAGGATGTCGGACCCACTCGCAGCCAGCGTTTATGGGTTCGCCGGCGGGTACTGTTACTGACCATGGCGGCGGGCGAACCGGGACGTCAACCGATGCGGGAAGCGCGGGCCCAGGAGCTCGGGAGCATGACTGGTCCGCTCGTCGACCTCATTCGACTCACGAGCACCGCGATGGGCCACGCGACGGCCGCCCTGTTCAGCACTGATCCTTCCGCGACCGAGAGCGTCGGTGCCGCCTATGAGACGGTGTCTGCGCTCCGTCATGAGATCGAGGACCATGCAGCGCGGATTCTGGCACTTCGTTCCCAGGCGAGGGTACCGGAGCTGCCGACAACCATCGTGGCTGTCCTCGTCAACGCCGAAGCCGAGCGCATGGGGCAACTAGCGCGGGAGGCCGCCGATATCGCCCGGACCCGGCGTGCCTGGGCATCGATACCCGCCCCACTTATGGCCGTGCTTCGTGAGCTGAGCGAGGGTTGCCTCGACGCAGCCGCAAAGGCAGCCGATGTCTTGGAGTCCCACACCTCGATTGGTGTGGCGGAGCTGACCGAGGGTGAGCACAATGTGAATCGGTTGCTGGACCTGCTGTATCAGCAGCTGTTGTCGAACTCCGAAGCGATCGACGTCGACGCGGCGATCGACCTCGCGTTGGCTGCGCGCTGCTACGAACGTTTTGCGGAGCATGCAGAGGCGGTCGCGCATCGTGGTTCGCTGCTCGCCGTGGCGGCGCCGAGGGGCTAAGGGCAGCACGGAAACCGCGGTCTCGGGGAGGATCAAGTGGACCCGACGCCGCCGTTCAGACGCGTGGCGGGTGGTAATGAACGCATTGGCATCCCGGTGGTTCACCTGCTCGCCGATAGAGTTGGTACACGATGAGATGAAAGGGACGCCTGGTGCCTCATGCGGGGTGGCAGTTTTGGGTCGACCGGGGCGGCACGTTCACCGACATCGTGGCGCGCCGGCCGGACGGGCGCCTGCTGACGCACAAGCTGCTGTCGGAGAACCCTGCGCGGTACCGCGACGCGGCGGTTGCCGGGATCCGTGCGCTCCTCGGGACCGCCGGAGGTGTGCCCGTGCCGGTCGCGCAATTGGAGGCGGTGCGCATGGGTACCACCGTCGCGACAAATGCGCTGCTGGAGCGCAAGGGAGAGCGCACGCTGCTGGTGATCACGCGCGGTTTCGGCGACGCGCTGCGCATCGCCTACCAAAATCGCCCACGCATCTTCGACCGTCACATCGTGCTGCCGGAGATGCTGTACGAGCGGGTCGTCGAGGTGGACGAACGGATCACAGCCGGTGGCACGGTGCTGCGCGCCCCCGATCTCGAACTGCTGGGCGAACAGCTGCGGCAGGCGCACACCGACGGGATCCGCGCGGTCGCGGTGGTGTGTATGCACAGTTACCTGTACCCGGCGCACGAGCGGGGGATTGGCAAGCTGGCCGAGCAGATCGGGTTCAGCCAGATCTCGCTGTCCTCAGAGGTCAGCCCGCTGATGAAACTGGTACCGCGTGGCGACACCACCGTCGTCGACGCCTACTTGTCTCCGGTCCTGCGCCGCTATGTCGACCAGGTGGCGGGCCAGATGCGTGGCGTGCGGCTGATGTTCATGCAGTCCAACGGGGGGCTGGCCGAGGCGGAGCACTTCCGCGGCAAGGATGCGATCCTGTCCGGCCCGGCCGGCGGCATCGTCGGCATGGTGCGGATGTCGGCACTTGCCGGATTCGATCACGTCATCGGCTTCGACATGGGCGGCACCTCCACTGACGTGTCGCACTACGCTGGCGACTACGAGCGCGTGTTCACCACTCAGATGGCCGGGGTTCGGCTGCGCGCTCCGATGCTCGACATCCACACAGTGGCGGCGGGCGGCGGGTCGATCTTGCATTTCGACGGCAGCCGCTACCGGGTCGGACCGGACTCGGCCGGCGCCGACCCGGGCCCGGCGTGCTACCGCGGCGGTGGTCCGCTCGCAGTCACCGACGCCAACGTGATGCTTGGCCGCATCCAGTCCGCACACTTTCCGGCCGTGTTCGGGCCCGGCGGCGACGAGCCGCTTGACGCCGGCGTTGTGCAGCAGAAGTTCACCGAGCTGGCCGCCGACATCCGGGCGGCCACCGGCGACGACCGTTCGCCCGAGCAAGTCGCCGAGGGGTTCGTGCGGATCGCGGTGTCGAACATGGCCAACGCGGTCAAGAAGATCTCCGTGCAAAAGGGACACGACGTAACCCGTTACGTGCTAACCACATTCGGCGGCGCTGGCGGGCAGCACGCGTGCGCTGTCGCCGACGCGCTGGGTATCCGCACGGTGCTCGTTCCACCGATGGCGGGGGTCCTCTCCGCGCTCGGGATCGGCCTCGCTGACACCACCGCGATGCGGGAGCAATCCGCGGAGATCCGGCTCGAGACCGCCGCCCTGGAGCGGTTGGTTACGGTCGCGGACTCGCTCGCGCAGACCGCGCGCACCGAGCTGCTTGACGAGGCCATTCCTATCGAGCGCATCCGGGTGGTTCGGCGGGTGTATCTACGCTACGAGGGAACCGACACAGCCCTCCCGGTCGAACTAGCAGACCTCGAGGCAATGACCACCGCATTCGAAGCCAGCCATCGCGCGACGTACTCATTCCTGATGGATCGTCCGTTGATCGCCGAAGCGGTCTCGGTCGAGGCGATTGGGCTCACCGAGCAACCAGATCTGTCCCATCTTGGCGAGCGGGCTGCCGACAGCGCGGGCTCGTCAGAGACTGTCCGGGTCTACTTGGGCGGATCGTGGCGCGACGCGCCGCTGCGTCACCGGGAGCGGATGCAGCCGGGGGAAACGGTGACGGGCCCGGCGATCATCGCCGAGGCCAACGCCACCACCGTCGTCGACGGCGGCTGGCAGGCGACGTTGACCGAGTCCGGGCACCTGCTTGTCGAGCGGGTAGCTGCCCCCGTGGCGCCCGATGCGGGCACTGAGGCCGACCCGGTGCTGCTGGAGATCTTCAACAACCTGTTCATGTCGATCGCGGAGCAGATGGGCTTCCGGCTGGAGGCGACTGCCCAGTCGGTAAATATCCGTGAGCGGCTGGACTTCTCGTGCGCTTTGTTCGATCCGGACGGCGACCTCGTCGCCAACGCGCCACACATTCCGGTACATCTCGGCTCGATGGGCGCCACCGTCAGGGAAGTCATCCGCCGCCGGGTCGGCACAATGAGGCCCGGTGACGTGTACGCGGTCAACGACCCTTACCACGGCGGTACCCACCTGCCGGATATCACCGTGGTGACCCCGGTCTTCGACGCAGCGGGCGAGCACGTCCTGTTCTTTGTCGCCTCACGCGGGCACCATGCCGAAATCGGCGGGATCACCCCCGGCTCCATGCCCGCCAACAGCCACGAAATTCACCAAGAAGGCGTGCTTTTCGACAATTGGCTGCTCGCAGAAAATCGACAGTTCCGCGAAGCAGAGACCAGGCTGCTACTCACCGAAGCGCCCTTCCCATCCCGCAATCCCGATACCAACCTCGCCGATCTTTGCGCCCAGATCGCCGCCAACCAGAAGGGCGTCGACGAGGTCCGCAAGATGATCGACCACTTCGGCCTCGATGTCGTCCAGGCCTACATGCGCCACGTCCAGGACAACGCCGAGGAAGCGGTCCGCCGCGTCATCGACAGGCTCGACGACGGCGAATACCGCTACACCATGGATTCCGGCGCGACGATCGCCGTGCGCGTCATTGTCCACCGCGCCAGTCGCAGCGCGACCATCGACTTCACCGGAACCTCTCCCCAGCTGGACACGAACTTCAACGCGCCATCGTCGGTGGCGACCGCCGCAGTGCTCTACGTATTCCGGACCCTGGTCGCCGAGGAGATCCCCCTCAACGACGGCTGCCTGCGCCCGCTGCACATCGTCATCCCGGAAGGGACGATGCTCGCACCGACCTACCCGGCGGCGGTTGTCGCCGGCAACGTCGAAACCTCCCAGGCGATCACCGGCGCACTGTTCGCCGCGCTACGTGTGCAGGCTGAGGGAGCCGGGACGATGAACAACGTCACCTTCGGCAACGAGCGGCATCAGTACTACGAAACCCTGGGATCCGGCTCCGGGGCCGGTGACGGGTTCGACGGGGCATCCGTGGTGCAGACGCACATGACGAACTCGCGGCTCACAGATCCGGAAGTGCTCGAATCGCGTTTCCCCGTGCTGCTGAGAGAGTTCGGCATCCGGCGGGGCAGCGGCGGTGCCGGACGATGGCACGGCGGTGACGGTGCTGTCCGTCGGATCGAGTTCACCGAGCCCATGACGGTGAGCGTGTTGTCCAGTCATCGGCGAGTCGCACCCTACGGCATGGCGGGCGGCTCACCCGGGGCGCTGGGACACAACCGCGTGGAACGCGCCGATGGCAGCACCGTCGAGCTGGCCGGGTGCGACTCGACCGAAGTCCAGCCCGGCGACACACTGGTCATCGAAACCCCCGGCGGCGGCGGATACGGCACACCCTGATCGCATAGATCGCGTAGGTATCGATGAGCACGTCCTCCCGCGCGGTGTGAGCCGGGAGGAAGCGTTAGCGCTAGCAATTTGACCGAAGCGTCCCGGCGCGAGGCGTTCGGGCATTCCCCATGGGCGCGATCGCGATCGCCGCTGAGGTAGTCGGCGCCTCGGGTAGGACTGGCGGCCAGCGCATTCGTGCCGGTGTCACTGGGATCCGCCGCTGGTGTCGTTCTGTGTGCAGAATACGTCCACCACATGGCCGAAGCTGAAGGACGTTCCGCGGCTGGGCATCAGTCTTCTGGGCGAGTCGCACGACGAGGCCGCGCACGCTGACAGCGCGTACCGGCGACTGGTTCGCGGGGTTGCAGGCCATCTCGACCGAGAACGGTGCGGTGTTCATCGAGGGCACCAGCGTCTGGTTGGAAAGCTCGATCGAGCAGTTAGTTCCTGCCGGCGATCCACCATCGTGACCCTGGGGGTCAACGACATCACCGTTCACACCGAGGTGCCACCAATTGTGTTCCACCGCAGCATATTTCGCGCTTCGGCGCCTAATCAGCGCCTACTGGCGATGGAACGGTGAAATCGCCTTCGAACGCGTCGGCTAGCAGCCGATAGGTATTGTGCCGGGTCTCGTTGTCGAGGTCTGCGGTGTGGATGAGGCGGGCCGTGTAGACCTGCGTGCGCACAAGTCGGTGTCTACCACCGCCGGCGTGGTCGCGACCAGTGCAAGCGCACCTGCTGACCGGGGCGGATCTGCGCGACCCGGTCGATGTCGTGATCGGTAACCACACCGATCACCGGATAGCTGCCGGTCACCGGATGATCGGGGCCGAGGATCACCGGCAACCCGTTGGCCAGCACCTGAATCGCGCCGCGGGTCGCACCCTCGCTCGGCAGCTGGCGATCCGGCCAGCGGTGCTGCAGCGGCCGGCCGTCCAGCCGCATGCCAACCCGGTCGCTGCGGTCGGAGGCCACCCACTCGCTGTGCACCAGTGCGTCGGGATCGATGAACCAGTCGTCGCGCGGGCCGGGCACCACGTTGAGCTCGATCGGGTCCTCGGTGAACGACGCCACCGGCGCCTGGTCCAGTTCGGAAAAGTCCGTCGTGTGCTCGCCGACGGGCAGCACGTCGCCGGGCCGCAGCGGCTGCGGACCGATCCCCGACATCACGTCGGAGCTGCGCGAGCCGAGCACCGGTTCGACATCGATTCCGCCGCGCACCGCCAGGTACGTGCGGAGCCCGTAGTGCGGCGAGCCCAGCGAGATCACCTGGCCGTCATGTGCGTAGTGAATGCTGTTGATGCCGAAGGGGATTCCGTTTACCGCGGGGTCGGTGTCGGCGCCGGTCACAGCGATTGCGATGTCGCCGCCGCACACCCGTGCGGTCAGCCCGCCGAAGGTCACCTCGATCGTGGCCCGGTCGGCGGGGTTGGCCACCAGCCGGTTGGCCAGCGCATGCGAGCGCATATCCGCGGCGCCGGAGCGGGTGACCCCAAGATGGGCCAGGCCGGGCCGGCCGAGGTCTTCGATCAGGGCCAGCGGCCCGGTGCGCATGATTTCCAGCGTCGGCGGACGGGAGCGAAGCGACTGGGTGGTGAACTCGGTCGTCATCGCGCCTCCCAGAATTGCACCCACTTGCGCAGCTTCAGCAACGCCGGATCGGGGCGGTGGACGTCCCACACCACAGCATCGGTCTGCCCGATCAGCGGCCAGCCGCCGGGGGATTCGCGCGGATAGATGCCGCTGAACTCGCTTGCAAACCCGACGGAACTGGCGGGCACCTTGGTCCGGCGGCTCGCGGAGATCCGGATGGTCTTCACAGGATAACCGTGGCGAGGACGTAGCTCCATGTCAACAAGGAGATCGTGACGGGTTGGGACATTGAGATTCGCCGCCATCTGCCATCATGTCTGCTTCCCGCGTTGAGCATCTATCTGGCGCAGCGGTGTCGTAAGGTCCGAGCAGACGAACGCTGGGAGGCGTAGTGAACGGTCGGCCCTCTATCAGTGATGCTGCGGCCGATGAGCCATCGTTTGAGCAGCTTGCGTCATACCGACATTGCCTGGCGCGGATGCAGGCAGCATGGCCTGAGTTCGCTAGTCGGCGACGCGAGCGACTCCAGCAGGGCCTGTTGACGCGCCGGTCGAAAAGATCGCCGAGAACATCGTCGAGCGCTATTCGGGGCGGTGTACTCGGGTCTACGACGCCGTGAAAACCATCTATGAACTGCTAGTTCTCGGCAGCCGCCACACGCCTTTGGTGCCCACGCCACGCGGTATCGCTTGGTCGAGGTGGTCCATCACTGCGCGGATGTGCGGCTGCAGCTGCTCCCGGTCGAGGTCAGGGCTGACCAGCAGCCGCACCCCGCACGAGATGTCGAAGCCGACCCCGCCGGGGGAGACAACTCCGTTGTTGTCGACGTCGGTCGCTGCTACCCCGCCGATCGGAAACCCGTATCCCCAATGCACGTCGGGCATTGCGTAGGACGCGCGGACAATCCCTGGCAGCGTGGCCACGTTGGCCACTTGCATCAGCGCCATGTCTCCGTGTTCGTCGGGCAGCAACGATCTCGACGCGAACACGATTCCGGGCACCCGCATGGCGCCCTCTTGTTCGATCCGGAACCGGTATGGGGTCTCCTGGATGATCTGCATGTTGTCCGCCTCAGTCACACATCAAGGATTACCGAGCACCGCCAGCCCCGCGGGCCATGCGACAGGTGAAGCTCGTTGAACGACATCGCCTTCGGCACGGCGCCCACTTGAGGCAGGGTGCTCGCATCGACCATCGCGAACTTGACGTCGACGCCACCGGGTATGGCCTCCAGTTCGACATCGACAGGTGCCTCGCCAGCCGTGTCCAACACGTAGATGACCTCCTCGAGCACCGCGAGCAGCAGGTCATCGTCGCGGTCTCCGGTCAGTCGGCATTGGCGGATGCGCTGCGCACGGGCCAGGGATGTATCCAGGAAGCTCTCGACGGTGCCAAGCACCGCTTCCCCGATGCAGCGCGGGAGGGCGACCACACCTCGATCCGCAGATCCGCCGTGTGCGGCACACTGCGATGCCCTGATGTGTTGTCCACCATGGCTTGTCGCGCTGGTCTAGCGGTTGTGAGCCGCAGGGCTTAAGTGGTTGATGAACCAGTCTCGGGCCAGCACCGCAACCTTCTCGAGGGTGCCGGGTTCTTCGAAAAGGTGGGTGGCGCCGGGGACCACGGTGAGTTCGCATGGGCCCGGCATCGCGGCCTGCGCGCGTCGATTCAGCTCGAGGACCATCTCGTCGCGTCCGCCCACGATCAGCAACGTGGGCGCGTGAACTTTGGTCAGCGACTCGCCCGCCAGATCCGGCCGCCCGCCGCGTGAGACGACCGCTCTTACCGTCACCGCGGGATCGGCGGCGGCGCGTAATGCCGCACCCGCGCCCGTGCTGGCGCCGAAGTAGCCGACCGGCAGCGCAGCGGTGTCGGGTTGGCCCGCCAGCCAGCCGGTGACGTCGACCAGGCGCCGTGCCAGAAGTTCGATGTTGAAGACGTTAGCGCGGTCGCGTTCCTCCTCCGGGGTGAGCAGGTCAAACAGCAACGTGGCCATTCCGGAACCGTTCAGCACGTCGGCGACGTAGATGTTGCGCGGGCTGAACCTGCTGCTGCCACTGCCGTGGGCGAAGACGACGACGCCGGTCGGGTGCTCCGGGATGGTCAGGTGCCCGGCCACCGACACCGGTCCGGCGGCCACCCGCACCTCCTCATCGCGCAGCGGAGGGTCGCCGGCGCTGGCGCTGGCGACGACTTCCTGAAAGCCGTCGCGGGCGCGATCGAGCAGCGCGATCACCTCGTCGTCGGGGGTCTGGGTGAAGTTGCGGTAGCCCTGCCCGACGCCGAAAAACAACGCGGGCGTCTCCAAGCACACCACCTCGTCGGAGTAGTCGGCAAAGCCCTCGGCGATGTCGGCCGCGCCGATGGGAACCGCCAGCACGACCCGGCTCGCGCCCTGGGCGCGGGCCACCTGGCAGGCGGCCTTTGCGGTCGCCCCGGTGGCGACGCCGTCGTCGACGATCACCGCGACCCGCCCCGCCAGCGAGATGCGGTCACGCCCGCGGCGGAAACGTTCCACGCGGCGCTGCAGCTCGGCGCGCTGCGCGTTTTCGACCGCGTCCATGTCGTGGCTGCGGAGGCCCGCCTCACGCACGACGGAGTCGTTGATCACCCGCACCCCGCCCTCACCGATGGCGCCGAAGGCCAATTCGGGCTGAAACGGCACCCCAAGCTTGCGCACCACAAGGACATCGAGCGGGGCGTGCAGCGCCTTGGCGACTTCGAAAGCCACCGGGACCCCGCCTCGCGGCAGGCCCAGCACGACAATGTCCTGGCCGCGCAAGGATTTCAGGCGTTCGGCCAGCCGACGTCCGGCGTCGACACGATCGTCGAATAGCCTCATATCGCCGCGCAACGAAACTAGCCGTTGGGCCAGTAGACGCTGAGCATCGCCACGATCGTCGAACTGCGTCATCCCCCGAGTGTGGCGCGACGGGTCGCCGCGCCGAAGGGCCTTAGCCTCGATTTTTCGCGCGGCCTGGTTGGGTCGGAGGGAGCCGGTGCTGGTCGGCTTCTGATGCTGATTGTGGCGGATGTGTATGACAGTGCGCCCGTTGTCGCGTCGGTGGGGCGGGCTTTCCAGGCCGGTGGGGTCTTTCGTCTGGTCGGGTCAGGGTTTCTCGGTTAGGTGAACGCGTTGCGGATGTGGTTCCAGGCGGTGGCGATCGAGTGGGCCCAGCGCCATGTCGCGTCGATCCGCAACTGGGTTTGTCGGGCTCCTCGGGTGATGCGGGCGGCTACGTGCAGGACCCGGTATCGGAAGGTGTCGATCTCGCATGCGGCCAGGGCGGGATCGGCGGCGAAGCCGATCAGTTTGGCCCATGACACCAAATCTGTTGCTGTCAAGATGATTTCTAGCCATGCTGCGTTGGCGTCGGACCGGTGGCACGGCAGGTTGGTCAGCCCGGTGGCTTTGGCTTGACGGATCCGGTCTTCCACGCGGGCGTGTTGGCGGTGGCGCAGTTCGAGCCCGCCGAGTTGGCCGTCGACGGTACCGGGTGCGGTGTCGGTGATGAAGGCGGTGACCCGATGTCCGTCGGAGTCGGTGAACTGCAGCTGCGCTCCGGGGTGGGGGCGTTCCTTGCGCAGGATCACCCGGGTCCCGGCCGGCCAGCTGCTCATGTCGACCAGTCCGGTGGCTTCGGCGACCCAGGCGCCGTCGCGGATGGCGCCGTCGGAATCGATCGCCGGATACCAGCCGTTGTGGGCGTTGAGCACCTCGACCGCCTCGCGCAGGCGGGCATCGACGGCGTAGCCGAAGGAGAACCCCACCCCGGCCCCTCGGCACGCGTCGGCGAATGTGTGGGTGGCACCGGCGGAATCCGAGCGCACCAGGATCTGTTGCGCGCCCGGATCGTGCGGGTTGGGCCGATAGCCAGCCGGCAGCGATTCCAGTGCCCAACCCAGCACCCTGACGTGGTCGGCGGCGGTGTTACTGCCGGCGTTTCCGGGTCGCAGCAGCCCGGCCAGCGCTTCGCCGCCGGCGATCTCGGGTCGGTCCAAAAACACCAGCAGCGGGTGATGGCCGAACGTCTTCTTCCACGTCGCGGCCGCGTTCTCCTTGTTATCGGAGTGATCGATGGTGATGGTGGCATCGACATCCAGATGCAACCAGCCACCGGGGGCTGGCGCCGCCCCAGCAGCCCAGGCCCGCTCCCGAGCATGCGCGCGGGCCGTGCGGATACCGGGCAGGTGAGCGGCGTCGATCCGCGCATCGACCAGCCGCCACATCGTGGTCGTCGACGCGGCCGGACCGAAGACATGCGCCCGGTCCCCGCACCGCTGACCAACGCCGTCGATGCAGTCCGCGCCGTCGGCGACCGCGGCGACCAGATCGGCAAACACCGCACCCGGCGCGTAGGTCCACGGCCCCCCATAGGTATCGGCCAACGCGACCGTGACCTGCGCTGAGAGCCCGGTCAACTCCGCCAACTCGCGCAGCATCCCCACCCCGGCGTGCGACACGACACCATGGCCATCCGCGGACACTTTCACCCGTGGTCGTGCTGCGATACTCTTCACCTGCGAAGTGCCTTCCCGCCGGAATCTTGGACCCTAGAGAAGTCTCATTCTTCCTTGCAGGACAGGCACTTTCGCCATTCAAGCCCCGTGTCACACCGAGTTTCGCGCAAAATCCAGGTTAGGACCACTCCCGTGGGGACCAACGCCTCCTGGCCGGCGATCGCCGACCATCTAGCGTCGGCGGCATCCACGCAAGGAAGGACCGCGAAATGACCGGTCACAGCACACATCCGGGAGTCGTGGTCGGTGTCGACGGGTCCCCGTCATCGACAATGGCCGTACGGTGGGCCGCACGCGAGGCAACCATGCGCAACGTTCCGCTGACCCTTGTGCACGTCTCAAGCTGGCCAGCCGTCTGGCCCGCCGCCCCCATCCCGGCCGAGCTGCAGCGACAGCACGGAGAAGAGGCCCGCCAGGTCCTCGCCGATGCGATCAAGGGCGCCAAAGACAGCGTGGAGGGCAACCGACCCGAGATCGACAGCGAACTGGTGGTTGCAGCGCCCGTGCCGACCCTTATCGACCTGTCGAAAGAGGCGCACATGATGGTGGTCGGCTGCCGCGGACAGGACGCGCTGCAGCGGACCCTGCTCGGCTCGGTCAGCACCGGATTAATCCACCACGCCCACTGCCCGGTCGCGGTGATCCACGACGAGGCGCCGATCCTGCTGGGGCCCTCGCAATTACCGGTGTTGGTCGGCATTGACGGCTCGCCGGCATCGGAGCTGGCCACCGCGATCGCCTTCGACGAGGCCTCTTTCCGCGGTGTGGACCTAATGGCCCTGCACGCCTGGACCGACTCAGACATCTCGCGTGTGCTGAGCATGGAATGGTCGGCCCTGCAATCCCGGGCAGCGGAAATCCTGGCGGAACGCCTGGCTGGTTGGCAGGAACGCTATCCCGACGTCACCGTTCACCGCCGGCTGGTGTTTGACCGCCCAGCGCGCCATCTCCTCGATGAATCCGAGTCCGCCCAACTCGTCGTGGTCGGCAGCCACGGCCGGGGCGGATTCGCCGGAATGCTGCTCGGCTCGGTCAGCACCGCCGTGGTACACGCAGCCCGCATCCCGGTGATCGTCGCCCGCCAACACTAATGCGCTGTTCCGCACCATCGCTGCAGGTGATTTTGGCATGCGGCATCCGGATAGGACGGATCGCCGGATTTCCGGTCAGTGTCAACTGGTGCGTGCTGGTCATCCTCTGGTTGTTCACCTGGAGCCTGGCCTCCACGTTGCCCGCGCCGTGCCGGGCTACTCGAAGGGGGGCTACTGGCTGGCCGGGACGTGCGGTGTCACACGCCCCAAGCGCTATCACCGGGCCAGCGAGACGCGAACGTATTGTTCGACGGACTACCGAACACCGAAGTGCCTTGGCGGATCAACTGATTCTGCCGATCTCTCTCGTGATAGGCCCAGTCCCGGGACCAAGAGGCGGACACGATTACGCATGTAAAGCTGTCGAAATCATCAAACTTGATGAGCCGCCCAATTCGCCTTCTCCGCGCTTACTGTCGCGCCGCGCGCCATCACTGTGAGCCGTCCCGGCATTTCCGGAGACTCCCTACCTTGGGAGGATTCGAGACATGGGACGTCCGAGCAAGTACCCCGATGAGCTTCGTGAGCGTGCGGTGCGCATGGTCGTTGAAGTGCGGCCGCAGTACCCCTCGCAGTGGGCGGCGATCACCGCGGTGGCAGGCATGTTGGGGATCGGAACCCCCGAGACGCTGCGGACCTGGATCCGCCGCTTGGAGGTTGACTCGGGCGTGAGGCCGGGCGTGACCTCGCAGATGGCCGAGGAGAACAAGGCGCTGCGTAAGGAGATCGCCGAGTTGCGTCGGGCCAACGTTATCTTGGGTGGGATGGGCTGTTCTGCCGGTTGACCAGGATGTTTGCGTCGTGGACGGTGTCCGTGACGGGGATGCTGGCGATGCGGTTGGCGCGGAGCTGCCCGTGTAGGTGAGCGATCTGGTC
>NZ_JBKQOI010000342.1:0-20124 GCF_052145595.1 Mycobacterium sp. | reverse complement strand
CCCAGCAAGGACATGCTGCGCCGGATGGGCCGCGCCGAGTTCGTCCGCGCGGACATCCGCAACCCCTTTGTCGCCAAGGTGATTCGAAATGGCGATGTCGACACCGTGGTGCACGCCGCTGCGGCGTCGTTTGCGCCGCGGTCCGGTGGCGGCGCAGCGTTGAAGGAAATCAACGTGCTGGGCGCGATGCAGCTGTTCGCGGCCTGCCAGAAGGCGCCGTCGGTGCGTCGAGTCGTGCTGAAGTCGACATCTGAGGTCTACGGTTCCAGTCCGCACGATCCGGTGATGTTCACCGAAGACAGCAGCAGCCGTCGTCCGTTCCGGGAGGGCTTTCCCAAAGACAGCCTGGACATCGAGGGTTATACCCGCGGGCTCGGCCGGCGTCGGCCCGACATCGCGGTGACGATTCTGCGGCTGGCCAACATGATCGGTCCGGCGATGGAAACCACGCTGTCGCGATACCTGGCCGGACCGCTGGTCCCGACGGTGCTCGGCCGCGACGCGCGGCTGCAGCTGCTGCACGAGCAGGATGCGCTCGGCGCTTTGGAGCGCGCCGTGATGGCCGGCAAGGCAGGCACCTTCAATATCGGCGCCAGCGGCATCATCATGCTGTCGCAGGCGATCCGGCGAGCAGGCCGAGTGTCGGTGCCAGTGCCCGGATTCGGGCTGTGGGCGCTGGATTCACTGCGACGGGCCAACCACTACACCGAGATCAACCGTGAGCAACTCGACTACTTGAGCTATGGCCGTGTGATGGACATCACAAGGATGCGAACCGAGCTTGAATACCATCCCAAGTGGACTACTGCAGAGGCTTTTGACGATTACGTACGCGGCCGAGGTTTAACTCCCATTATCGATCCAGAGTGGGTACGCTCGATTGAAGGTCGGGCCGTAGCAGCAGCGCAGCGCTTAGGTGGCCGAACCAAAATCAACTAACGGGTGGGGGGAGGTTAACTTAATGGCGGGCGATTCGAAGGCGAAAGTCATTCCGCTGCACGCGAATTCAAATCGTGCAGCGGCGCAGCGACGCGCCGGCCAACGCACCCAGGCGTCTCGTCAGCATCCCTCGCTGCTTTCCGAACCGGGCAATCGGGCGTCGGCCGATCAGGTCGCCGCCGTTGTACGTGAGATCGACCACCACCGGCGCGCTTCAGGCGGCAAATCCGTAGCCGACCAGTCCGGCAACGAGCTGGCGCACAAGGTCAGTGCCGTCGCCGACTTCCTACGACACCGGCTTACCGGCGATTACAAGGTCGATGAGTTCGGGTTTGATCCGCATTTCAACGACGCAATCGTGCGGCCGCTGCTGAGGTTCTTTTTCAAGTCGTGGTTCCGGGTCGAGGTCAGCGGAATCGAGAACTTGCCCGAGTCCGGCGCGGCGTTGGTGGTGGCTAATCACGCCGGCGTGCTGCCGTTCGACGGGCTGATGGCCTCGGTGGCTGTTCATGACGAGCATCCGGCGCATCGTGACCTGCGGCTGCTGGCCGCCGATATGGTGTTCGACCTGCCGATGCTCGGCGACGCAGCCCGCAAGGCCGGCCACACCATGGCATGCACCGCCGACGCCCATCGGCTGCTCGCCTCCGGGGAACTGACCGCGGTGTTCCCCGAGGGATACAAAGGCCTGGGTAAGCGCTTCAAGGACCGCTACAAGCTGCAGCGGTTCGGGCGCGGTGGCTTCGTGGCGGCGGCGCTGCGCACCAAAGCCCCGATCGTGCCTTGCTCCATCGTGGGCTCCGAGGAGATCTACCCGATGCTGGCCGACGTCAGGCTGCTGGCGCGACTGTTCGGCTTGCCCTACTTCCCGATCACCCCGCTGTTCCCGCTGGCCGGGCCGGCCGGGCTGGTGCCGCTGCCGTCGAAGTGGCACATCGCGTTTGGTGAGCCGATTCCCACCGCGCACTACGAGAGTGCCGACGCCGACGATCCCATGGTCACCTTCGAGCTGACCGACCAGGTCCGCGAGACCATCCAGCAGACGCTCTACCAGCTGCTGGCCGGGCGCCGCAATATGTTCTTCGGCTGAGCCCCTACGCGGCCGGATTGACCAGTGTGAACTGGCAAACGTCGGTATTGCCCTTGCTGAACAGGTCGGCGCAGCCGGTCAGGTACCTGATGTAGCGCTCGTAGGCCTCTTCCGACTGGATCGCGATGGCCTCGTCCTTGCGCGCCTCCAGCGCGGCCGCCCAGATCTCCAGCGTGCGTGCGTAGTGCAGCCGCAGCGACTGAACGCGGGCCACCTCGAAGCCGGCCTTCTCCGCGTGCTCTTCGACAAGCGCCACCGAGGGCAGCCGGCCGCCGGGAAAGATCTCGTCCATCATGAATTTGACGAAACGGATAAGCGTCATCGTCAATCTGATTTGACGCTGCTCGAGTTCTTCGAGAGTGGGGATCACGATCGTGTGCAACAGCATCGTGCCGCCGGCCGGCAGCGCCTGGTAAGCCATCTTGAAGAAGTCGGGCTAGCGGTCGAATCCGAAGTGTTCGAACGCGCCGATCTCACGATCCGGTCCACCGGCTCGTGGAACTGCTCCCAGCCTTCCAGCAGCACCTGCTTGGAACGTGGGCTGTCCAGCTCGTCCAACAACTTCTGCGCATGTGCGGCGTGGTTCTTGCTCAACGTCAAGCCGATCACGTTGACGTCGTAGCGCTCGATGGCGCGCCTCAACGTGGCGCCCCAGCCGCAGCCGACGTCGAGCAGCGTCATTCCGGGTTCTAGGCCCAGCTTGCCCAGCGACAGGTCGATCTTGGCCAGCTGGGCCTCTTCCAGCGTCATATCGTCGCGCTCGAAGTACGCGCAGCTGTAGGTGTGTGACGGATCGAGGAACAGCCCGTAGAAGTCGTCCGACAGGTCGTAGTGTGACTGGACGTCGTCGAAGTGTGGCGTGAGATTGGTGCTCATCGGTGTGACTCTCCCCCTAGAAGGTCCCGGCCGACACTAGCCCCGCCGCTGATGGATGCAATTGCGGCAATCGTCGCAGCTGCGTCGGCATCCGGGTTGGACGACTCGCCGAGCATCGTGACGATGCTGGTGATCACCGGGTTGGCGTCGGCGTCGGTGACCTCGCTGCGGATCTCGGCGATTACGGTGCCGTGTGATTCGATGACGTTGTCTAGGTAGGTGTCGAAGAACAGCCGGTCACCGGCCATGATCGGCCGGTGGTACACGAATTTCTGGTCCCTGTGCAGCACCCGCGCGAGGTTGATCGGGATGTCGAACTTGGTGAAGACGTCGAGCTGAACACGCCGTCCGGCGACCGCAAGGAAGGTGAGCGACGCCACAGTGCTGCCGTAACCGGCCTCTGCGGCCGACGCCTCAGAGTAGTGCGACGGATGGTCGTCCTTGACGGCCTGCGCGAACTCGCGGACCTTTTCGCGTCCGACGTCGAAGTAATCCGGGAACCGGTAGTGCGTTCCGATGAGTCCTTCGGCGCCTTCGGGAAGTGACATGCACTGATCTCCACTCTTAGGGATGCTCAGCGGCGCAGCTTATCAGCGCGATTGGCGTCGGGAGGCGACCGCGGCGAGTGCACCGCCCGCTGCCCCAAGCGCCAGGGCCGACGGCACGCCGATCCGGGCGGCCTTGCGCGCCGTTCGAAAGTCACGGATTTCCCAGCCGCGTTTGCGGGCCAGGTCGCGCAAGTGGCTGTCGGGGTTGATGGCGACAGCCGTCCCGACCAGGGAGAGCAGCGGCACATCGTTGAAGCTGTCGGAGTAGGCGGTACAGCGCTTGAGGTTGAGGCCCTCGCGGATGGCCAGCGAGCGCACCGCGTGCGCCTTGTCGGGGCCGTGCAGGATCTCGCCCACCAGCCTGCCGGTGAACACGCCGTCGACCGACTCGGCGACCGTGCCCAGCGCGCCGGTCAGTCCTAGCCGGCGGGCGATGGTTATCGCGAGTTCATAGGGCGTGGCGGTGACCAGCCAGACCTGCTGGCCTGCGTCGAGGTGCATCTGCGCCAGATCGCGAGTGCCCGTCCAGATCTTGTCCGCGATGATTTCGTCGAAGACCTCTTCGCCCAGCCGAACCAGCTCTTCGGTGGATCGGCCTTCGATGAAGGCCAGGGCCTTGCTTCGGCCCGCGGCGACGTCGTCGCTGTTTTCCCGTCCGATGAGCTGAAACTTGGCTTGCGCGTAGACAAACCCGAGCACGTCGCGATAGGTGAAGTACTTGCGCGCGGCCAGACCGCGGCCGAAATGTATGAGCGACGAACCCTGCACCAGGGTGTTGTCCACGTCGAAGAACGCCGCCGCAGTTAAGTCGACGGGCGGCTGCTCGGGCCCGGGGGCGGCGTCGGTATGGGCGTCCACCAGCGCACGGTCGGCGCTGGCGTTGGCGGCCAGCTCCTCCAGGTCCAGTTCATCCGGGTCAGGTCCTGCGTTGGGGCCGGGTTCCACGGTGTCCGGGCCGCCGGGAGCGCTCACAGTTCAACAGTATCCGCCGGGGAGCCGCGGAGCGTTCCGGCGGAGGCTACGTGGGGGAGCGAGCGGCGCTGCCCGCTGCCACACTGGGGCCATGAGCCGCCCACAGGTGCAGCTGTTGACCCGCGCCGGCTGCACGATCTGTGATCGCGTGCACGCGCAGCTCAACCAACTGGCCGCGGAACTCGACTTCGACCTGTCGACCACCGACGTAGACCAAGCCGCGGCAGCCGGCGACAGCGCCCTCCGCGCCGAGTTCGGTGACCGGCTGCCGGTGGTGCTGCTCGACGGCCGCGAGCACAGCTACTGGGAGGTCGACGAGCCCCGGCTGCGCAAAGACCTTGCCGGGCGCCTCTGACATCGGCTGACATCGGCGCAAATTTGGTGGCCCACCTGTTAAACGTCTACCGTGGGATCAAGTTCGATCACTGGTGATAGCAAGGGAGCGGGCCAGGTGATTCAGCCGTGAGCGTCCTGCTCTTTGGTGTGTCGCACCGCAGCGCGCCGGTCTCGGTTCTGGAGCAGCTAAGCACCGACGAATCCGACCAGATCAAGATCATCGACGAGATGATGCAATCACCGCTGGTGACCGAGGCCATGGTGCTGTCCACCTGCAACCGGGTCGAGGTCTACGCGGTGGTCGACGCCTTCCACGGCGGTCTGGCGGTCATCGGGCAGGTGCTCTCCGAGCATTCCGCGATGCCGTTGGGCGACTTGACCAAATACGCCTACGTCCGCTACAGCGAGGCCGCAGTCGAGCACCTATTCGCGGTTACCAGCGGTCTGGATTCAGCGGTGATCGGTGAGCAACAGGTGCTTGGTCAGGTGCGCCGCGCGTACGCCGCCGCCGAGGCCAATCGCACCGTCGGCCGCGTGCTGCACGAGCTGGCCCAGCGGGCACTGTCGGTGGGCAAGCGGGTGCATTCCGAAACTGCCATCGACGCTGCCGGCGCCTCGGTGGTGTCGGTGGCCCTCGGCATGGCCGAGCGCAGGCTGGACGGGCTGGCGGGCAAGACGGCCGTGGTCATCGGCGCCGGAGCGATGGGCGCACTGTCGGCCGCACACCTGACCCGTGCCGGCATCGGGCACGTTCAGGTACTCAACCGGTCCCTGTCCCGGGCGCAGCGGCTGGCCCGCAAGATTCGCAAATCGGGCGTGCAGGCCGAGGCGCTGCCCCTTGACCGGCTGGCCGATGCACTGGCGGCCGCCGACGTCGTGGTCAGCTCTACGGGAGCCGTGAGCCCGGTGGTCTCGCTGGCCGATGTGCACCATGCGCTGGCCGCCGCCCGCCGCGACGAGGCGACCCACCCGCTGGTGATCTGCGACCTGGGCATGCCGCGCGATGTCGATCCGGCGGTGGCCGGATTGCCCGGCGTCTGGGTGGTCGACGTGGATCGCGTGCAACGCGAACCGTCGGCTCATGCGGCGGCCGCCGATGTTGACGCCGCGCGCCATATCGTGGCGGCCGAAGTTGCCACCTACCTGGTTGGACAGCGGATGGCCGAGGTCACCCCCACGGTGACCGCGTTGCGCCAGCGAGCCGCCGACGTGGTCGAAGCCGAGCTGCTTCGCCTGGACAACCGGCTGCCCGGGCTTCAGAGCGCCCACCGCGAGGAGGTGGCCCGCACCGTGCGGCGGGTGGTGGACAAGTTGCTACACGCGCCCACCGTGCGGATCAAGCAGCTCGCCAGCGCCCCCGGCGGTGACAGCTACGCCGAGGCGCTGCGCGAACTCTTCGAACTTGACCAGACCGCCGTCGACGCCGTCGCTGCAGGCGAATTGCCAGTGGTACCAAGCGGATTCGACGCGGGCACCCCGCAGCAATCCACCGAGTAGCCGATTGGCGCACGTGATCCGGATAGGGACCCGGGGCAGTCTGTTGGCCACCACCCAGGCCGGCGTCGTCAGGGATGCGCTGATCGCCAACGGCCACCCCGCCGAGTTGGTGACGATTACCACCGCCGGCGACCGGTCGCCGGCGCCCATCGAAAGTCTGGGTGTGGGCGTCTTCACCACCGCGCTGCGTGAGGCCATCGAAGACGGCCGCGTCGACGCCGCGGTGCACTCGCACAAGGATTTGCCAACGGCTGACGATGCGAGGTTCACGGTGGCGGCGATACCTCCACGGAATGACCCCCGCGACGCGGTGGTGGCCCGCGACGGGCTGGTGCTCGGGGAGTTGCCGGCCGGCTCGCTGGTGGGCACGTCATCCCCGCGGCGGGCCGCGCAGCTTAGAGCATTGGGTCTCGGTTTGGAAATCCGCCCCCTACGAGGCAACCTAGATACCAGGTTGAACAGGGTAAGCAGTGGTGATCTTGACGCGATCGTGGTTGCCCGGGCCGGTCTGGCCCGGCTGGGCCGCCTCGGCGATGTCACCGAGACGCTAGAGCCGGTGCAGATGTTGCCAGCACCGGCTCAGGGCGCGCTCGCCGTCGAATGCCGCGCCGGTGACAACCGGTTGGCGGCAGTGCTGGCGGAGTTGGATGATGCCGACACGCGAGCGGCGGTCACCGCGGAGCGAGCCCTGCTGGCCGAACTGGAGGCCGGTTGCTCCGCACCGGTGGGCGCGATCGCCGAGGTGGTCGAATCCATCGATGAGGAAGGCCGCGTCTTCGAAGAGCTGTCGCTGCGTGGTTGTGTGGCGGCGCTGGACGGGTCCGACGTGATCCGCGCGTCCGGCATCGGCACTCCCGGTCGGGCACGAGAGCTGGGGCTCTCGGTCGCCGCGGAGCTGTTCGAGCTGGGCGCCCGGGAACTGATGCGGGCAGCGCGGCAAGACCCCGCGCGAGGAAACTGAATGAGAATGACTTGGGAGCGACAATGACGCGAGGGCGTAAGCCGACACCGGGCCGCATCACGTTCGTGGGCTCCGGGCCGGGCGACCCGGGATTGTTGACCACGCGGGCCGCCACGGTGCTGGCCAACGCCGCGCTGGTGTTCACCGACCCCGACGTACCCGAGCCCGTACTGGCGCTGATCGGCAAAGATCTGCCGCCGGTCTCCGGTCCGGCGCCGGCCGGTCCGGTCCCCGGGATTGCCGACGGGGCCACCGACGGCGATCAGGGCCAGGCCGCGCCCGCGGTGATGTCCGGCGGTCCCGACATCCGCCCGGCGCTGGGCGAGCCCGCCGACGTCGCCAAGACGCTGGTTGCCGAGGCCCGAACGGGTGCCGACGTGGTGCGCCTGGTTGCCGGTGACCCGCTGACGGTCGACTCGGTCACCACCGAGGTGAACGCCGTCACGCGCAGCCACCTGCACATCGAGATCGTGCCCGGCCTGGCCGCCACCAGCGCCGTCCCCACCTATGCGGGGCTGCCGCTGGGCTCGTCGCACACGGTTGCCGACGTGCGCATCGACCCCAAAGACACCGACTGGGAGGCGCTGGCCGCCGCTCCCGGCCCGCTGATCCTGCAGGCCACCGCATCGCACCTGGCCGACGCCGCGCGCGCCCTGATCGACCACGAGCTGGCCGAGGCCACCCCCTGCGTGGTGACCGCACACGGCACGACCTGCCAGCAGCGTTCGGTCGAAACCACGCTGCGCGGGCTGACGGACCCGGCTGTCGTGGGCGGCGCCAACCCCGGGGGGCAGCTGACCGGTCCGCTGGTGGTGACCATCGGCAAGACGGTGGCCAGCCGGGCGAAGCTGAACTGGTGGGAAAGCCGCGCGCTCTACGGCTGGACCGTGTTGGTGCCCCGCACCAAGGACCAGGCCGGCGAGATGAGCGAGCGGCTCACGTCGTACGGCGCGCTGCCGATCGAGGTGCCGACCATTGCCGTCGAGCCGCCGCGCAGCCCCGCTCAGATGGAGCGGGCCGTCAAGGGCCTGGTCGACGGCCGCTTCCAGTGGGTGGTGTTCACCTCCACCAACGCGGTGCGCGCGGTGTGGGAGAAGTTCGGCGAGTTCGGTCTGGACGCCCGCGCGTTCTCCGGGGTGAAGATCGCCTGCGTCGGCGAGTCCACGGCCGACCGGGTGCGTGCCTTCGGGATCAGCCCCGAGCTGGTGCCGGCCGGGGAACAGTCCTCGCTCGGCCTGCTGGACGACTTCCCGCCCTACGACAGCATTTTCGACCCGGTCAACCGTGTCTTGCTGCCGCGGGCCGACATCGCCACCGAGACGCTGGCCGAGGGGCTGCGCGAACGCGGCTGGGAGATCGAGGACGTCACCGCTTACCGGACGGTGCGTGCCGCACCGCCGCCGGCGGCCACCCGAGAAATGATCAAGACGGGTGGCTTCGACGCGGTGTGCTTCACCTCCAGCTCGACGGTGCGCAATCTGGTCGGCATTGCCGGTAAGCCGCACGCGCGGACCATCATCGCCTGCATCGGTCCCAAGACCGCCGAGACCGCGGCCGAGTTCGGGTTGCGGGTGGATGTCCAGCCCGAGACCGCCGCCGTCGGCCCGTTGGTCGACGCACTGGCCGAACATGCCGCGCGGTTGCGTGCCGAGGGCGCGCTGCCGCCTCCGCGCAAGAAGAGCCGCAGGCGCTAGCCAATGGCCTACCCGCGGCAGCGCCCGCGTCGGCTCCGCTCAAGCCCCGCGATGCGTCGCTTGGTGGCGCAAACATCGCTGGAGCCAAGGCATTTGGTGCTGCCGATGTTCGTCGCCGACGGGATCGACGAACCGCGGCCCATTCCGTCGATGCCCGCGGTGGTACAGCACACCCGGGATTCGCTGCGCAGCGCCGCCGCCGACGCCGTCGCGGCGGGGGTGGGCGGGCTGATGTTGTTCGGGGTACCGCGCGATCAGGACAAGGACGCGACCGGCTCGGCCGGCACCGACCCCGACGGCATCCTCAACGTCGCCCTGCGCGACCTAACCAAGGATCTTGGTGACGCCACGGTGCTGATGGCCGACACCTGCCTGGACGAGTTCACCGATCACGGGCATTGCGGGGTCCTCGACGCTCGGGGCCGGGTCGACAATGACGCCACGTTGACCCGCTACGTGAAACTGGCTGTGGCGCAAGCGGAATCGGGAGCCCACGTCGTCGGGCCCAGCGGGATGATGGACGGCCAGGTCGCTGCGATCCGCGACGGCCTGGATGTCGCCGGCTACACCGATGTGGTGATCCTGGCCTACGCCGCCAAGTTCGCCTCGGCGTTCTACGGACCGTTCCGTGAAGCGGTGAGCTCCAGCCTGTCCGGCGACCGGCGTACCTACCAGCAGGAGCCGGGCAACGCCCGTGAGGCGCTGCGCGAGATCGGGCTGGACCTCGACGAGGGTGCCGACATCGTGATGGTCAAACCGGCGATGGGCTACCTCGACATCGTGGCGGCCGCGGCGGACATGTCCCGGGTACCGGTAGCCGCGTACCAGGTGTCGGGGGAGTACGCGATGATTTGCGCGGCGGCCGAGAACAATTGGATCGACGGGCGGGCGGCGGCCCTTGAATCGTTGACCAGCATCCGGCGTGCCGGAGCGGATATCGTACTGACCTACTGGGCCGCCGACGCGGCGGGTTGGCTTTCGTGATACGCCGCCGCGAAACAATAGGGGATGGGGCTCCAGTGACTACAGCAAGGGACACCGAACCGAGGCCGCTGTTCTACGAGCCCGGCGCCAGCTGGTGGTGGGTGCTTATGGGCCCGGCGGCCGCGACGGCCATGATCCTCATCGAAGTCTGGAGCGGCGCCGGGGTGCACCTGCTGGTCCCGGCGATCTTTCTGGTGATGGTGTCGGCGTTCGTGGCGCTGCAGGTCAAGGCGGCGCGGATCCATGTCTCGGTCGAGCTGACCGAAGACGCCCTGCGTGAGGGCACCGAAACGATCTTGGTGCGTGAGATCGTCAAGGTCTATCCGGAGGCCGAGAATCATGAGGCTTCGGGGAAGGAGCTGGCCAAGTGGCAGTCGGCGCGGGCGCTCGGCGAATTGGTCGGGGTGCCGCGCGGCCGGACAGGCATCGGCCTCAAGCTCACCCAAGGTCGCACCGCGCAGGCCTGGGCGCGTCGTCATCGTCATCTTCGGGCGGCGCTGACCCCACTCGTCCAAGAGCGGGTGGAGCCCGCCGGATCCGATGTCCCCGACGTCGATGACGACGGAGTGGCGCGATGATCGCCCGGTCCCGAGCTTTGGTCGAAGTCGGCCTGGCCTGCGCCGCGCTGGCGGGAGCCACAGTGAGCTGGTCGCACGCGCGTTATACGAGGGGCGTCGCGCCGATCGCGGACGGGCAGCCGTTCACCACGTCGTTGGTCTACAACCCCCAGTGGCTGCTGCTGACACTGGTCCTGGTAACGACAGCCGGGGTGCTGGCGGTGGTCGCGATGGCCAGACTGCGGCGTCAGCCGCGCTCTAGGCCGACTTCTTGATGAGCGGCAGCACCAGCTGACGGCGCCTGACGATGGCGTCGGCCAGGTTGCGGAGCGCCTGGTGTGCCGTGCGCGCGATCGGAAACACGGCCCCGTCTCCCAGCCACTCGATGACCGCCGGGCTCGCGACTAACGTCCACTCCACCCCAGCGGCGCGGCAGTCCTCATCGAGTGAGCACAAGAGCGAGATACCAGCCGTAGCAAATTGACTCACCTCACTCATGTCGAGCACCACGGGTTGATTCCCGACGATGAAGCGCCGAATGTGCTCGCTGACCTGATCGACATTGACGGCGTCGATTTCGCCTCGGATGGTCAACACCGTCGCCAGGTGACGACAGTGGGCCCGAATTTGAGCGCCACCGCAGTCCACGCTGCCGTTTCCCTGCCGCGTCGTGACGTTCGCGATAGCCATGAACAGCCCCATTCCCCGTGGTGTTGCGTTGACTCAACAATTACCCGCAAATCCTAAGGAGGCCGAAAGCCGCGTCTAACTCTTTGCTAAGAAGCGAATTTCGGGGGCGCTTGCAGAATTCGGGGGAATGTCGATGACGGCTTCTTGGCGCGTAGGGCAGTCTGGGCGGCCGATCCGTGCCACAACCCACGCCGCAACCCACCAGAACCCCTCATGCCATCGCGGCGATCGCGCTGTTAGGCTGCGATGGCTGCCGGGTGCTAATCGGGGGCTTGTGATGCGGCGAGATCGCCCGGTCAGCCGGGCCAGAAGGCGAACGAACGGCACAGTTCCAGGCGGAAGAAGCATCGTGCGCGGCGTAGAGATCAGGGGAGAGATCCGGGCGCTGACGGGACTTCGCGTACTCGCCGCGGTGTGGGTGGTGCTGTTTCACTTTCGGCCGATGTTGGCCGATGCGTCTCCGGGCCTCCGTGACGCGCTGGCGCCGGTGCTCAACTGCGGCGCGCAAGGCGTCGACCTCTTCTTCATCCTCAGCGGATTCGTATTGACGTGGAATTACCTCGATCGCATGGGCCGGTCGTGGTCGACGCGCGCCACCCTGCACTTCCTGTGGCTTCGGCTGGCCAGGGTGTGGCCGGTGTACCTGGTCACGCTGCACCTCGCCGCCCTGTGGGTGGTCTTCACCCTGCACGTCGGTCACGTGCCGTCACCTGACGCCAGTCAACTCACCGCGATCAGCTATGTGCGCCAGATCCTGCTGGTGCAGTTGTGGTTTACGCCATTCTTCGATGATTCCAGTTGGGATGGGCCGGCCTGGTCGATCAGTGCGGAATGGCTGGCCTACCTGCTCTTCGGCCTGCTCGTGCTGGTGATTTTGCGGATGAAGCAGGCGACGAGGGCGCGAAGCCTGATGTTGCTGGCGTTCGCGGCGTCGTTGCCGCCGGTGGTGATGTTGCTGGCCAGTGGCCACTTCTACACGCCGTGGAGCTGGCTGCCGCGAATCGTGACGCAGTTCACCGCCGGCGCGCTGGCCTGTGCGGCCGTGCGCAGGTTGCGGCTGACTGATCGTGGTCGCCGCGTCGCGGGTTACATCTCCCTGCTTCTTTTGGCCGCCGTGGTGGGCGTCCTCTACTGGTTCGACGCGCATCCGATAGCCGGTGTCGTCGAGAACGACAGCGGCGGGGTCGTCGACGTGGTGTTCGTTCCGCTGGTGATAACGCTGGCGATCGGCCTGGGCAGTCTGCCGAGGTTGCTGTCGACGCGGTTGATGGTTTACGGCGGCCAGATCTCGTTTTGCCTGTACATGGTGCATGAGTTGGTGCATACCGCCTGGGGATGGACCGTCGAACAGTTCCAGCTCACGCCGCAGGACAATCCGTGGAAATGGAATGTCGTTGGCCTGCTTGCGATCGCCGTGCTGATCTCGATCCTGATGTATCACTTCGTCGAAGAACCCGCCCGCCGTTGGATGCGCAAAATGGTCCCCGGAAAGGTACACGTCAGACCCGCCGATGACAAAGCCGAGCCCGCCGAGCCGGTAAGCACCAAGCTGCTTCCGATCGACGGTGGGCTGGAATCGGTTTCGGCCCGCGCGGTGTGACGGTTGCCTGGGTTCGCGAATCGCGCTGTGCCCCAAAACCTATGAGGTTGGCGACCGTGCTGTTGCGCGTTTGACGGCGAGTTCGCTTCAGTTTCCGTACGATTTCGTTGAATTGTCGCGCTCGACCCAATCACAAGGGGAAGGTTCACGGGGGGAGGTAGTAGTGAGTCGTCTGGCCACCTTCGTCATGAGCCTCACTCTTTTGGTCGCCATGGTCTGTGCAGACCCGGCATTCCACGCACACCCGGAGCGGGTGCGGGCCTACGACACACTGACCATGGATTCCAGGCTGAATCACATCGCGGTGATCGGCGACTCCTACACCACTGGCACCGATGAGGGCGGCCTGGGCCCGAGCTCGTGGACCGCACGCGCCTGGCAGACGCTGGCTGCGCGAGGCGTGCGGATCGCCGCCGACGTGGCGGCCGAGGGCAGGGCCGGCTACGGGGTGCCCGGCGACCACGGCAGCGTCTTCGAGGACCTGACCGCCAGGGCCGTCAAGCCCGACGATGTGCTGGTGGTGTTCTTCGGCTCCCGCAACGACCAGCCCGTCGATCCCGGGCTGCTGGCCGAAAGGGCCCGCTCTACCTTCGATCTGGCGCGCCGCTTCGCGCCGTCCGAGAGGTTCCTGGTGATCGGACCGCCGTGGCCGACCGCCGATGTGCCCGGTTCCATGATGCAGATTCGCGACGTGCTCAACGCCGAGGCCCGGGCCGCAGGTGCGGCGTTCGTCGATCCGATCAGCGACCACTGGTTCGTCGACCGGCCCGACCTGATCGGCCCCGATGGCGTGCACCCCAACGACGCGGGGCATGAGTATCTGGCGGACAAGATAGCACCGCTGATTCGCACGCAATTGTCCAGGTGAATGGGTTCTGCTGCCGCACAAGGTGTTTAGGTTGCAGACGGTGACGTATCAGTCGTCTGCGTGGCGCTCGTAGTCCCAGCGTTCCAGACGTGCTTGCAAGTGCAGCAGGCCAATTCCGGCGACTGGCGCGGCGGCGGCGATGCAGACCATCAGCAGCGGAGTCATCCTGAGAACCTCCAAAACCTTTCTGTAGATGAGACGTTCGCCTGCGATAAGAAGTTCATTACTGCCTCCCCGTGGTTCAGCCGCCACTCAGGGCGCGGTCTGCCAACGCGCCGACTACCGGTGTCAGCAGTTGCGCGTACTCAGTCGTCATGTGGTTGTCGTCCCGGAACACCAGGGTGTTGCCGACGATCACCGGGCAGCGGTCGGGGGCGCAGAACAGGTCGGTCAGATCGGCGTAGTGGCCGCCGCTGCCGGTGGTCGCCGCCTGCTCCGCGGCGATACCGCCGTCGTTGACCGCGACCGACCGCGTCGGCGCACAGACGGTGGCGTCGTCCAGATGTCCCGACAGGCAGGTGGGCACCGAGGAGTGCGGATCCGGCACGGGTCCCAGGACCAAGACGGTCGCCCCCAAACCGCGCAACTGCGCGACGGTGCGGCCCAGGGTGTCGATCCACGCCGGGTCGTACGAGCTGAAGCCGAAATCCGCGCCGTAGCGCCGGCTCATGTCCAGCACGACCAGACGCGGGTGTTCCGCGTTCAACCGACCCATGATCTGGCCGCGCCACTGTTCGCACTCGGTGTACTCGCGGCCCAGATACGGGCTGACGATGTGCAGTTCCTGCAGCGGGCAAGTCACCTTGGACAGCGTCTCCAACCGCCAGTGCCGCTGCTCGGCGACCTGCCGGAGCGCCGGTTCCCACATCGCGGCGTGCGAGTCGCCGACCAGGGCCACGGTCGCCGGCGAGGCGGTATCGCCCGTCGCACACTCGCCTTGTCCGACATCACGCCACGATCGCACGCAGCCGTTGACGAAGACGGCCGCCTTGTCGGCCGGTGCTGTGGCAAGCGGCGGGTCCAGGTTCGACGGGACGGCGCGCAGGCTCGCGGACGCCGCGACCGCGTCGCGCACCTGCGCGAAGGCCTGGCGCACCGCCGCTTCTTGAGGGCTCGCGCCGGGGCCGGCGGGACCGGGGAAAGCGGCCATTGGTGGCAGCGCAACGATGTTGGCCTTGGGGGCGGCCGCTCCGTGTCCCACCGGCGCTGCTACCACGTTCAGCAACAGCACGCATGCGCACGCCGTGGCCGCGCTGGCGGCGCCGGCCAGGGCCAGGCTGGCCTTCGCCGATCGGCGCAGGGTGGCGGCGAACCGGCCGGGATTCTCGACCAGATGCAGCGTGATCACCGCGAGTCCGGCGGAGACGAGGGTGGCGGCCAGCCTGCCCGGCAGTCCTGCGGGCAGGCCCAGCAGCGGAGGCATCAGCAACAGCACCGGCCAGTGCCAGAGGTACCACGAGTACGAGAACCGGCCGATCGCCCGCATTGCCGGCCGGCACAGCAGGCGCCCCGCCCCCAGGGCGCCGGTAACACACCCGCCGCCGATCACCAGCGCGGTGCCCAGCGCGGGCAACAGCGCAGCGGTGCCGGGGTAGGGCGTGCCAGGGCCCAGCTGAGTGCAGGTCAGCGCGATCAGTGCCAGACCACCCCACCCGACGATCGCCGCGGGTAGCGCTGGCAGCCGGCGCCATTGGGGAATCGACAGGGCCACAAGGCCGCCGGCGGCCAGCTCCCAGGCGCGGGTGGGCAGCGAGAAGAACGCCCACGACGGCGACGTGCGGGTCCACAGCACGGCCACGGCCAGCGACATCGCCCCGACCAACCCGAGGACCACCGCGTACGGTGTTGCGCCCGAGGCACGGTCCCGGAGCAGGGGGAGCCGTCGGAGGACCCATGCCGTACCAATGATCAACATCGGCCACACCAGATAGAACTGCTCTTCGACGCCCAGTGACCAGTAGTGCTGGAACGGCGATGACGGGAGATCTGAGGCCAGGTAGTCGGTGCCCTGCATCGCGAATCGGTAGTTGCCGACGTACAGGGCGCTGGCGATGCCGTCCACGAACGCGCTTCGCGCCTGCAACGTCGGCAGCACCACGGCCGCGGTCGCAGCGGTGACGATGCCGACGGTGGCCGCGGCCGGCAGTAGGCGGCGCGCGCGTGCACCGTAGAAGCGGCCGAGCCGAATGGTGTTGGTGGTCGTGACCTCTCGCCAGAGCAGTCCGGTGATGAGGAAGCCGGAGATGACGAAGAAGACGTCCACACCGATGTAGCCGCCGGTGACGCCCGGAATGCCCGCGTGGTAAAGCAGCACTGCGATCACCGCGACGGCGCGCAAGCCCTCGATGTCCGGACGAAATCCCGTCCGCTTCATGCGCCGCTCCACTCTGCGGGGGCGGCTGGGGATGTCTTCCTGCCTGACTGTCATCTGCCTCGGCTAAGACGCCATCCAGGTTAGCTCGCCAGGCAGTTGCGTGCGCCAGTAGCCGATGTCGTGCCCGCCCAAGGAAAAGCTGCCTGCCGGCGGAGTCTTCAGTTGGTTGACGAATTGTCTTGTGGCGAAGCAGAAGCGGTCGAAGGTGCCGCAGTCCACGCGCAGCGGAATCGAATTCAACGCGGGGACACCCAACACGCTGTTCTGTACCCAGTCGTCGTAGCTGTCGAACGCCCCCGGGGTGCTGCCGGTGAACGAGGTGAACAGCGCCGGGCTGATGGCGCAGATCCCAGCGGTCCGCGACGGCCCCAGTCTGGCACCCAGGTGCAGCGCCCCGTAGCCGCCCATCGACCACCCAATGAAACCCACCCGGGAGGTGTCGAAACCCATCGTGGACAGCATCGGCAGCAGCTCTTCGAGCACCATCGCGCCGGAGTCCCCGCCGGAGGCCCTGTTGTGCCAGTAGGTATTGCCACCGTCGACGCCCACCACCGCGAATGGCGGCTTGCCCTCTTTGACCAGTCGGGCCAGCCCCTCCTGGACGCCCATGTCCAGCATCTGGTTAGCGTCGCCGTCCATCCCGTGCAGCGCGATCACGGGACGCAGCATCCCGGTTTGGCCGGGCGGGACGGCGATCACATAGTTGGTCTTGATGCCCCCGCGAGCTGCCGACATGAACGAGCCGGTGAGCTTGGTCGGCAGCGTGGTGCCCGCGGTCGGGGGCTCGAACGGGGCGGGACCCTGCGGCGCCGGCGCCGCTTGCGGCTTGACCGGATCCAGCAGGGCGCTGAAGGCGAACACGCCAGCGGCTCCCAGGCTGGCACCGGCGCCCATCCGGAGCACCGCCCGGCGTGTGAGGTCAGGCATGATCGCAATGATGCCGCGCCGATCGCGCGTTACCGGCCGAGCCACGCCGAATTGGAAGCATTACGTGATCTTGTGTGATCCCGTGGTCATGAAGTGGTTACTTTCGGTTGTACCGAGTCGCGGCCCGAAGTTCGGTCGGCACCCGCCCGCTTGCCTTGTGTTGATACGGTGTTTACCCGACAGACACCGATTGAAGGTCAAGAGCCGGTACTTCTCTGCGCATGGTATTGCAGCGTTTCACCGCCGTTCTCGCAGCGCTCAGTCTCGTCGCCGCGTGCGCGCACCGACCGGCGACCCCGAGCGCGGAACCCGCCACCGCCACGCCGATCCGCCACCTGGTGGTCATCTTTGAAGAGAACGTCTCCTTTGACCACTATTTCGGAACGTATCCCCACGCGGCCAACATCGACGGCCAGCCGTTCAACGCCAAACCGGACACCCCCGCGGTGGACGGCCTGACTCCGGACCTGTTGACGCACAACCCCAACTCGGTGGCGCCAATGCGACTGGGCGGACCGGGTCAGCAGGTGACCTGCGATCAGGACCACACCTACCAAGCTGAACAGTCATCCTTCAACGGCGGCGCGATGGATCGCTTTGTCGAGCACGACGAGGGCGAGGCTTGTCCACCACCGGCCTTCAACACCCCTGGCCTGGTGATGGCCTACTACGACGGCAACTCGGTGACCGCGCTGTGGAACTACGCACAGCACTATTCGATGAGCGACAACTACTACAACACCACGTTCGGACCTTCGTCGCCCGGTCATATCAACTTGGTATCGGGGCAAACCCACGGAGTGACAAGAGAATTCATGCCAGGCGGGCAACCCTTCCCGCCTCATACGGTGATAGACGACGCCGGTAACGGACAGGGCACCCTGATCGACGATTCGCAACCCCTCGGTGACGACTGCTCCAGCCGGGACCAGGTGCAATTCGGTTCCAGCAACAAAAACATCGGTGACCTGCTCAACGCGAAGGGCGTCACGTGGGGTTACTTCCAGGGCGGTTTCAAGCCGACTAGCCGCAGGCCCGACGGCACGGCGGAGTGCGGCGCGACGCACAACGTCGGTGAAATCCTGGGCGGGACCGGGAAGACCGGCGCGTTGCCGTTCGGCATCAAGCCCGACTACGTTCCCCACCACGAGCCGTTTCAGTACTTCCCGTCCACCGCCAACCCGCATCATCTGCCACCGAGCGCGATCGACAAGATCGGCCGTAGTGACCAGGCCAACCATCAATACGACTTGTCCGATTTCTGGGCCGCCGCCGATGGTGGTCACCTTCCATCGGTGAGCTTTCTGAAACCGCCGGCTTACGAAAACGGGCACGCCGGTTACTCCGATCCGCTCGACGAGCAGCGGTTCCTCGTCGAGACGATCAACCATCTGCAAAGGCTTCCGGAATGGCGGGATATGGCGATCGTCGTCACCTATGACGACTCCGATGGCTGGTACGATCACAAACCTTCGTCGATCGTGTCGCCGTCCGCGACGCCCGAAGACGCGCTGAACGGTCCGGGCCGATGCGGTGATGCGGCGGCCGCTCCGGTGCTCTACCAAGGACGGTGCGGGTACGGCCCTCGGCTCCCGTTGCTGATCATATCTCCTTATGTCAGAACGAATTTCGTCGACCACACCCTGACCGACCAAACCTCAATCCTTCGATTCGTCGAGGACAACTGGAGCACCGGCCGCATCGGGGACCACTCGTTCGACGAACGCGCCGGCGCGCTCACCGCGATGTTCGATTTCACCGGTCCGGTCCAACCGGCCCTGTCGCTGGACGCCCACACCGGCAATCCGCACTAGCGCCAACGCCAAAACGCCGGGATCGGATCTCGACGGTTTCAACCCTCGCGCGCCCACGCGTCGTCCCGCACGATGCACAAAGGAAGAGGCGGCACAAGGGAAGAGGCCCGCAAGGGAGGGTGGATGAGTCTGGCGTTTCATTGGTTCTTGCCGACTTACGGGGATTCGCGAAACCTGGTCGCGGGCGGACACGGCACGGCGATGCATGGCGACCGGCCTGCGACTTTGCGGTACCTGCACCAGATTTGCGCGGCCGCCGAAGACAACGGTTTCGAGGCGGTGCTCACACCAACCGGATTGTGGTGTGAGGACGCCTGGTTGACGACGGCGATGCTGATCGAAGGAACCAAGACACTGAAATTCCTTGTCGCGTTCCGTCCCGGGCTGCTCAGCCCCACTCTGGCCGCGCAGATGGCCGGGACCTTCCAGCGGCACTCCGGCGGCCGGCTGCTGCTCAATGTCGTCACCGGCGGCGAACCGCACGAGCAACGGGCCTACGGTGATTTCCTGGACAAACAGTCGCGGTATGAACGCACCGCCGAGTTCCTGCATGTGGTGCGGCAACTGTGGGCCTCGCCAGAGCCGGTGACCTTCGCCGGAAACCACATTCGCGTCGAAGGCGCGCAGCTGAACAATCCACCCGACCCGATTCCCGCGGTGTTCTTCGGCGGATCGTCGGCATCCGCCGGGCCGGTCGCCGCCAAGTACTCCGACGTCTACCTCACCTGGGGTGAACCGCGCGCGGCGGTGGCCGAGAAACTTGACTGGATTCGTGGGCTGGCCGTCGACACCGGGCGAGGTCTGCAGTACGGCTTGCGGATTCACGTGATCAACCGCGACACCGCCGCCCAAGCGTGGGCCGAAGCCGACCGGCTGTTGGCGGCCGTCGACCCGGCAGATGTCGAGCGGGTGCAGGCCAGCCTGGCGCGCAGCGAATCGGAGGGTCAGCGTCGCATGCTGAAGTTGCACGACGGCAGCAGCAGCCGGCTCTCGGTGGGTCCCAACCTGTGGGCCGGGGTGGGCCTGGTGCGCGGCGGGGCGGGCACCGCACTGGTGGGCTCGCACGCCGAGGTTGCCGAGCGGCTCGTCGAGTACTCGCAGTTGGGCATCACCCACTTCATCCTGTCGGGCTATCCGCACCTGGAAGAGGCGTACTGGTTCGGCGAGGGCGTCCTGCCGCTGCTCGAGCGCAGGGGCCTGTGGCAACACCCCAACCGTCAGCCACAACCGGCACCGGCGACGCCGTTCGCGGTCGCCTCGGCGCACTAGTCCGAAGTTACGGCAGCTGAAATAGGTGAATCCCGGGGTGACCTGGGGATTGGCTGGTTTCGTGGGGTGGTTGTTCTGGCTACGCGGCGGCGGTGAGCGGTATCGGGGTGTCGAGCAGGTCGAAGGCG
>NZ_JBKQOI010000341.1:0-2724 GCF_052145595.1 Mycobacterium sp. | reverse complement strand
GTGTCCGAGGGGGGACTTGAACCCCCACGCCCATTAGTAGGGCACTAGCACCTCAAGCTAGCGCGTCTGCCATTCCGCCACTCGGACAAGACCAAACGAGAAGTTGGCAGCTAAGGCTATCGGATCGGCCCCCGCGGACCCAACCCAGCTCGCCCGCGAGGCGGGCCGAGGAGGAGGCGGGCAAATCCAACCCAGCTCGTCGACGATGCGAGTGCTCGCAGCCCGAGACCGGCGGCCCCGGCAGTGGTAGGAAAGGTGGTTGTGACCCTAGAGAGCGGGGCGACCGGAGTTCCAACCCACCCAAGCGATGATGTGGTCGAGGTTGTCAGCAGGTTGATTCGGTTCGACACGACCAACACCGGCGAACCCGAAACGACGCAAGGCGAGGCCGAGTGCGCGCAGTGGGTCGCCGAGCAGCTCCGAGAGGTCGGCTACTTGCCTCAATACGTCGAATCCGGTGCACCCGGCCGGGGCAATGTGTTCGCCCGCCTCAAGGGCGCGGACGGCTCGCGTGGCGCGCTGCTCATCCACGGTCATCTCGACGTGGTGCCGGCCGAGCCGGCCGATTGGAGCGTGCACCCGTTTTCCGGCGCGATCAAGAACGGCTTCGTTTGGGGCCGTGGCGCGGTCGACATGAAGGACATGGTCGGCATGATGATCGTGGTCGCCCGGCAGTTGAAGCGGGCCGGTATCGTGCCGCCACGCGATTTGGTGTTCGCGTTTGTCGCCGACGAAGAGCACGGCGGTCACTACGGGGCGCAGTGGCTGGTCGACAATCGGCCCGAGCTGTTCGACGGTGTAACCGAGGCGATCGGTGAAGTGGGCGGGTTTTCCCTGACCGTGCCACGTCGTGACGGGGGTGAGCGCCGGCTCTATTTGATCGAGACGGCGGAGAAGGGGCTGTCGTGGATGCGGCTGACCGCGCGCGGCCCGGCGGGACACGGTTCGATGGTGCACGACCAGAACGCCGTCACCGCCGTTGCCGAGGCGGTCGCCCGCCTGGGTCGGCACCGGTTTCCGCTCGTGCTCACCGATACCGTCGCCCAGTTCCTGGCTGCCGTCAGCGAAGAGACCGGGCTGACTTTCGACACGGAGTCGGCCGATCTGGAAGGGGCGATCGAAAAGCTTGGCCCGATGGCCCGCATGCTGAAGGCCGTGCTGCACGACACCGCGAACCCGACGATGCTCAAGGCCGGGTACAAGGCCAACGTCATCCCGGCGACTGCCGAAGCAGTCGTGGACTGCCGTATCCTTCCGGGCCGAAAGGCGGCATTCGAGGCCGAGGTCGACCAGCTGATCGGCCCGGACGTGACTCGCGAATGGATCAGGGACTTTTCGTCGTATGAGACCAGCTTCGACGGTGACCTGGTCGATGCCATGAACGCCGCGGTGCTAGCGCTCGACCCGGACGCCCGGACGGTTCCTTACATGCTTTCCGGTGGGACCGACGCAAAAGCCTTTGCGCGCTTGGGCATTCGCTGCTTCGGTTTCAGCCCGCTGCGGTTGCCGCCGGAATTGGATTTCGCCGCGCTGTTCCATGGTGTTGATGAGCGCGTACCCGTCGATGCGCTGAGGTTCGGCACGGATGTGCTGGCACACTTCCTGACACACTGCTAGTCAACACGAGAGGATTGCCCATGAGCTTGCCGCCTAACCCGTATGACGCGCTGCCCAAGCTGCCGTCGTTCAGCGTGACCTCGAACTCGATCACCAATGGCCAGCCGCTGGCCACACCGCAGATCAGCGGCATCATGGGCGCGGGCGGAGAGGATGTCAGCCCGCAGCTGAGCTGGTCCGGATTTCCGGAGGCGACCCGCAGCTTTGCGGTCACCGTTTACGACCCGGACGCTCCAACGCTGTCCGGATTCTGGCACTGGGCGGTGGCCAACTTGCCGGCCGACGTCACCGAGTTGCCCGAAGATGCCGGCGATGGCCGGGAGCTGCCAGGCGGCGCGCTGACCTTGGTGAACGACGCCGGGATGCGCCGTTATGTCGGCGCCGCGCCGCCTGCCGGCCACGGGGCGCATCGCTACTACGTCGCGGTGCACGCCTTGGACGTCGGCAAACTCGACCTCAGCGAGGACGCCAGTCCGGCTTTCCTGGGATTCAACCTCTTCATGCACGCGATTGCGCGCGCGTACATCTACGGCACCTACGAACAGAACTAACAAGTCAAATCACTTCTGTCACTTTTGTTTCAGTGGTTACGGGGGATTGGTGTCGGTGGGCCGTCGTAGTATTCGAACATGAGTTCGAGTAGTCGTGAGGAGATCGCCTCGGTTCTGGATGCGCTCGATGCCGACTTGGACCGCGCCTGCGCGTTGTCGTTTGCGGCGTTGACCACCCCGGAGCGGTTGCGGATCCTGGCGCGCCTGGAAACGGTGGCGCGGCGGTTACCGGTACCGGGGCATGAGTTGATCAACCAGCTCGCCGCGCAGTCCGATCCCACCGAGCTGGGCGGCAAGCTTTCTCATGCGCTGGCTGATCGGCTGCGCATCACCCGCAGCGAAGCGCGCAGGCGAGTGGCCCAGGCCGCCGATCTGGGGCCACGGCGCGCCGTGACCGGCGAGGCGTTGTCGCCGCTGTTGACCGCGACGGCCGCAGCCCAGCGCGCCGGACAGATCGGGACCGGCCACGTGGCGGTGATCCGCGGGTTCGTGCACCAGCTACCGCACTGGGTGGACCTCGACACCCGAGATTGCGCCGAAAAGCACCTGGCGCAGC
>NZ_JBKQOI010000340.1:0-26780 GCF_052145595.1 Mycobacterium sp. | reverse complement strand
TAGCTAGGAGAGGGGGCTGACGATGACTGCAGTACTGGACTTCGCGATGCTTCCGCCCGAAGTCAACTCCGGTCGGATGTACTCGGGGGCGGGTTCAGGCCCGATGCTGGCCGCCGCATCAGCCTGGCACGGACTGGCCGCAGAATTGGGTTCCACCGCGCTGTCCTACAGCTCGGTGCTTTCCGGGCTGACCAGCGAGGAATGGCACGGCCCGGCCTCGGCCGCAATGTCGGCTGCCGCCGCGCCTTACGTCGCGTGGTTGAGCACCACAGCCGAGCAAGCCGAGCAGACCGCCGCTCAGGCCGAGGCCGCCGCGGCGGCCTACGAGACCGCGTTCGCCGCGACGGTGCCCCCGCCGGTGATTACGGCCAACCGCGCCCAGCTGATGGCGCTGATCGCCACCAACATCTTGGGGCAAAACACCGCGGCGATCGCGGCCACCGAGGCCCAGTACGCCGAAATGTGGGCCCAAGACGCCGCAGCGATGTACGGCTACGCCGCCTCATCGGCAACCGCGACCCAGCTGACTCAGTTCACCGAGCCGCAGCAGACCACCAGCGCGACCGCGCCGGCCGCCCAGTCCGCCGCGGTGGCCCAGGCCGTCGCCACTCCGGCCGGGACACAGCAGAGCACGCTGTCCCAGCTGATGTCCGCCCTGTCCACCACGATGCAGGGGCTGGCCTCGCCGCCGTCGTCGTCCTCGGCGCAGACGACGGGCCTGAGCAGCCTTCTCGATGGGCTGAGGGGGCTGAATCCATTCGCGCCCGGTTCGGCGAGTGACACCAGCGGACTCAATGGCCTGCTGAATTTGCTCTCCGGGAACAACACGGCATTTGGCGCCCTGGCGAACTCGACGCTCGGCAACACCATCTTTTCGTCCGGGTTTTACATGCCGAGTAACACGATGGCGCCGTTCCTCAGCCTGATTGGTCAGCAGGCCGGCGGTGCGGCCGGCGACGCGGCCGACGCGGCGGGGCAGGCTGCCGCTGGGGTTGGTGAAGCAGTCGAAGGTTCGGTGGGCGGCATCGGAGGCCTTGGAAGTGCGGTCTCGGCGGGCCTGGGGCATGCACCCATGATCGGCGCATTGTCGGTGCCGCCGAGCTGGACCGCGCCCGCACCACTGGCCGGCCCACTGGCCTCCTCACTGGGGGGCACACCGATGATGCCGCCCCCGGCCATGGCGGCGGGCATGCCCGGAATGCCGATCGGAGCCACGGGCGCGCAACCGTATGGGCGCGCCGTGCCGCAGTACGGCTTCCGTCCCACCTTCGTCGCACGGCCACCGGCCGCCGGATAAAGGGCTGGGTAACGGTGACCGTAGCGATGGATTTCGGGGCGTTGCCGCCGGAGATCAACTCGGCACGCATGTACTCCGGGGCCGGCTCGGGGCCGCTGTTGGCCGCTGCCTCCGCCTGGAACGCGCTGGCCGCGGAATTGCATTCGACGGCACTGTCTTTACGGCGCAGTCATTTCGGGTCTAACCGACGAAGACTGGCGGGGTTCGTCTTCGGCGGCGATGGGGGACGCGACGGCGACATATCTGGAGTGGATGGACACCACGGCCGCCCAGGCTGAGCAGGCTGCCGCGCAGGCCACCGCAGCGGCCGGGGCTTACCAATCCGCGTTCGCCGAAACGGTGCCCCCGCCGGAAGTCGCGGCCAACCGCGCGCAGCTGTCGGCGCTGATCGCCACCAACACTTTGGGCCAAAACACGCCGGCGATCGCGGCCACCGAGGCTCAGTACGCGGAAATGTGGGCCCAGGACGCCGCCGCCATGTACCGTTACGCCGGTTCTTCGGCGGCCGCGACCCAGCTGACCCAGTTCACCCAGCCGCAGCAGACAGCCAACCCGAGCGGACTCGCGGCGCAGTCTGCCGCGGTCACCCAGGCAGCCGCCGGCTCCGCCGGGACGCAACAATCGACACTGTCTCAGCTGATGTCCGCGTTGCCCAGCGCGCTGCAGGGACTCACTTCGCCGTCGTCAGCCTGGTCGACATCGGGTCTCGGCGGCGTCCTCAATGGGCTGTTGTCAAATTTCGATCCGTTCGCTCTCGGGTCTCAAAACGCTACGACAGGACTCAATGGAGTCCTCAACCTGCTGAGCGGGAGCGACAAGAGCGCGGTTGGGGCACTGTTGAATTCCACGTTCGGCAACACCATCTTTGCCTCCGGCTTTTACGCGCCTTCCAACCACATAGGTGCGTTTACCAGCTTGTTCAACGCCGGGGGAGGCGCGGGTGCGGCCGGCGACGCGTTAGGAGACGCCGCGGCAAGCGGCCTTGGTGGCGCGGTTCCGGTTCCGGTTGGCGGCGGTGTGTCCGGGCTCGGTGTTGGAAACGGACTATCGGCGGGCTTAGGCAGGTCAGCGCTGGTCGGCCCGCTGTCGGTGCCGCCGAGCTGGACCGCTACAGCGCCACTGCACAGTCCTCTTTCGTCGACACTGGGCGGCACACCGATGATCGCGCCACCGCCGGCTTTGGCGGCCGGCACGCCCCCGGTGCCGCTTGGCGGCATGGCCGGCCAAGCCGCCGGCCGGTCCGTCCCCCAATACGGCTTCCGCCCGACGTTCGTCGCACGTCCACCCGCCGCCGGATAACAAGCGGCGGCTTCGGCGACCTCACAGGTGATAGGTCAGCGGATTGAGCTTCCCGCAACATAATTGACATTCCGCGCGGGCCGCGTGACGGGCTGGTCTGCGGCCCTGACCACCGCCATACAGCGCGAATTGGCTCACAGCAAACCCCCAGCGGCCAATCAGTATCACGACAGTCACGCATGCGTACGCTAGGTGAAATTTAGGGGAGCAGCGCATGACGATTAACTATCAATTTGCCAACGTCACTGCCCACGTCGCCGTCCACGGCGCCACCATTCGGGCCCAGGAAAGCCGCTGGAGGCCGAGCATCAAGCCATCGTCGGCGCCGTGCGGGCCGCTGCTGATTTTTGGAGCGACGCCCGGTTCGGTGATCTGCCACGGGCAAAAGGTGCAGACCGCCGGCAGCAACATGGCCAGCACCGACAGCGCCGTCGGCTCCGGCTGGGCGTGATTCCACGTCGCAACAACGGCGATGAACATTACGAGCCGACACACGCGATACATATCGGCAGATTTCATACGCTCCGCAGTATTATGTCGTTTCTTCCTGCCCAACATTCAAATCGTTCGATTACGGTCCAATAAGGTTATCGGAGTCCGCGATCGCCGCAGCGATAAATAGCTTTGAATACGGGTAAATAAGGTAGTTAGCGGCTCCGATCCGCAAACGCCTTGCGTTGAACCGCCTCAAAATTTTATCGATTTCTTGCTGGTTGCTGAGAATTGCCTAGCAATGTGCTGGACACCAGTTTTGATTTATCACTCTGTTAGCTGTTGACCAGGGTTTTCACAGTGAATCAGCAGCGCCAAGACATTTATTTTTAACCTCATCATTACCCTAATGGAACCGGATACGAATACGTTTCGATCACCATGAGCTTTACTTAGGCAGCGGCGCCTGAGTGAGCGGCGGCTGCGCCCACTGGGATACATTGAGACACATTTTGGCTAAGAGGGAGCGGGGGTTTGTTGTCTTCAAACACGTGGGATCACGCGTGGATTCAATAGCGGATTTGACCGATTTCATTAGGGCCGCGGCGCCGTTACGGACGCGGCTGGAAAGCCGTGCTTACCAGGGCGGCCACTCAGGGGACCGGAGGTAATAGATGTTGGATTTCGGGGCGCTACCACCGGAGATCAACTCCGGCCGGATGTATGTCGGTGCGGGGTCGGGTCCGATGTTGGCGGCCGCGGCGGCCTGGGATGAGTTGGCTACTGAGTTGCAATCGACCGCGGCTTCCTACGGCTCGACGATTCAAAGCCTTTCCACCGGGCCGTGGACGGGTCCCTCGTCGATCGCGATGGCGGCCGCGGCCGCGCCGTACGTGGCGTGGATGAACGCTACGGGCGCTCAGGCTGAGCAGGCGGCCAGCCAGGCCAAGATCGCCGCCGGCGCCTACGAGACGGCGTTCGCGGCCACGGTGCCGCCGCCGGTGATCACGGCCAACCGCGCCCTGCTGATGGCCTTGATCGCCACCAACTTCTTGGGCCAAAACACCCCGGCAATCGCGGCCACCGAAGCCCACTACATGGAGATGTGGGCCCAGGATGCGGCCGCGATGTACACCTATGCGGGTTCGTCGGCGACCGCGTCGCAGCTGACGCCGTTTACCGAGCCGCCGCAGACCACCAGCAGCGCAGCACCGGCTGCACAAGCGGCCGCGGTCACCCAGGCCACTAATACGCCGGCCGCGTCGATAGGCACACAGCTGTCCCAGTTCATCAACTCGCTGCCGACGGCGCTGCAAAGCCTGGCAAACGGCATCCTGGAATCGCCCTCGACGGCGTCGGGCAACCTGTTGTCGGGACTCGACTTGCCACAATTGACCTCCTCGGTGTCGTTGCCAGCCGGACTCCAGGCCGACTTGACAAGCTGGGACACCTTCACGTCGACCATTACCTCTGGGTCGTACTCCCTCCAAGGGCTGGCTTCTATACCCGGCGGCCCGTTCCTGTCGTTTGGTCAGGCGTACGCCTGGGGCCAAAACGGGCAGGGCGCGGCCGCGTATCTCGCCGGCCCGAAAGCCATCAGTGGGGCGTTGGCGCCTCTGACGCAAGGCGCCACCGCCGTGAAGCCGATGTTGAGCTCCGCCGTTGGTGCGGGGCCGGTACAGGGTGCCATGGGCAGTGCGCGTCTACTCGGGAGTATGTCGGTGCCGCAGGGCTGGACCGAAGCCGCCCCGGCGATCAGAACGCTCGCCTCCGTGCTACCCACCAACCTGGCAGCGGCCCCGACGGCGTCGCTTGCCGGCGAGAGCGGCGTCTTCAGCCAGATGGCGCTTTCCAGCCTGGCCGGACGCGCCGTGGGCGCTGCCGCGTTCCAGTCCGCAGGCAGCGGCGGTGCTGCGGCGGGCTCCCTGGGCGGTTTGGTGGCCGAGGCCGACCCCGCCGCAGCCACCATCATCGTGATTCCGGCGCTCGAGGAGTGAGAGTCATGGCTGCCGTGAGCAGGGGCAGTAACCCAGCACAGTCCACCCAGGCGCGCACGACCAGGCAAGGGGTATAGAAAATGTTCTACGCAGCGTTTCCGCCGGAGTTCAACTCGGGCAGGATGTACGCCGGGCCGGGTTCCGGGTCGATGCGGGCCGCCGCGGCGGCCTGGGAGGGGCTGGCCACTGAAATTCAGTCCACGGTGTCCTCCTATTCGTCGGTCATCGACAGCCTTACCAGCGGGTCCTGGGTTGGCCCGTCGTCACTCAACATGGCGGCCGCCGTCACGCCCTATCTGACCTGGATGCAAGGCACCGCCGCCCAGGCCGCCGAAGCGGCAACGCAGGCCACCGCGGCGGCAAGCGCCTACGAGACCGCGTTCGCCGCGCACGTGCCACCCGTTGAGATCTCAGCCAACCGCAGCCTGCTGGCGCAGCTGGTGGCGACCAACATTTTCGGACAGAACACGCCGGCGATCGCGGCCACCGAGACCCAGTACGCGGAAATGTGGGCACAAGACGCCGTGGCGATGGAAAGCTACGTCACCTCATCGGAGGCCGCTTCCAGGGTGACGCCGTTCACCGGGGCGCCGCAGATCACCAACGCCAGCGGGACGGCCACCCAGGCGGCGGCGGTTGCCTCCGCCGCGGCCACCCCGGCCGGCAGTGTGGGAACCCTCGTGTCGGAATTCCTCAACCCGCTCGGAGTCGGCAACCCGATCCTGACGGCCTTGGCCAACCTCAGCACCGACTACACCGACACCATGAACGGCCTCTTGAACGGCGTGTTCGGCACTGGCGCGTCAGCCTTGTACACAAACCTCTACAACGCCATAAAAGTTCCACTCGGCTTCACCACCGGGTTCAACGACATCGGATTGCTCATCAACTTTCCCTTGTCGCAGTTCCTCAAGTTCTCCCCGCCGATTCCGTATGCCGCGCTGCCGAAAGACGCGCTGGGTGCCGGGCTGGGGGCGTTGGGCTTCGGCCGGGGCACGCTGTACAACGCGGTGTCGGCGGGCATGGGAAATGCCGGCACGTTGGTCGGCAAGTTGTCGGTCCCGCCGGCTTGGGCGATAAACACCCCCGCCGTCAGGATGGTCGCATCCGCGCTGTCGGCCACCGGGCCGGACGCGGTGCCGGCGGCGGCGCTCGGCGAGGGCGGGCTGCTCAGTTCGATGTCGGTGGCGGGGATGCTCGGAAGCGCCCTGGGCGCTGGGGGTCCCAGTGCGTTCAGCCAGGCCGGTGTTCGCGGCCGGATCACTCCGATCAAGGACCTCAAAGACAAAAACTCGCCCGAGAAACTGAAACGTCTGGTGGCACAGATATCGGAGAAGCCCGAAAGCGTGCAGCACCACAATGTCGATCAAGAAGGTCTGGACGCGCTGCTCGAGCAGCTGTCGAAGAAGCCCGGTATCCACGCGGTGCATCTGAAAAAGGGCGACAAGGCGAAAGTCGTGCCCTCGGATGCGCAGTTGGGTTAGGGCACAACGTAATTAGGAGGTTGGTGAATTATGAGACTACTACTGGCAATGCTCGGCGTTTCCGCCATGATCGGCCTGGCCGCACCCGCATATGGCGACCCATCGCCTCCGCCACAGGGTGACGACGGCGGCTTCCTCGCCGCCCTGAACCAGGTCCACATCAGCTACTCCAGCCCCGACGCGGCCGTCGCGTCCGCTAAAGCGGTGTGCACGTGCCTGAACAACGGCGAATCGGGCTTGGACCTCGTCCACGACGTGAAGAGTCACAATCCCGGAATGGATATGGAGGTCGCATCCAATTTCGCGATGATCGCCGCGAAATTCTATTGCCCCCATCAACTCTCGAAGGCGTAGCGCGGGCCGCAACGCCTTGAACCCGGGAAGTTAGCCGCGGCTCCGGCGCACCGGTTTCGCTACGCGGCGGTTTCAACAGCGTGGCCGCCGGGCAACCGGGTTGGCTCCGGTCCACCTGCTGTTCACCTGAGGGTGGTTAGCTGCGGCCGACCAGCGCCGCGGTGGGAGGCCGCATCGCATCGGCGACTGATGGCGGGTGCTCCGCGTCGCGGGCGGGGAAGGAGTGCACTGTCATGCAGACGCTGAGCGTCGCCGATTTTGCGCTCCGACTTGCCGTCGGGGTGGGTTGCGGCGCCCTCATCGGCTTTGAGCGGCAATGGCGGGCGCGCAGGGCCGGCCTGCGAACCAACGCGCTTGTTGCCGGCGGTGCGACCTTGTTCGTGCTGTACGCGGCCGCCACCGAGGACACCAGCCCCACCAGAGTCGCGTCCTATGTGGTCTCCGGGATCGGTTTTCTCGGCGGCGGGGTAATCCTGCGCGAGGGGGTCAACGTCCGGGGCCTCAACACCGCCGCCACCCTGTGGTGTTCCGCCGCGATTGGCGTGCTTGCCGCTTCCGGGCACCTGGTCTTCACTCTGATCGGCACCGGAACCGTCATCGCCATCCACGTGGTCGGGCGCCCGCTCGGCCGGATGATCGACCACGACAACAGCGGCGACGAAGACGAAAGCCTGCAGCCCTACCTGGTGCAGGTGATTTGTCGCGCCAAATCCGAAAAGTATGTCCGGGCGCAGGTCGTGCGATACGCCAGCACCAACGACATGACATTGCGCGGAATCCACACCGGGCGGGCCACTGACGACGAGCTCACTTTGACGGCGCACTTGCTCGTAGACGGGCATACTCCGGCCAAGCTCGAGGCGTTGGTGGCGGAACTGTCCCTACAACCGGGGGTTCGCGCGGTTCAGTGGTACGCCGGCGATAAAGCGCAGTCAATTTGAACGTGATCAAGGGCGGGCCTGCAGCTCCGGTGCGGCCGCGGCAATCAGGTCGGCGCGGCTGCCGGTCAATGGGGGATAGATCCGCCGGGTATTGATGGTCCGCTTGGTCGCCTTGGCCTCCGTGGCAGTTCTAACCACCACCCGGTCCCATCCTTCGGTATAGACGGCGCCGGCCGGTCCGAGATCGAGGACCGTGACGTACCAAGGGATCCGAAGCGCCAGCATCGGTTCTCCCAACAGGTCGCTGATGACGTTGTAGCCCGCGTAGCGCCCCATCGGGCGCCCGTGTTGACATGACATCACCGACAGGTGGTCGTCATCCATCCGGGCAGCCGCCACGTCACCCGCGGCGAACACCGCGGGCACGCCGATCACCCGCAGGTAGTCGTCGACCTCCACCCGGCCCAGCCGGTCGCGCACCACCGGTAGCTGCTCAGTCAGTGAGCTGGCCCGCATGCCGGCGCACCACACCACCGTGGCGGCCTCGAGTCGCTCACCCGACGACAGCGACACACCGCGCTCGGTCACCCTTGCGACGCTTACGCCCGTTCTGGTTTCGACGCCGTCGTCACGCAATGCCTGTTCGATCACCGGAACCGCTGATGCACCCATATCGGAGCCGACCGTCGGGTTGTGATCAACCAGAACCACCCGGGGGGTGACGCCTTCGCGGGAGAACAAGCCGCGCAGGCGCTTCGGCAGCTCACACGCGGCCTCGATACCGGTCAACCCGGCACCGACCACGACGACCGTCGCCGCTGCCGGTGTCAGCGCACGGTCGGCGAGCCCTTGCAAGTGGTGCAGCAGCGCCACGGCGCCGTCATACGTGTCGACGTCAAAACCGAACTCCCGCAGGCCCGGTATGGCGGGTTTGAGCACGTGGCTGCCCGACGCGAGCACCAGCCGGTCGTAGCCGTATGTCGCGCCGCCCGATGTGGTCACGATGCGGGCGCTGGTGTCAATCGCGGTCACTATGGCGGCGACATGCGTGACTCCGACGGGGTCGAGCAGGTCGGCGAGCGGGATGCGGCAGCCGGTCAAATGCGCTTCGTAGTTGCGAACGCGAATGTCGTGAAACGGTTTGGCGCTCAACACGGTGATAGCTACGCTGCCCGCCGGGACAGCGAGCTCGTCGAGTCGTCGGGCGGCGCCGAGTGCCGCCCATAGTCCAGCAAATCCCGAGCCGATTACCACCACAGCGGTCAAGTGCCCAACACCTCATCGATCTCGGCCGGCCGACGCCGCGTGAGCATTATCCGATTTATCGACGCCGGCGACCACAGGGTTGACCGCCTGACGGGCCCCGGAGACCGCATCAGCCCGACGGGCACCGTGCCGGTCGTCGTAATCTATCCGTGTGAATACCGTCACTGGGTTCTGGTCCGCGCTGCCCCCGCTAATGCGGGACCCGGTGCTGTTCGCCATTCCATTCTTTCTGTTGCTGTTGACTCTCGAGTGGACGGCGGCCCGCAAGCTGGAACGCCTGGAGACCGGAGCCACCGGCACGGCACGGCCGGAGTCCGGCGCGTACCTCACCCGCGACTCTGTGGCAAGCATCTCGATGGGTCTTGTTTCGGTGGCCACCACCGCCGCCTGGAAGACCCTGGCGCTGCTCGGCTATGCGGCAATCTATGCGTATGTGGCGCCGTGGCACCTTTCGGTAACCCGGTGGTACACGTGGGTCATCGCGGTCCTCGGTGTCGACCTGCTGTACTACGCCTATCACCGCATCGCCCACCGGGTCCGGCTGATCTGGGCGACTCACCAGGCGCACCACTCCAGCGAATACTTCAACTTCGCCACCGCCCTGCGCCAGAAGTGGAACAACAGCGGCGAGATCCTGATGTGGGTTCCGTTGCCGCTGTTGGGGCTTCCCCCTTGGATGGTGTTCTTCAGCTGGTCGCTGAACTTGATCTACCAGTTCTGGGTGCACACCGAGCGGATCGACAAGCTGCCACGGCCATTCGAATTCATCTTCAACACGCCGTCGCACCACCGAGTCCACCACGGGATGGACAAGCTGTATCTCGACAGGAACTACGGCGGCATCTTCATCATTTGGGATCGGCTGTTCGGTAGCTTCCAGCCCGAGCTGTTCCGCCCGCATTACGGCCTCACCAAGCAGGTCGACACGTACAACATCTGGAAACTGCAGACGCGCGAATACGTCGCGATCGCCCGCGACTGGCGATCGGCGAGCCGCCTGCGCGATCGGCTGGGCTACGCCTTCGGGCCGCCCGGCTGGGCGCCGCGCCTGGCGAGCCAGCTCGACGCGGCCGTCCCGCTGGCGACGTCGCCGTAACGCCGGGCGGGGGTGGCGCGAAAAAGCTCTACGTGGGGGAGGGTTACGCCGTAACCTCAACCTCAAGTCGATATTTACCTGCCCGAAGGGACCGGAGTTCATGGTGCGGCGACTGGCAATGCGAGCATTTGCCGCGTCGATCGCTGTCGCGGCACTCACACCCTGGCTGTCGTCTGGGACGGCCAGAGCGGAACCCACGCTGGTGTATCCGGGTATGGAGATCCTGCAAGGCAACCGCCTGTGCACGTTGGCTTACATTGACCCAGTCCAGAAAGTCGCCTTTACGGCCGGGCACTGCCGGGGGGGCGAGGGCGCAGTCACCGACAAAGACCACAACTTCATCGGACATCTGGCGGCCTTCCGCGACGACACGCCCAGCGGTACGACCGTGACCACCAACCAGTTGATCAGCGACTACGAGGCGATCGCGCTGGACAACAACGTGACGGTCAACAACGTTCTGCCGGGCGGACGTCAACTGGTATCGGCCCCGAACCTGGCCATCACGCCGGGACAGGCGGTCTGCCATTTCGGCGTGAGCACCGGGGAAACCTGCGGGACCGTGGAAAGCGTCAACAATGGGTGGTTCACCATGTCCCACGGCGCCCTCAGTCGCAACGGTGATTCGGGGGGACCCGTCTACCTGGCTCCCCAGGGCAAGCCGGCGCAAATCGTCGGGATCTTCAACAGCGTCTGGGGGGACCTTCCGGCGGCGGTGTCGTGGCGGGTTGCCTCCGAACAGGCCCGCGAGGACCTCGGAATGCCGAACAGCGCGCCGGTAGGGCAATTCAGCCCGCGGCAGCCAGCTTGAACACCGGGATCGTTGCGGCGGCGGCCCGCAGCTGGTCATCGCTGCTGTCCGGCGTCAACCCGCCGACATAGTCTTTGACCTGCCAATACCACCTGGCCAGGTAACGCCTCAGCAATTCGGGTTTGGCCGCATCGTCGACCTCGCTGACGAGAGCGCGTTGACGGCGCCAGCGGGGGCCCATTTCGACGACGCCCGCGGCCCTGACGTTGCGCGCCCACTGGGTATTCCCGCGCGGTGCGACGACATAGTCCACGCCGTCGACGGTCAGCAGGTTGATCACCACCGCCCGCTGCTTTCCGCTCTTGCGGCCCCGGACGCGCAGCGCGCGAGTCCCGGCGATGCTGATCCCCAGCTCGGCAAGCCAGCGGATTACCGCGTTAGCGGCCCGCGCGGCCTGGTTCGGTTCCGCGTATCGCGTGGCCATCGTGCGTCCTCTCTGAGCGATCTGAGAGCAGTGCTCTCAACGGTCGTCACGTTGCCACACCCGTCTCCAAAAAGCAAGAGCGGTGATCTCGGTTGTGTCAGACTGGCCTGGTGGGCAAGCGCCAGGAATCGCGGGAGCAGATCGAGGCGCGAATCGTCGAACTCGGCCGCCGGCAGCTGGTCGAGCGCGGCGCCGCCGGGCTGTCGGTGCGCGCGATAGCCCGCGACCTCGGCATGGTGTCCTCCGCCGTGTACCGGTACGTGTCCAGCCGCGACGAACTGCTGACCCTGCTGCTCATCGACGCGTATTCCGACCTGGCCGATGCCGTGGACCGGGCCCGCGAGACCGTGGTCGACCTGTGGAGTGACGACGTCATCGCCATCGCGCGGGCGGCGCGGCGCTGGGCCGTTGCCCACCCGGCCGGCTGGGCCCTGCTGTACGGCAGCCCGGTCCCGGGGTATCACGCGCCGCCGGAGCGCACGGTTGCAGCCGGCACCCGCGTCGTCGGGGCGTTCTTCGACGCCATAGCCGCCGGAATCGCCACTGGAGATATCCGGTTGACCAACGATGTTGCACCCCAACCGTTGTCGTCAGACTTCGGACGTATTCGCCACGAATTCGGCTTTCCCGGCGACGATCAGGTCGTCGCCAAGTGCTTCTTGCTGTGGTCGGGGGTGCTGGGCGCGATCAGCCTCGAGGTGTTCGGACAATACGGCGCCGACACCCTCACCGACCCCTCGGCGGTCTTCGACACTCAGCTTCGGCTGCTGGTGGGCGTGCTGAGCCAGCATTGATCAGGCCGAATTAGAACGTGTTCATTCGACTTCTTCGCGCCGTATGCGGCCGATCGTGGCAAAGCCTTTGTGGCCCTTCCTGGGGGCCAGCGGACTGGGCTATCCTGCGAGACGATGACCCTACCCGTTCAATCGCCGACGCAGATCGCCTGGGTTACCCCGGACCTGGATGCCACGGAAACGGCCCTCACCGGCTTGTTAGGCGTTCGGAAGTGGGTGCGGATACCCAACGTGCACTTTGCTCCGGACACCTGCAGCTACCTCGGCAAGCCGGCCGATTTCGTCGCCAGCATTTCCTTGAGCTATCTCGGGGACATGCAGTTGGAGCTGATTTCACCGGTCCGCGGAGAGAACGTCTATAGTGACTTTTTGCGCGAATCCGGGCCGGGCTTGCACCACGTCTGCATGGAGGCGGAAAGCCCCGAGCGCTTCGACGCAGCATTGATCGAGGCCGCAAACTTTGGCGCCGCGGTTGTGCAGCAGGGCGTGATGCCCGGCGGAATTCAATTCGCCTACGTGTCAGCGCCGCAGGCGGGCGTGCCGTTTGTGGAGATTGCCTACATCCCGCCCGAGATGAGGGCGTTCTACGACTACATCAAACAGGAGCAGCGGTGAGCACCGAGATACCAGCAACGGTCAACGCGGACACGGTGGCGTCCTGGTCGGATAACGTCGACGTGGTGGTGATCGGTTTCGGCATCGGCGGTGGGTGCGCGGCGGTCAGCGCGGCGGCCGCCGGAGCGCGAGTGCTGGTGCTCGAGCGCGCCGCCGCGGTGGGCGGAACCACTTCGCTTGCCGGGGGCCACTTTTACCTCGGTGGCGGGACCGCTGTCCAGCAGGCGACCGGTCACTCAGACTCGCCCGAGGAGATGTACAAATACCTGGTCGCGGTGTCGCGGCAGCCGGACCACGCCAAGATTCGTGCTTACTGCGAGGGCAGCGTCGAGCATTTCAATTGGTTGGAAGACTTGGGTTTTCAGTTCGAGCGCAGCTATTTCCCCGGCAAGGCGGTGATCCAGCCCAACACCGAGGGGTTGATGTACACCGGCAACGAGAAGGTGTGGCCGTTCTTGGAGCAGGCGGTGCCGGCGCCACGCGGCCACAAGGTGCCCGTACCAGGCGACACCGGCGGCGCCAGCATGGTGATCGACCTGCTCCTGAAGCGGGCCGCAAGCCTGGGCGTACAAATCCGGTACGAGACGGGCGCCACCCAGCTCATCGTGGACGGCTCGGGCGCCGTGACCGGCGTGCTGTGGAAGCATTTCTCCGAAACCGGCGCGATTAAAGCAAAGTCGGTCATCATCGCTGCCGGGGGATTCGTCATGAATCCGGAGATGGTGGCCAAGTACACCCCCAAACTGGCCGAGAAGCCGTTCGTGCTCGGAAACACCTACGACGACGGCCTGGGCATCCGGATGGGCGTATCGGCCGGCGGGGCCACCCAGCACATGGATCAGATCTTCATCACGGCTCCGCCATACCCGCCGTCGATCCTGCTGACCGGCATCATCGTGAACAAGCTCGGAAAGCGTTTCGTCGCAGAGGATTCCTATCACTCCAGGACCGCCGGGTTCATCATGAATCAGCCGGACAGCGCGGCGTTTCTCATCGTCGACGAGGCGCACTTGGAGCACCCCAAGATGCCGCTGGTCCCGCTGATCGACGGCTGGGAAACCGTCGCCGAAATGGAAGCCGCGCTTGGTATCCCGCAGGGCAACCTGGTTGCGACGCTCGACCGCTACAACACCTACGCCGCGCGCGGCGAGGATCCCGATTTTCATAAGCAGCCAGAATTCCTTGCGCCGCAGGATAAAGGCCCTTGGGGCGCGTTCGACATGTCCCTGAGCAAGGCGATGTACGCCGGATTCACCGTCGGCGGGCTGGCCACCTCGGTGGATGGCGAGGTGCTGCGCGAAGACGGCACGGTCGTGCCCGGTTTGTATGCGGTGGGGGCGTGCGCGTCCAACATCGCCCAGGACGGCAAGGGCTACGCCAGTGGCACGCAGCTCGGGGAAGGCTCATTCTTCGGCCGCCGCGCCGGAGCGCACGCGGCCCCGTGGGCCGGGGGCGCGCAGGCGCGTTAGCACACGATGCCGGAGCGCACGCGGCCCCGTGGGCCGGGGGCGCGTTAGCACGCAATGCCGGCTTTAGACCTGCGCGGGCTCCTTCTCCACGGGGCCCAGCCGCCATGGGCCGCCGCCTAGCAATTGGAGCTCATGTTCGTGGTGCTGTTCGACGGCGGGTCGATGGCTGACGCTGACCACCACACAGTCCGGCAATTCGTTGCGCAGTAGCTGATAGAGCGCGAATTCCAGCCCCACGTCGAGCGCCGAGGTGGCCTCGTCGAGGAAGACCGCCTTCGGTTTGGTGAGCAGGATGCGGGCAAAGGCGACCCGCTGTTGCTCACCCGGGGAGAGAACCTTGGCCCAATCCTGCTCCTGGTCGAGCCGGTTGATCAGTGGTGCCAGGGCCACCTTGGTCAACACGTCCCGCAGCTCAGCGTCGGAGACTTCATCCGGCGAGTTCGGGTAGCACACCACGGTGCGCAGACTGCCCAGCGGCACATACGGCAATTGCGACAAGAACATCGTCGCGTTATCGCCGTCGGGACGGCAAAGGGTTCCTGAAGCGTAGGGCCACAATTCGGCCAGGCTCCGTAGCAGCGTGGTCTTGCCGGCACCCGATCGCCCTGTGATCACCAGCGTGTCCCCGTTGTCCAGCTGCACGTCCAGCGGGTCGATCAGCCGGTCACCGCCCGGCGTGCGCACTTCGACGTCGCGAAGCTCAACCGTCGCCTCTTCGCTCGGCTTGACCAGGATTGTCGGCAGCGCGCGGCCCTGCGCGTTGGCGTCAACCAGGCCGTGCAACCGGATGATCGCCGCCCGGAAGGCGGCGAACGCGTCGTAGTTGTTGCGGAAGAACGACAGGGAGTCCTGAATGTTGCCGAATGCCGTCGCGGATTGGCCGACATCGCCGAAGTCGATCCGGCCGGCGAACAGCCGCGGCGCCTGGATCACCCACGGCAGCGGAACAATTGCCTGCGACACCGACCAGTTCCATCCGTTGAAGATGATGGTCCGGCGAACGAATTTGCGGTAGTTGTCGATGATCGGCGTGAAGCGCCGCCACAGTTGCGCCCGCTCGACCCGCTCACCGCGGTAGAAGCCCACCGCTTCGGCGGCGTCCCGCAATCGCACCAGGGCATAACGAAACGCGGCATTGAGCCTCTCGTTGTCGAAGCTGAGCCGAATCAGCGGATGGCCCAGCCAGATTGCGACCACCGTCGCGACCAGCACGTAGACCAGAACGGTCCAGAACATCGCGCGCGGTATCTCCAAGCCGAAGAGATTCAGATTTCCGGAGAGGTGCCACAGGATGGCGGCGAACGAGACCACCGAGGCGACGGCGTTGACGGCCCCGAACAGTAAGGTGCTGCCCGTTCCGTTGGACGGGATGTTCGGTGTGCCGCCGGCATTGGCGGTGAAGATGTCGATGTCCTGCTGGATGCGCTGGTCGGGGTTGTCGATGGTGTTGTCGATGAACAGGTCCCGGTAGTAGGCCCTGCCGTTCAGCCAGTCATCGGTGAGGTGGGCGGTCAGCCACATGCGCCAGGCGATGATGAACCGCTGCGTCAGATAGATATCAATCATGAAGCGAATGACGTACAGGACTGCCAGCACGCTGAAAATCGCGATCGACATCCAAAAGCCGTGAATTCCGGATTGTTTGACGCTGTCATTGCCCGCGGCAACGCCCTGGACCGCCTTCTGCACCGCCGTATACAGGTCGTTGCCCTGGTAGCTGAGCAATACCATGAGGCGCACCGAAAGCAGAACCGACAGCAACAGCACGCCGAGCATCAGCCACACCCGAACGCTGTGTGCCCCGACAAAGTACCCACGGGTGATCCGCCAGAACTGCCCGCCCCAGGGCGTGAGGTACCGGAACACAAGCAGCACAGCGATCAGACAAACGGCGCTGATCACCCACGCTATGGCGACCCAGCGCAAGGAATCGATGGGCGCCGCCGACCAGTTGATCGACGGCGAAAACGGCTTCGGGCCCAAGGTCGATGCCTCCTTAGAGTCGAGGTGTTCGTAGCGATCCCCAACAGAAATCCTCCGGCGAAGGTACCCGAAGGATGTGGATAGGCTGCGGTCATGAGTGCCGACGCCGTCCCCACCCAAACATTTCATGCCGGCCGGCTCATAGCGCGCCGGCTCAGGGCCAGCGGTATCGATACCCTCTTCACGTTATCCGGCGGCCACCTCTTTTCCATCTACGACGGCTGCCGTGACGAGGGCATCCGCCTGGTCGACACCCGCCACGAACAGACCGCGACGTTTGCCGCCGAGGGCTGGTCGAAGGTGACGAGGCTGCCCGGCGTGGCCGCACTCACCGCGGGCCCGGGCGTCACCAACGGGATGAGCGCGATGGCGGCGGCGCAGCAGAACCAGTCACCCCTGGTGGTGCTGGGCGGCCGCGCCCCCGCGCTGCGATGGGGTATGGGCTCGCTGCAGGAGATCGACCACGTGCCCTTTGTCGCGCCGTTGGCTCGGTTCGCCGCCACCGCAGAGTCGCCCGACGCCGCCGGCTGGCTGGTCGACGGAGCGTTGCGGGCGGCAGTCAGTGCCCCGTCGGGTGTGGCGTTCGTCGATTTTCCGATGGACCACGCGTTTTCCATGGCGAAAGATGACGGCCGCCCCGGCGCGCTCACCGATTCGCCGCCGGTTGCCGCTGCCGACGGCGCCGCGTTAGACCGTGCCGCCAGCCTGCTGACGGCGGCCCGCCGGCCGGTGATCATGGCGGGGACCAACGTCTGGTGGGGACACGGGGAAGCGGCGCTGCTGCGCCTTGCCGAGGAACGCCAAATCCCGGTCTTGATGAACGGGATGGCCCGCGGCGCTGTGCCCGCCGACCACCCGATGGCGTTCTCGCGGGTCCGGGCGAAAGCGCTGGGTGAGGCGGACGTGGCGCTGGTCGTCGGCGTGCCGATGGATTTCCGGCTCGGCTTCGGTGGGGTGTTCGGGCCGCAAACCAAGCTCGTCGTGGCAGACCGTGTCGAGCCCGACCGCGACCACCCGCGTCCGATCGCGGCCGGCCTCTACGGCGACCTCACGCCGATCCTGTCGGCGCTGGCCGGACCGGCCTGGACCGGCCACCAGGACTGGATCGACGAGCTGCGGACGGCCGAAACCGCGGCGCGCGGACGCGAAAATGCCGAGCTCGGCGACGACCGGATCCCGTTGCATCCGATGCGGGTGTACGCAGAGCTGGCGCCGCTGCTGGACCGCGACGCCATAGTCGTCATCGACGCCGGCGATTTCGGCTCCTATGCCGGCCGGGTGATCGACAGCTATCTGCCGGGCTGCTGGCTGGATAGTGGCCCGTTCGGCTGCCTTGGTTCGGGCCCCGGCTACGCCCTGGCCGCCAAGCTGGCCCGACCGGACCGTCAGGTCGTCCTCCTGCAGGGCGACGGCGCATTCGGCTTCAGCGGCATGGAATGGGACACCCTCGTCCGGCACAACGTGCCGGTCGTATCGGTGATCGGCAACAACGGAATCTGGGCTCTCGAAAAACACCCCATGGAGGCGATTTACGGCTATTCGGTGGTCGCGGAGCTGCGTCCGGGCACGCGCTACGACGAGGTGGCGCGCGCCCTGGGCGGCCATGGCGAGCTGGTCTCCGCGCCCGCCCAGCTGCGGCCCGCACTGGAACGTGCGTTCGCGAGCGGCCTGCCCGCCGTCGTCAACGTGCTCACCGACCCCAGCATCGCCTATCCACGCCGATCCAACCTGGCCTGACGCCCGCGAGGGTGCGCAAATGCACGGCCGTAACGGCGTGTCGCTGTACAGACACGCACCCTCGCGCCGGTCAGCCCTCGCGTACCGTTGACCTGTGTCAAAGACCACCCACGCTCAACCCGGCCGTCTGAGTAGCCGATTCTGGCGGCTGCTGGGCGCCAGTACGGAAAAGGACCGGACCCGGTCCCTCGCCGAGGTCACCGCCTCGTCGGAATACGACGAGGAAGCCGCCGCTCTCAGCGACGAGAAGCTGCTCAAGGCGACCGGGTTGCTGAAGCTCGGGGATCTCGCGGAGTCCGAAGACATCACGCAGTTCCTCGCGATTGCCCGGGAAGCGGCCGAGCGGTCGACGGGGTTGCGGCCTTTCGACGTGCAGCTGCTCGGTGCGCTACGCATGCTTGCCGGCGACGTGATCGAGATGGCCACCGGTGAAGGCAAAACCCTGGCCGGCGCGATCGCGGCGGCCGGATACGCCCTTGCGGGGCGGCACGTGCACGTGGTGACGATCAATGACTACCTGGCCCGCCGCGACGCGGAGTGGATGGGCCCGCTGGTGGAGGCCATGGGGCTGACGGTCGGCTGGATCACCGCTGAGTCGACGAGCGAGGATCGCCGGGCCGCTTACGGCTGCGACGTCACCTACGCCTCGGTGAACGAGATCGGCTTCGATGTGTTGCGCGATCAGCTGGTGACCGACGTCGCCGATTTGGTGTCGCCCAACCCCGATGTGGCGCTCATTGACGAAGCCGATTCCGTGCTGGTCGACGAGGCGTTGGTGCCGCTGGTGCTGGCCGGCACCACCCATCGCGAGACACCGCGGCTCGAGATCATCAAGCTGGTTGGCGAGCTGGAAGCGAGCGCGGATTACGACACGGACTCGGACAATCGCAACGTCCACCTGACCGAGGCCGGCGCGCGCAAAGTCGAAAAAACGCTCGGCGGCATCGATCTGTATTCCGAGGAGCACGTCGGTACCACGTTGACCGAGGTCAACGTCGCATTGCACGCACATGTGCTCCTGCAGCGCGACGTGCACTACATCGTCCGGGACGACGCGGTGCACCTGATCAACGCGTCGCGCGGCCGCATCGCGCAACTGCAGCGCTGGCCGGATGGACTGCAGGCCGCCGTCGAGGCGAAGGAGGGCATCGAAACCACCGAGACGGGCGAGGTGCTCGACACCATCACGGTGCAGGCGCTGATCAACCGCTACGCAACGGTGTGTGGCATGACCGGCACCGCGCTGGCCGCCGGCGAGCAACTGCGCCAGTTCTACAAGCTCGGTGTTTCGCCAATTCCGCCGAATACTCCAAACATTCGCGAGGACGAGTCCGACCGGGTCTACATCACCGCGGCCGCCAAGAACGACGCGATCATCGACCACATCGCCGAGGTACACGAGACCGGACAGCCGGTGCTGGTCGGCACCCGCGACGTGGCCGAATCCGAGGAGCTGCACGAGCGGCTGCTGCGCAAGGGCATACCCGCGGTCGTGCTCAACGCGAAGAACGACGCCGAGGAGGCGAAAGTGATCGCCGAGGCCGGCGAATTCGGCGGGGTCACGGTGTCGACCCAGATGGCCGGGCGCGGCACCGACATCCGGCTCGGCGGATCCGACGAAGGCGACCACGACAGGGTGGCCGAGCTCGGCGGGCTGCACGTGGTCGGCACGGGTCGGCATCACACCGAACGGCTCGATAACCAGTTACGCGGCCGCGCCGGGCGCCAGGGCGATCCCGGGTCGTCGGTGTTCTTTTCGAGCTGGGAAGACGACGTCGTCACCGCCAACCTCGACCACAACAAGCTGCCGACGCAGACCGATGAGGACGGCCGGATCGTCAGCGCCAAGGCGGCCGGGCTGCTCGACCATGCTCAGCGGGTTGCCGAGGGCCGGATGCTGGACGTGCACGCGAACACCTGGCGCTACAACCAGTTGATCGCCCAGCAGCGCGCGATCATCGTCGATCGGCGAAACACGCTGCTGCGCACCGCAACCGCGCGCGAGGAACTCGCCCAACTGGCGCCACAGCGGTACGAGGAGCTGTCTGAAGAAATCTCCGAAGAACGCCTCGAGACCATCTGCCGGCTGATCATGCTGTATCACCTCGACCGAGGCTGGGCCGACCATCTGGCGTATCTGGCCGACATCCGCGAAAGCATCCACTTGCGCGCGCTGGGCCGGCAGAACCCGCTGGACGAGTTTCATCGGCTGGCCGTCGACGCGTTCGCCTCGCTGGCCGCCGATGCGATCGAGGCGGCTCAACAGACCTTCGAAACCGCTAACGTCCTCGAAGAGGAGCCGGGACTGGATCTGTCCAAGCTGGCGCGACCGACGTCGACGTGGACATACATGGTCAACGACAATCCGCTGGCCGACGACACACTGTCGACCCTGAGCCTGCCCGGGGTATTCCGTTAGACCGGGTCGTCGAGCGTGACGCCAGCTGCACGCTGGACCGTACGCTGGACCGTTCCGTGGTCCGTTAACGGACCACAATATCTGCGCGTTAAGGTCACGGCTCATGGAGCCGGTGCTTCCGCCTAACCGGGTGCTGACGGTGCCCAACGCGCTGAGCGCCATCCGACTGGTGCTCATCCCGGTATTCGCCTACCTCCTGCTGTTCGCGCATGCAAACGGCTGGGCGGTCGCGATCCTGATGTTCAGCGGGGCCTCCGACTGGGCTGACGGCAAGATCGCCCGGGTGCTCAACCAGTCCTCGCGGCTGGGCGTTCTGCTGGACCCGGCGGTCGACCGCCTCTACATGGTGACCGTCCCCGTCGTGTTGGCGTTGAGCGGGATCATGCCGTGGTGGTTCGTCATCACCCTGCTGGCACGCGACGCGCTGCTGGCCGCGACGCTGCCGCTGCTTCGGAGGCGCGGACTGTCGGCGCTCCCGGTGACCTATGTCGGCAAGGCCGCAACGTTCGCCCTGATGGCCGGCTTTCCCTTAGTCCTGCTGGGCACGGGGGGCGCGTTGTGGAGCCGCGTACTGGGGGCCTGTGGTTGGGGTTTTTTGGGCTGGGGTATGTATGCGTACCTGTGGTCGTTCGTACTGTATGCGGTGCAGATGGTCTTGGTCGTGCGCCGCATGCCCAAGCTCAACGACCCTGCCCGTCACCCAGTCGCCCGCAAAGTTGGTGAGCATGGCTGACGCTGACCGCCTGCTCGGCGGCTATGACCCCAACGCCGGCCACAGTGCCCACGCGGCGGCGCGGGTAATAAAAAAGATCCCGGTGCCCTCGCTCTTGCAGGCCCTGCTTTCGGAGCACCTCGATCCCGGCTACGCTGCGGCCGCCGCCAAACGTGGCGACGCTGCCACACCACCGCTTGGGCGAAAACGCGTCTTCGGCTGGCTCTGGCAGGCTCTGGCGGCGCTGCTGATCGCCACCGTGTTTGCCGCCGCGGTCGCGCAGGCCCGCTCGGTTGCGCCGGGTGTGCGCACCGCGCAGCAGCTGCTGGCGCGAAGCGTGCGTTCGACGGAAGCCTCCGCAGCCAAGTTGGCCCAGCAGCGCAGCGCACTGTCGGCTCGAGTCGACGACGTGCAGCGACACGCGCTGGCAGACGACGCCGAGGGGCAGCGGCTGCTGACACGGCTCGACACACTCAGCCTCGCGGCGGCCAGCACACCGATCATCGGCCCCGGCCTGACGGTGACCGTGACGGATCCCGGTGCCAGCCCGAATCTTTCCGACGTGTCCAAACAGCGGGTCAACGGCAGCCGCCAAATCATCCTGGACCGCGATCTGCAGCTGGTCGTCAACTCGCTGTGGGCGTGCGGCGCCGAGGCCATATCGGTCGGTGGGGTCCGGATCGGGCCGAACGTGACCATCCGCCAGGCCGGCGGAGCGATCCTGGTCGACAACAACCCCACGAGCAGCCCCTACAAGATCCTGGCGGTCGGTCCGCCGCACGCGATGCGAGACGTCTTCGACCACAGCCCAGGCCGCGAGCGTCTCAGGCTGCTGGAGGCCTCCTACGGTGTCGTCGTCACCGTGAATATCGCCGACGGTCTCTCGCTGCCTGCCGGATCCATCAGGGATGTCAAGTTCGCCAAACAGATTGGGCCCTAGTGAGAAAAGTCCTCGTGAGGCAGATCCCCGCGCGGGAAATGCGGACGGGAAACCGGGCATGATCGGTATCGCTGCGCTTGCGGTTGGCATCGTGCTGGGCCTGGTCTTTCACCCCGCCGTCCCCGAGGTGATCCAGCCGTATTTGCCGATCGCGGTGGTGGCTGCGCTAGACGCGGTGTTCGGTGGGCTGCGTGCTTACCTCGAGCGGATCTTTGACCCGAAGGTGTTCGTGGTTTCGTTCGTGTTCAACGTCTTCGTGGCTGCCCTGATCGTCTACGTCGGCGACCAATTGGGTGTTGGCACGCAGCTATCCACGGCCATCATCGTTGTATTGGGTATCCGCATCTTCGGCAACGCCGCCGCGCTGCGGCGCCGGTTATTCGGAGCATGACGCAGATGAGGTCACCGTGAGCCAGGACCCGGCCGATCGCGCGTCCGACGAAAGTCGTGACGCGCCAACCCGGCACGGCCACTCCGAAGCGGATCCGAGCGCGACCGAAGGCGCACAACGCGGCCGCCACGAGCTGCCGGCGAAAGGTCCGCGCCCGGAGATCGGACCGGTGCGCCGCCGGGGATTGTCCGCACTGGTGCATGGTGGTCGCTCCCGCCTGGTTTTCGGAACGTTGGCGATTCTGTTGTGTCTGGTCTTGGGGATCGCCATCGTGACGCAGGTCCGTCAGACCAAGTCGGGCGATTCGCTGGATACGGCCCGTCCCGCAGACCTGTTAGTCCTGCTGGATTCGTTGCGGCAGCGCGAAGCAACGCTCAACACCGAAGTGAGCGAACTTCAGAACACACTGAATTCGTTGCAGGCCTCCGGCAACACCGATCAGGCCGCCATCCAAAGCGCCCAGGCCAGGTTGGCAGCGTTATCCATCCTGGTCGGCTCGGTGGGCGCCACCGGGCCCGGCGTCACCGTCACCGTCGAGGACCCCGGGCCGGGGGTGTCACCGGAATCGATGCTCGACGTGATCAACGAACTGCGGGCCGCCGGCGCCGAGGCGATTGAAATCAACGATGCGCACCAGTCCGTTCGAGTAGGTGTCGATACCTGGATGGTGGGGATGCCTGGTTCGCTGACCATCGACAACAAGACATTGTCACCCCCGTATTCGATTCTGGCGATTGGTGATCCGCCCACGCTGGCCGCGGCGATGAACATTCCCGGTGGCGCAGAGGACAGCATCAAGCGCGTCGGTGCGCGGATGTCGGTGCAGCAGGCCGACCGGGTGGACGTGGCCACCTTGCGACAACCAAAACCGCACCAATACGCTCAGCCCGTCAAGTGACCAACAGCGACCCGAACAGGATTACCGTGAGCGATATCCCTTCCGACCTGCATTACACCGCCGAACATGAATGGATTCGACGAAGCGGTGATGACACCGTGCGGGTCGGGATCACCGACTTCGCGCAGTCGGCGCTCGGCGATGTCGTCTTCGTTCAGCTGCCCGATGTGGGCAGCGAAGTGACCGCGGGCGAATCCTTCGGCGAGGTCGAATCGACGAAATCGGTGTCGGACCTGTTCGCGCCGGTCTCGGGCACCGTGTCTGCGGTCAACGCCGATCTGGAAGGCAGTCCGCAGCTGGTCAATTCCGACCCGTACGGGGCCGGCTGGCTGCTCGATGTTCAGGTTTCGGATGTCGCCGGGTTGGAGTCGAGCATTTCGAGGCTGCTTGACGCTGAGGCCTACCGCGGAACACTGACCGAATGACGATTGCTAAGGTGCCAGCCAGCCCCGCGCGGCGACGCGGGCGGCCCGGCTGGTCCGAGCTGGGGGATCCCCCACCCCCACGCAGCTGTGGCGGAAGCCCGGCAATCGGGCTCCGGATCCCCCGCTGGGGGACACATTGCGGACCGGTGCGCGGTAACGTCGACACATCGACGTTAGACGGCACCAGACAGGCAAGTAAGCGGCAGTACGGGGCTGGTACAAGGCCAGCAACCTTGACGGGGAGCCGGCCCGAGCGGCCCGGTCAGATAACGCACAGCGGCCAGTAAGGAGCAGCGGGTGACGGACATGGACAACGATCAGACTTCTGACGACGTCACAGTGGAGACGACTTCCGTCTTCCGCGCCGACTTCCTCAACGAACTGGATGCTCCCGCGCAAGCGGGGAGCGAGAGCGCGGTATCGGGGGTCGAGGGACTCCCGGCAGGCTCGGCGTTGCTGGTCGTCAAACGCGGACCCAACGCTGGATCGCGGTTCTTGCTCGACCAGGCCATCACGTCCGCCGGTCGGCATCCCGACAGCGACATCTTCCTCGACGACGTAACGGTCAGCCGTCGCCACGCCGAATTCAGGTTGGAAAACAACGAATTCCACGTCGTTGACGTTGGTAGCCTCAACGGCACCTACGTCAACCGTGAGCCAGTGGATTCGGCAGTACTCGCAAACGGTGACGAAGTGCAGATCGGCAAGTTCCGCTTGGTGTTCTTAACCGGGCCCAAGCAAGGTGACGACGATGGAGGATCCGGAGGCTAGTGAGCGCACCCGATAGCCCGGCACTGGCCGGGATGTCGATCGGGGCCGTTCTGGACCTGTTGAGGCCCGATTTCCCCGATGTCACGATCTCCAAGATTCGCTTCTTGGAGGCTGAGGGACTGGTGACGCCGCAGCGTGCTGCTTCGGGATACCGTAGGTTCACCGCATACGACTGCGCCCGGCTGCGGTTCATTCTGACCGCCCAGCGGGATCACTACCTGCCGCTGAAGGTGATCAGGGCACAGCTGGACGCCCAGCCCGACGGCGAGCTGCCGGCAGTCGGGTCGCCGTACGGTGTGCCGCGGTTGGTGTCGGTAGCGGGCGGCGAAGTCGGTTCCGAAGCCGGGGCCGGATCCGACGCCGAAGCGGTGGCCCCCACCCGCATCCGGCTGAGTCGAGAAGACCTCCTGCAGCGCTCGGGGGTGGACGACGAACTGCTGACGGCGCTGCTCAAAGCCGGGGTCATCACCACCGGCCCGGGCCGTTTCTTCGACGAGCACGCTGTCGTGATCTTGCAATGTGCGCGGGCGCTGTCCGAATACGGCGTCGAGCCGCGGCATCTGCGCGCCTTCCGCTCGGCGGCCGACAGGCAGTCGGACCTGATCGCTCAAATCGCCGGGCCGTTAGTCAAAGCCGGCAAGGCCGGCGCCCGCGATCGCGCCGACGACCTGGCGCGTGAGGTTGCCGCGCTCGCAATCACGCTGCACACGTCATTGATCAAGTCTGCCGTTCGCGACGTTCTGCACCGCTGAGGATTAGACTTCGTTGGACAGCTTGGTGTTCGGCGGCATGGAGGGGCGTTCAGTCCGACCATGTCGTCGCGCCGAGTCTGAGTGAGACCACGGCGGCATGTGCGGAGGGCGGACACAGATGGGTGAAGTTCGTGTTGTCGGCATTCGCGTGGAGCAGCCGCAGAACCAGCCGGTGCTGTTGCTGCGCGAAGCCAACGGTGACCGGTACCTGCCAATCTGGATCGGTCAATCCGAAGCTGCCGCCATCGCGCTTGAGCAGCAAGGCGTTGAACCACCTCGCCCGCTGACCCATGATCTGATCAGGGATCTCATTGCGGCGCTTGGGCATTCGCTGAAAGAAGTGCGGATCGTCGATCTGCAGGAAGGCACCTTCTACGCTGACCTGGTTTTCGATCGCAACATCACGGTTTCGGCGCGCCCCTCGGACTCGGTGGCGATAGCACTGCGGGTCGGCGTTCCAATCTACGTTGAGGAAGCCGTGCTCGCCCAGGCCGGGCTGCTGATACCCGACGAGAGCGACGAGGAGGCCAGCACCGTTGTCCGGGAGGATGAGGTCGAGAAGTTCAAGGAGTTTCTCGACAGCGTGTCTCCCGACGATTTCAAGGCCACCTAGCCCCGGCCCAGGCAGGCCGGACGGCCCGCCTGCGAGCAGCCACAGACTCGCACGCGATCTGCGCAAATGATGCGATTATGCTGGGGGCACCTCCCGCTTGCGGGGGACTGCTCGGCGCACGACGGTGGGCCGAGACGGGTAGGTGTGGAGGTACCAGGTTGGACCTCGACATCACGGATGCATCTCATCTGGTAGCGCGATGTCGACACGCCTGGTCGATAGTCGCCCAGTTGGCCGTCTGGCGGCCATACTTTGATCACGACTTAAACGGCGCGGCAGCCACCGGAAAGCGTAAGCTCTCTAGCACTCGGGCCTGAGCAAACGTGGCTGCGGTACGGCCAGTGACGCAGCTATCACCGACAGCGCGATCGGCGAGAGGAACCACCGTGAGCGAGCAGCCACGTCAAGAACAGCTGGACCTAGCTGAGCATCCGAACGCCGCGAGCAGTGACGACAACGTCACCGCACCAGGCGGACCCGTGCAGCCCGGGCTGTTTCCCGACGATTCCGTGCCTGATGAGCTGGTCGGCTACCGCGGGCCGAGTGCGTGCCAGATCGCCGGAATCACGTACCGCCAGCTGGACTACTGGGCACGCACGTCGCTGGTGGTTCCGTCGATCCGCAGCGCGGCGGGCTCCGGCAGCCAGCGCCTCTACTCGTTCAAGGACATCTTGGTTCTCAAGATCGTCAAGCGGTTGCTCGACACCGGCAAGTGCGCTGGTCGAGCCCCGGCATCTGCCTCCTGGCTTTGGCCAGGTGATTCCACGGGCTCCGGTGCAGGAAGCAAACGCGGTGCGCCTGGGCGTCGGCACCACCGTCGACGAGGCCGAGCGCTTGCTGATTTTGAAGACCCTGGAAGCCACCAACAATAATAAAACGCGCGCCGCCGAGATTCTTGGCATCAGCCTGAAGACGCTGCA